>JAIFKN010000314.1 GCA_020049615.1 bacterium | reverse complement strand
TCGCCGCCGCGCAGACGGCCGTTGGCCGCCTGGGTCCCGTACTGGCGGCCTACATCGCCTCACGGCCGGAAACCACAGGCCAGGATGTCGCCCCCCCCTGCCTGATCTTCGGATCGCGCCCGGTCCCTGGACGTGGGCATCGACCTCGGATTGATACTGGGCAAGCCGATCGGCATCGTCGCCGCCAGTCTGATCGCGGTACGACTCGGCTGGGCGGCCCTGCCTGAAGGTCTCAACCGCGCCTGCCTGCTCGCCGCCGGCGTGCTGGCGGGTGTCGGCTTCACCATGGCGATCTTCATCTCCGGCCTGGCCTTCGGCGAGGCCGACCCGACCCACCAGGCGATCGCCAAGGCCGCCATCCTCGCCGCCTCGCTGATCGCCGGCGTGGCCGGATTCGCGCTCTGCCGGCGCCTGGCCCATCCCCAACCGCCGGCGCACTGATAGGCTGCCGGGGTGCCACCCGTCGCCCCGCCCAGCCACCGCTTCGCCGTCCTCCGGCTGGTCGCCCCGCCGCTGCTGGCCATCGCCCTGTTCGCGGCCGCCGTCTGGCTGCTGATCATCCCGGCCACGACCGAGGCCCTGCTCGAGCGCAAGCGCGAGACCCTGCGCGCCATCGTCGCCTCGGCCCTCAGCCTGTGCGAACGCCACCACGCTGCCGAGACGTCCGGCACGATCGACCGCGCCACCGCCCAGGCGCAGGCCGCCGCCGACCTGCGCGCCCTGCGCTACGGCGATGCCAGCAAGGACTACCTCTGGATCATCGACCGCGGCTGCCGGATGATCGCGCACCCGTACCGTCCCGACCTCGAGGGCCAGGACCTGACGGCCTATGCCGATCCGGACGGAGTACGCCTGTTCGCCGCCAGCGCGGCCCTGGTCGCCGGCGCCGGCGAGGGCTTCATCAGCTACCGCTGGCAATGGAAGGACGACGCAGCCCGCATCGAGCCGAAGATGTCCTACGTGCGCGGCTTCGCAGCCTGGGGCTGGGTGGTCGGCAGCGGCATCTACCTGCACGACGTCGAGGCGGAGACGGCGCGCACGACGCGCCAGCTCGGCTGGATCGCCGCCGGGATCGGCCTGCTGGTCGCCGCCCTCGTCGCCCTCGGTCTGCGCCAGGGCTGGACCAGCGAGCGCGCCCGCCGCGCCGCCGAAGCCGAGCTCGCCCGCTCGCACGCCCGGCTCGAAGCCCTGGCCCACGCCTCCAGCGAAGCGGTGTGGCTGGTGGTCGACGGCCGCATCACCGGTGCCAACCGCCGCGCCGGCGAACTGCTTGGCGGCACGCCTGCCACGGCCGACGCGCTGTTCGCCGATCCCGCCGACCGCATGCTCACCGCCGGCGGCTCCGCCGGACCGCGCCAGGTGCTGCTGGCCGCCGCCGCCGGACCGGTGCCGGCGCTGGTCGAAGCCGAACCGGTGCTGGTGCATGGCCAGCAGACCCTGGTGGTGACGGCGCGCGACCTCGTCGCCGGACGCCAGTCGCCGGATGAAGGCGCCCGGCGGGCCGCCGCCGAAGCGCTCAACGATCGCGCCGCGGCGGCCCAGGCCGGCCTGCTGGTGCCAGCCGCAGGCGTGGCCGGGCCGGTGCCGCGGCTGCCGCTGACCGCGACCCCGGCCGAGATCATCGCCCGCCTCGCCGCCGAAGGCGGCTCGGCCGCCCTGCTCACCGCCCCCGATGGCGGCATCGCCGGCCTGGTCACCGCCGGCGACCTGGCCCGGCGCGGCGGAGCCACCGGCTACGCCGCGATGAGCGCCCCGGTCCGCACTCTGCCACCCGAAGCGACCTTGTCGGCCGCCGCCGACGCCATGACCCTCGGACGGGTCGGCCGCCTGGTCGTCACCAGCGCCGACGGCGAACCGCGGTTGCTGACCGCCGCGCATCTGCTGGAGGCCCTGCGCCAGGGGCCGGGCCAGCTGGCGACCTCGGCCGCGACCGCCGAGCAGGCCGCCCTGCCGGCGATCTACCAGCAGCTCGGCGCGTGGATGGCCTCGCTCGCACGCGTGCGCCTCGACCCCGAACTGGCCGCCGCCGAGGGCACCCGCGTCGCCGACGCGGTGATGCAGCGCTGCATCGCCCTGGCCAGCGCCGAGCTCGGCCCGCCGCCGGCGCCCTGCGTGCTGCTGGCGGTCGGCAGCCAGGGCCGGCGCGAGCTGCTGCCAGGCGGCGACCAGGACAACACCCTGGTCTTCGCCGATGGCGCCGACCCGCGCTGGTTCCACGCCTTCGCCACCAACGTCGTGGCGCGCTACCACGCCGCCGGCTGGCCGCGCTGCCACAACGGCTACCACTCCGCCGAGGCGCGCTGGTGCCTGCCACTCGCCGAGTGGAAAGCGCGCTACGCGCACTGGATCAACAACGCGGAACCCCAGGCCCTGCTCGAGGTGTCGGTGTTCTTCGACCAGCGCCCGCTGTGGGGCGATGCGACCATCGCCAGTGAACTGGCGGCCAGCATCCGCGCCGAGGTCGCCGCCCGACCGGTGTTCCTCGTCCAGCTGACCCAGGCGGCGCTGCAGGCCCGCTCGCCGCTCGGCTTGTTCGGCTCGATCCGCCCGGATGACGAACGCCAGGGCACCACCGACCTCAAGCTGGCCATGCTGCACATCGCCGGCTTCGCCCGCATCAAGGCCCTGCCGCACGGCTTGGCCGAGCACGGCACCGGCGCGCGGCTGCGCTTCCTCGCCACCACCGGCCAACTGCCGGCCGACCTGGTCGGCGAGGCCCTCCACAGCTGGCGCTTCCTCCTCGGCCTGCGCGTGCAGACCCGCACCAGCCCGGGCGGTGGCGACCACGTCGATCCCGCCGCGCTCTCGGCCTGGGACCGCGCCCTGCTCAAGCGTTCGCTCGCCGGAGTGGAGGCCCTGCGCGACAACCTGCGGCAGAACCTCGCCCGAGTCGGCGCATGAAGGTCGCCCTGCTCGGCGACGTGCACGACGACCTGGATCGGCTGCTGGCCTGCGTGCGGGCCGCCGCCGGCGCCGGCGCCGGGGCGGTGATCCAGCTCGGCGACCTCGGCTTCCGCCCCGAGCTGCTCGGCCCCGGACGGGCCTGGCCGCGCTTCCCCATCCCGGTGCTGGCCCTGTGCGGCAACCATGAGGACCACGCCTTCCTGCGCGAGGCCTGCCGCAGCGGGTTGACCACGGCCTGGGCCGCGCATGGGTTGTGCTACCAGCCGCGCGGTTCCCTGGCCCGGCTCGGCGGCCGCACCATCGCCTTCCTCGGCGGGGCGCTGCATGCCGACCGGCCGCAGGAGCGCGACGGCAACGTGATCAGCGACGAGCAGGTCGCCGCCACCCTCAGCGCCTGCGCCGTCCGCCCGCCTGACTTCGTCGCCACCCATTCCTGCCCGTCGGGCATCGGCGTCGGCATGCGCGGCAACCCCGACCTCGCCTACAGCGTGGCCCAGTATGTGCATGCCGCCGGCTTCGACAGCGGCCCGGCCGACGATTGCGGCGAGGCGCCCCTGCGCCGCCTGTGGGAGGGACTGTCCCGCCGCCCGGCGATCTGGGCCCACGGGCACTTCCACATCGCGGCCCGGACGACGGTCCTGGACACGACCTTCATCGTCCTGCCCGAGGTCACCGCCACGGCGATGACCGCCTGGGACACCGCCAGCAACACCCTGGTGCCGCTGGACGGATGACCCTCAGGCCTTGACCGGCTCGGCCGGCTTCGGCGTCATCAGCGAGACCACGATCAGGGTGATGAAGCTGAGCGGGATCGAGATGATGCCGGGGTTGTTGAGCGGTATCGGCGCATCAAGCGGGTTCTTGCCGTAGAGCGTGTACAGCTCGGGCGAGAAGGCGATCAGGGCCAGCGAGGAGATGATGCCGACCGCGATCGAGGCGGCAATGCCCTTGGCCGTGGTCTTCTTCCAGAACAGCAGCATGAGCACCGCCGGCAGGTTGGCCGAGGCCGCGACCGCGAAGGCGAGGCCGACCAGGAAGGTCACGTTCATGCCCTTGAACAGGATGCCGAGCAGGATGGCGATGCCGCCGATGACGAAGGCCGCCGTCTTGCCGGCGAAGACCTTCTGCTTGTCGTCCATCTTGACGTTCATGTAGCGGTCCATCAGGTCGTGAGCCACGGCGCCCGAGGCGGCGACGATCAGGCCGGCGACGGTGCCGAGCACGGTGGCGAAGGCGATGGCCGAGATGATGGCGAAGAGCAGTTCGCCGAACGACCTGGCCAGCAGCGGCGCCGACATGTTGCTGTCGGCCGGGTTGATCACCCCGTTGGTCATCGCGCCCAGGCCCATGAACAGGGTCAGCACATAGAAGAAGCCGATCGCGGCGATGGCCACGATGGTCGACTTGCGCGCGCTGGCCTGGTTCGGCACGGTGTAGTAGCGGATCAGGATGTGCGGCAGGGCCGCGGTGCCGAGGAACAGGGCGAGCATCAGCGAGGTGAAGTCGAGCTTCTCCAGCCAGGTGCCTTCGACCTTGAACTTCTGGCCGGGCCGCAGCAGCTTCTCACCCGAGACGACCTTGGAGTAGTAGACCGTGACCTTGTTGTCGCCGTCGGCGAACGCGGCCGACTTCCAGGTCTTCACCAGGGTGTCCTTGTCGGTCATGGTGGCGAGATAATCGACCGGTCCGAGACTGCCGGTCTTGGCCTCGGCATCGCCCTTGAGGCTCTCGAGGTTGCCGACCTGGCGGAGCTTGGGCTTGCCGTCGACGACCTTCTCGCCGTTGATGTATTTGCCGTCGGGCTTCACCACGGCGAACTGGGCCTCCTTGAGCGTGACCTTGTCGTCGACGGTGCTGACGTACCACCACGACTCCTTGCCCTCCTTGCCCAGCTTGGCGAACTGCATGCCGCCCTTGACCTCCTTGACCGCGAGGACGCTCCAGCCGCCATCGGCAACGGTGAAGGTGTCGCCCGACTTCACCGCACTGAGGCTGGCGTACTCATGGAACGGCACCTTGCCGTCCTGGTCGGGCTTGGTCGAGACGCCGCGCACCAGCACGCAGACGACCAGGATGGTCGAGAAGACGATGAGCAGACCGCCCTTGAGGAACTGCACATAGGTGGTCGAGGACATGCCGGCGGTGGCGACGATGGTGATGACGATCGCGCCGACCATCATCACGCCCCAGTGGTGGGCGAGCCCGAGCAGCGGTTCGACCAGCACACCGGCACCGACCATCTGCGGAATGAGGTAGCAGACCGAGACGACCAGGGTGCTAATCGCAGCGCACAGCTTGATGCCGCGCGAGTTGTAGTTGGCGTCGACCGCGTCGGTAAAAGTGTACTTGCCCAGGCGCTTCATCGGCTCGGCGATGACGAACAGGGCTACGATCCAGCCGGCGAGGTAGCCGATGGAATAGAGGAAGCCGTCGTAACCGGCCGTGGCGATCATGCCGCAGATGCCGAGGAATGAGGCCGCCGACAGGTAGTCGCCGGCGAAGGCGACGCCGTTGACGCCCCAGTGGATCTGGCCGCCAGCGGCGTAGTAGCCGGCCGAGGTCTTGGTCTTGCGGCCGAGGTAGAACGACAGGCCGACGACGAAGAGGACGAAGGCGAGGAAGACGAAGATGGCCATGGTTCAGTTCCCGCCCTTGGCTGCCGGTACCTCGGGCTCGGCCAGTTCGGCCTCCTTGGCAGTGCACAGCGCATTGTAGATCAGAGCCATGATGAGAGCGACGATGATCAGCGCGAAGCCGTATACGGTCGCCAGGTTCAGGCCCATGAACACGGTCGCAGCCATCGCCTTCGGGCTGAGCAGGTTGATGGCCACGAAGCCCGCATAGAAGAGGCAGTAGGCGATGAACATGCGGATGCCGAGCTTGGTCTTGTACGGACCAGCCGGATCCTTGCCTACAGGGATTGATGGCTCATGCAGCACTGGGGGCTCCTGGCGTGTGGGTAGACACGAGGAGTCCGCTGATACGGGATGGCTACTCGACGTCAATCAGGCAGACGGTCTACGTCAAAGGGGCATAGTGACGGGCTATCGGCGCCTTCTTCCGCTCTGCCAGGCACCTCGTAGCCTCCGCCAGTCAGCCCGATATGGACCCCGGCCACGCCTTCCCCGGACCGATGATCGCCGGGATCCCGGTCGAGTTCGGCATCTTCGCCCTGACCCTGCTGGGCGTGGCCCTGTTCCACCACCACACCCTCAAGGTCGCCCTGTGCGGCCTGGGGGCGCTGGTCGCCTACAAGCTGGGCTTCTCGGTCTTCGGCCATGGCCACCAGCCGGGGATCGGCGGCCTGCTGCACCACCTCGGCGCCGAGTGGGTGACCCTGGCGAATCTGTTCGGCCTGCTCACCGGTTTCGCCCTGCTGGCCAGCGCCTTCGAGCGCAGCCACGCCCCGGCGATGCTGCCACGCTTCCTGCCGAACGACTGGAAGGGCGGGTTCGTCTTGCTGCTCCTGGTCTTCGTGCTGTCGAGCTTCCTCGACAACATCGCCGCCGCGATGATCGGCGGCACCATCGCAGCCGTCGTCTACCAGAAGCGCGTGCATATCGGCTTCCTGGCCGGCATCGTCGCTGCCAGCAACGCCGGCGGCGCCGGCAGCGTGGTCGGCGACACCACCACGACGATGATGTGGATCCGCGGCGCCTCGCCGCTCGACGTGCTGCACGCGTATGTCGGCGCCGGCGCGGCCGTGCTGATCGTCGCCTTCATCGCCGCCCGCCAGCAGCAGGCGCATCAGCCGATCCAGAAGGATGCCCCGGCCGGCATGCACCTCGACTGGGCCCAACTCGGCATCGTCGCCCTGATCCTGGCCTTCGCCATCGGCATGAACGTGCTGCTGAACACCGTGCTGGCCAGCAGCTGGCGCGCCGACATCGGTGACCTGTTCCCGTGGATCGGCGCCGCCGTGTGGCTGGCCATCCTGATCAGCGTGCCGCTGCGCAAACCGGACTGGTCGCTGATGCCTGGCGCGGTGAAGGGCAGCATCTTCCTGCTGTCGCTGGTGCTGTGCGCCTCGATGATGCCGGTCGAGAAGCTGCCGGCCCCCTCGTGGCAGACCGCCTGCGGTCTCGGCTTCGTCAGCGCCGTCTTCGACAACATCCCGCTGACCGCCCTGGCCATCGCCCAGGACAATTACGACTGGGGCATGCTCGCCTACGCGGTCGGCTTCGGCGGCTCGATGATCTGGTTCGGCTCCAGCGCCGGCGTCGCCCTGTCCAACACCTTCCCCGAGGCCAAGTCGGTCGGGGCGTGGCTGCGCCACGGCTGGCACGTCAGCCTGGCCTACGTCGTCGGCTGTGTGGCCCTGGTCTTCCTGATGGGCTGGCATCCCCAGCCGCTCCGGCCGGCGACCCCGCAACCACCTTCCGTCTCGCACCCGGCACCCTAACGTCCGCGGCGTGCTCGCCGCCTTTCTGCCCAGGGGCTGACGCCCCTACGGCCTACCGGCCTACTCCGGGGCTTTGTCGCAGCTCGGTTTCGTCGCAAGCTCCGAAACCGTGGCGGCATCGGCTGCGCCGATTGTATGCCACCACCACTGCTCGGCGCCCGATGTCGCGACGCGACGGACGGCGTACTGCCTTCCGTGTGCCTACCCGCCCCCTAGCCTGCGGCGCGTGCTCGCCGCCCACCTCGGTATCCGCTGGCTGAAGCGCCGCCGCGCGGCGTGGCTGGCGCTGGCCGCGATCACCCTGACCGTCGCCGTGCCGGTGGTCATCGTCGATCTGGTCCAGGGCTGGTACCGTCTGGTGGCGGTCAATGCCCGCGCCTACGAGGCCGACATCGTGGTGCAGCCGCGGGTGGCGATGCAGGGGCTGCGCGACACGCCGGACGGGCGCTGGAGCATCCAGCACGTCAAGGGCGTGGCCAAACTCGCTCCGGTGGTCGACAGCTGGGCCATCCTCTCGCGGTCCGGTGCCGGCGAGGATCTGCGCGGCAACATCCCCAGCCAGGTGCAGGGCGTCGACTGGGCGCTCGACGCGCAGCTCGGCCGACTCGACCCTGCCATCCTGCACCCGCAGCCGGTGCTGGAGCTGCGCGCTCCGCCCATCCCGGTCGACGAACGTGGCAGCGGTTTCGTCACCCCGGGGTGGCGTGCGACCACCGCCCTGGCCGGCCTGCATCTCGCCAGCGCGATCGGCGGCCTGCCTGTC
>JAIFKN010000235.1 GCA_020049615.1 bacterium | reverse complement strand
CGGCTGTGTCCGCTTTCCAGGACGGTTGACCTGCCCACACAGCCCGCCCATGCTGCGACCCTTCCGAGGAGTCCTCATGGCGAAATCCATCGCTGTACGGCTGGGCGGCGAATCCAGCAGCTTCGCCTTCGCCAAGCTCGACCGCGAACGGCTCTATGGCCGCAAGGAACGGCAGGTCGTCGACGACGAGGGCAAGCGCTGCGCCTCGGCCTGGCTGTCGACCGACGGCGCTGCGCTGGTCCCCTCCGGCGGCCTGGCCATGCTCTATGTCGACGAGTCCTTCGGCACGGTCGAGCGCTCGGCCCTGCAGGCGGTCGACGACCAGGGCGCCGAGGTCGCGCAGCTTCCCGCCACCCTCGGGGTCGAGCAGGAGCTGGAAGGGCCGCTGCCGCCGTCGCGCGTGCTCGACCACGCCGTGCACAGCGTCTATGTGCTGACCCCTGAGACGGTCGGCGCCACCCTCGCCGCCGAGCTGAAGGCGGGCAAGGTCTACGGCTGCCCCTACAACTTCCGTGACGACTATACGCGGCAGATGCTGTTCCTCGTCGCCAACGAGGCCGGCACCTTCGCCCTGCTCGGCACGGCTCCGGCCTTCGCCTTGGTGCGCCGCGACGCCGCGCCGCCGGCGGCGGCAGGCGAAGGCGACGACATGTCAGAAGACCTCGATTTCAGCATGATGTGAGGGAACCATGGCCCGCTTCATCTCCCTCACCGACGACAAGAAACGCGACGCCCAGGTCGCCCTGGAGACCGCGCCGCGCACCGGCTCCGGCCACCACCTGGTCGGTCCGGGCGGCTCCGAGGTCCGCCTCGAACGTCTGATCAAGGCCACCGAAGCGACCTCGCTCGACGCGCTGATGCGCACCCACGGTTCGCTCGACGCGGTGTCGGCGGCACTGATCGCGGGCGACCCCGAGATCGATATCGAGCAGGTCGGCCGCCGCCTGCGCGGCGCCACCCGCGTCCACCTGCGGCTGGACGGCAGCGTGCTTTACGCCGCCCGCGTCATGCAGGTGGTCTACGGGCCCGACGGTGCCGAGAAGTCGCGCCAGGACTTCTCCGATGTGCCGGCGACGGTCGGCGAGGAGGCCGCCGCCCTGCCGTGGACCGGCCGGCTGATGCCGGCCGACGAGGTGATCCACAAGTTCGTCCTCGCCAAATCCTTCCAGATCCGCCACGTCAACGGCCTGACCTACGACTTCCTGCACGGCATGGCCAAGCAGTTGCACGAGGCCAATAAGCTGCTGTTCATCGGCGCCGGGCCGAAGGGCCAGGGACCGCTGATCTTCACCCTCAACGGCACGCCCTACCGCGGCTTCCTCGAAGGCCGGGTCGACGGCGAGGGCTACCTGCTGGTGCTGCATTGCTCGAACCTCGAACTGAAGGCGGCTCCTTGACGGGGAAGGGCTCGGTCCCTCCGGCACGGGATGGCAGCAGCCATTATCCCCCGTGCCTCCAGGATTCGCCCCTCCCCGGTCCCCTCCCATTAGGACAAACATCATGACTGAATGGTCCACCTCGTTCGTCCCCTACGCCGGCGGGCGCAAGGCGCCGGTCGGCGGCCTCGCCGATGCCGCCCTGCTCGACCGCCTGCTGCGCTACAAGCGCCAGGTCGCCAAGCACTATCGCGTGCTGGAATCGGCGCGCATCGAGGCCGTGCTGCCCAAGGGCACGATGTGGATGTCGCCCAAGCTCGACGGCGAACTGTGGTTCCTGGTGCGACGCGGCGGCGACCTCGCGCTGTGCGCGCACAACGGCCGCGTGCTGCACGGCATCCCGCTGCTCAAAGGGCTGGAGGCGAAGCTCACGGGCGCGCCCGATCTGCTGGTTGCCGGCGAACTGGTGGCGCCGATCGCTGATGGCCGGCCGCGTTCGCACCACGTCGCCAGCGCGTTCGGCGACGAGACGCTGGCCAAGGCCTTCGCCTTCCATCCCTTCGACCTGGTCGAGGACGCCGGCGTCGACGTGCTGGGCAAACCGTATGGCGAGCGTCTCGCCCGCCTGCACGCCCTGTTCGGCGAGGCCGGCACCATCGCCACCGTCGCCGGCGACTCGGCCGCCGCCGCCAGCCACTACCGCGAATGGGTGGCGGCCGGGAAGCACGAGGGTCTGGTCGTCCGCACCGAGCAGAACCTGACCTTCAAGATCAAACCGCACTTCACCCTTGATGCGGTGGTCATCGCCTACGGCGAGCGCTTGGTCGGCGAGCAGCGCCAGCTGCGCGAACTGTCGCTGGGCCTGCAGCGCGACGACGGCACCTGGCAGGTGCTGGGCACGGTCGGCGGCGGCTTCTCCGAGGAGGACCGCGTCGCCTGGCTGGCCAAGCTGGAGAAGATGCCGGCAGCCAGCTCGTTCCGCATGGCCAACAGCGAAGGCACGCTGTCGCGCTTCGTCCGCCCCGAGCTGGTGGTCGAGGTGCGCTGCTCCGACCTGCTGGTCAGCGACGGCGACGACCTGCCGATGCGCCGCATGGCCCTGGCCTGGGACGCCGCCGCCGGATGGAAGCCGCTCGGCGAGCAGATCACCGCGGTGATGCTGCACCCGGTGTTCCAGCGCGCGCGCGACGACAAGCGCCCGGACGCCGGCGACTGCGGCATGACCCAGCTGACCAGCCGGGTGCAGTTCGAGACCGACACCGTGCAGACCGCCGCCGCGCCGGGCAGCGCCGTGCTGCTCAAGCGCGAGGTGTGGAGCAAGGAGCTCAAGGGCCAGGTGGCGGTGCGCAAATACGCCCTGATCCAGCCCAACAAGCCCGGCCGCGACCATCCGCCGCTGGTGCTGTTCTTCACCGACTTCTCGCCCGGTCGCGCCGAGCCGCTGCAGACCACCCTGCGCAGCGCTGCCGACCGCGCCTCGGCCGACGCGCAGATCGCGGTCTGGATCGAGGAGAACATCAAGAAGGGGTGGAACCCGGCAGGCGCGGGCGCGCCTGCTGCTGCGGCCGCACCGGCTGCGGAAGCGGCACCGAAGAAGCCGCGGGCGCCGAAGAAGAAGGCCGAGTAGCGGATACGGCTTCCAGCGACCCGGAACCCACCATGCCTGACCTCGCCGACGGAGAGACCACCGAGAGCATCTCCTTCCGCTACCAGGAGCTGTCGAACGACGGCGTCCCGCGCTTATCGTCCTATGTCCGGGTGCGCGACGACGCCACCTGGTGAGTTGACCCCCGGCCAGGACGGTCGTTTAGGACGTCCCTAACACCCCGCCACCTGCGGGTTCCCCGCTGGTCGCAGCGGAATAGCCTCACGGCATGGCCGAGATGTTCACCGCCGACGATATCGCCCGCCTGCGGCAGACCGAGGATCGGTTGCGGCGCAATCTCCTCTTCGTCGCACTGCTCAACCAGAAGCTGGGACGTCCGACGCCTGCCCAGCGCCCGATTGTGGTTGGCGGCTCAGCGGTGGAGTTCTACACCACGGGCGGCTATGCCTCCGCCGACATGGATCTGGTGATGCTCCACCCTGAGGAGGCCGAGCGCATCCTGGATGCATCAGGCTTTCAGCGGCGTGGTCGCTACTGGTCGCTGGCCGACACAGACCTGCTGGTGGAGTTCCCTGGCCAGACCCTGACCTATGCGCCTGGCGCGTATGACCGTCTCACCGAGGTTGAGATGGGTGACGGCCTGGCGGCGACGGTCATCGGCATTGAGGACCTCGTGATCGGTCGGCTCTATGCCGCCATCAGCGAGCGGCGGGCGAATGATCGGCGCTGGGCACTGGAGATGGCCGTCCTGCACCATGACCGCTTGGATTGGGAGGCCGTGGAGGCACTGGCCAGCGCAAATGGCATCGCGGACGCAGCGCGCACACTGCGTGCCGAAGCCCACGCCATCGCCCACCCATGAGATCCCTCTCCTACGATGCCGTCCGCCAGGATGCCCGCGCCCGATCGGCTGCGGTGCGGGTGGCCGTTGGCCTGGATTCCCGCAAGGACCAGCCCCACGACGAGGCACAGTGGCAAGCCCTGCTGCGGTTGGACCAGGAGCGCCTGCAGCGGTGGCTGGCATCTGGCAAGCTGCGGATCCTGGGGCCTCGGCGATTCGCGCTGGCCTGATCGGGGCGCGTCGAGCCTCTGTGCCGGATCCTGATCCGCTGGGGCTGAGCGCGGACATGAGGGTCGTCCAGGTCCGCCGGACGCTGAAGACCGCGTCAGCGCCCCAGCGCGACCTCGGTCGGCTGCTCGCCGATCATCGCCACTGCCGTACGGCCGGCCGCCTCGACGGTGTAGGCGCCCTTGAAGCCGCGCACCGTGGCCACGCCGTCGGCGCCGGTCTTCACCGTCACGTCGGTCCACCAGCGCTTCAGCACCAGCTCGCGCCACACCGCCAGGTTCGGTTTCTCCGTCCAGTCGCGGCGCAGCATTGCCGCCTGCGGCAGCCAGTGCGCGCCCTCCCAGAAGCCCCACATGAGGAAGCCGGTCACCGCCGGGTGCGAGAAGCACAGGGTCAGGTAGTCGCGGGTGTAGGCGGTCTGGTAGTCCTCGTCCTGGGTGTTGATGTCGAACTCGGTGACCACGATCGGCCGCTGGAAGGCGGCGAAGCGGTCGAGGATGGCGAGCGCGGTGAGCGGCGGCGTCGGCTGGCCACCGAAGTGGCTCTGCACGCCGATGCCCTCGACCGGCGCGCCCTGGTCGAGCAGGTACTTGATCGTCTCGGCGTAGTGGCGCTGGTGCGGCGTGTCGGTGGCGCCGCCAGCGGCGACGATGCCGTAGTCATTGATGAACAGGCGGCAGTCGGCGGGCAGGCGCTCGCGGGCACGCTTGAACCACTCGACCATCACCCCGCGGCCGCACAGATCCATGACGTCGTGGTTGTCGAACGGCTCGTTGAGCACGTCCCAGTGCGCGGTCAGCCCGGCGGTGGCGGCGGCCACCTCGTCGATGCGCGCGAGGATGGCCTGCTGCAGGGCGGCGGGGTCGCCCTGCAGCGCGGCGGCCGACTTCGGCATGTTGCGCAGGCTCGGCCACACCAGCACATGGCCGCGGACCAGATATTGGCGCTCCTGCAGCCAGCGCAGCGCCGCCAGGGTCTGCTCGCGGCCGAAGCGCGGCCCCCACTCGCCGGCCCAGGCGCCCCATTTCAGGTCGTTCTCCAGCACCACGGCGGTGAACAGCTCCTGCAGGTGGCGGCGGTAGATCTCGTCGTCCGGCGTCGTGCCCATGAGGCGTGCGGCGGTGGCGGCGGTGCCGAAGGGGAAGGCGTGGCGCAGCTGGCGCACGCGCACCTCGGCCCCGGCCACCGGCGCGCCGGCCGCGTCGACCACGCGCACCGCCAGGTCGCCCTTGCGCAGGCGCTCGATGCGCGCCTCGGCCTCGGCCCGCCACGGCGCGTCCGGCTCCATGCCCGCCCAGGTGATGCGCAGGCGCGGCAGCTGCGACGGCTTCAGCGCGGTGCCGAAGGACCACAGCTCGACCCCGCCCAGCTCCAGCTCCTGCTCGCGGTCGCCGAGGTGGAAGGCCAGCTCGGCGCCGGCGGCGGGGAAGTCGCGATCGTTGGTGAAGGGCAGCAGCAGCTCGCGCCAGTCGCGGTTGGCGCTGACGCCCTGGCTGAACGGCTTGTACCAGTCCGGTCCGGATTTCTGCAGGTTGACCCCGACCGTCACATCGCCGCTCTCGTTGCGCGTCCGCACGGCGCGCAGCCACAGGCGGATGAGCAGGGTCTCGCCCTTGGCCAGGGCCGGCAGCGGCACCTTGGCCTCGACGTCCCAGGGCTGGCCGGGCTGGCGCACCGCGATGCGCAGGGCCTGGGCGAAGGGCAGGCCCTCGACCGCGACCGTCGTGCTGGAGGCGCGCTCGGCCGTGCCGCGGAAGGCGGGCGGCGCCGTCACCAGCTGGCGGCCGCCAGGTGGCAGCGCGGTGGCCTCGCCGGCGTGCATCGAGGCGGAGCAGAGCAGGGCGGCGAGGAGGATGATCCAGCACATGGCCCGGATCCTACGGCATATCGGTGGCACGCGAGCGGGGCCTGGGACCGACGAGCTGGAGCTCGTCGGTCCCAGGCCCTTGGCTCACGGGGGCCATCCGCCAGGATCCCACGCATGCTGATCCCAGACCGCCTCCGCAGCATGGTCGAGGAGGGCTTCATCCAGCGCATCCTGCGGCCGCTCAAGAGCGGCAAGGAGGCCGAGGTCTTCATCGTCGAGGCCGACGGCGAGATCTGCGCGGCCAAGGTCTACAAGGAGGCCCACCGGCGGAACTTCCGCCAGCGCCAGGACTACGTCGAGGGTCGCAAGAGCGGCGATTCGCGCCAGGACCGCGCGATGGCGGGCGGCAGCCGCTTCGGCCAGCGCCAGCGCGAGGCGGCCTGGCAGACCCACGAGTCCGACACCATGCGCCGGCTCAACGCCGCCGGCTCGCGCATCCCGCGCCTGCGCCAGCTCGGCGACGGCGTGCTACTCATGGACCTGGTGCGCGACGCCGCCGGCGAACCGGCGCCGCAGCTGGCCTCGCAGCAGTACAGCCGCGAGAAGGCGCTGCGCTGGCATAGCGGGCTGGTCGGCGAGGTCGCGCGCATGCTCTGCGCCGGCGTGGTCCACGGCGACCTCTCCGAGTACAACATCCTGCACGCCCACGACGGGCCGGTGATCATCGATTTCCCGCAGGCCATCGACGCGGCGCGCAACACCAACGCCAAGCGCCTGCTGCTGCGCGACGTCGCCAACCTGACGCGCTTCTTCGCCCGTTTCGCCCCCGAGCTGCGGCGCAGCGAGTACGGCCAGGAGATGTGGCTGCTGCACGAGCAGACCTCGCTGCGTCCCGACACCCAGCTGACCGGCCGCTTCGCCGCCGCCCGCAACGTGGTCGACGCCCAGGTGGTGCTGCGCGAGATCGAGGCGGCCAAGCGCGACGCCGCCAAGCGCGAGGAGATCCAGGCCGCCCGCGCGGCAGCACGCGCCGCCAAACCGCAGCAGCCGGCGCGGCGGGGCTGAGACTCGTCGCCACAGAGGCACAGAGATCCACGGAGGGCCACAGAGACAGGCAGGAGGGGCATCTCTGTGGCCCTCCGTGGATCTCTGTGCCTCTGTAGCAGAAAACCCCGTCAGGGGCTCAGACGTCGATCTTCTTGGCTACGGCCAGCGCGTGGCGCTCGATGTAGTCGCGGCGGATGCCGACGTCGCTGCCCATCAGGGTGGCGAACATGCGCTCGGCCTCGACCGCGTCGACGATGTCGACCTTCTTCATCGTGCGCCGCGTGGGATCCATGGTGGTCTCCCACAGCTGCTCGGGGTTCATCTCGCCGAGACCCTTGTAGCGCTGGATGTCGAGGCCGCGGGCGCCGAACTCCTTCACCGCCGGCAGCACCGCCAGCAGGCTGCCGAGGCGGCGTTCGTCCTTGGCGTCGCGCAGGGTGAAGTTGGGCTCGCGGCCAGGGGCGTCGGCCAGCCAGCCGGCGTCGAAGCCGAGCCGCTTGAGCTGGGCCAGGCTCGCCTCGACCGCTTCGCGCTCGGCGAACTCGATGATCTCGGGCAGGATCGGCGGCTGGCCGTCGGGGCCGGGTTCGCCGCCGATGGCCAGGGCGGCGTCGAGGGCGGCGGCGTCCATCGGGTAGGTGATCGATTCGCCGCGGCGCAGCTGGTAGACCGGGAGGCGGCCGTCGGGGCCGCGCAGGGCGAGGTATTCATTGAGCGTGAGACCCTTGAAGGCGAGGGCGTGCTCGTGCTCCTCGAACACGGTCAGCGCTGCGACCAGGTCGGCGAGGGCATGGCCGCTGAACTCGCGGTTGCCGGCGGCGTCGGCCAGGGTCGCGTCGGTGGTGCCGAGGCGGATGATCTCGCTGTCGAGCAGCTTACCGTTGAATACGTACTCCTCGCGCTTGCCGCGCGTCACCTTGTAGAGCGGCGGCTGCGCCACCCAGATGTGGCCGTTCTCGATCAGCTTGGGCAGGTGGCGGAAGAAGAAGGTCAGCAGCAGGGTGCGGATGTGGCTGCCGTCGACGTCGGCGTCGGTCATGATGACGACCTTGCCGTAGCGCAGCCCCTCGAGGCTGAAGTCCTCGCCGATCGAGGTGCCGAAGGCCTGGATCATCGCCGAGATCTCGGAGTGGCCGAGGATCTTGTCGATGCGCGCCTTCTCGAC
>JAIFKN010000003.1 GCA_020049615.1 bacterium | reverse complement strand
GGCCGGGATGCCCAGCTGTGAGCAGAGTCCGCGCCAGGCGGCGGCGCGGGCCTCGGGATCGAGGGCCAGCAAGGCGGCAACCGCAGCCGAGCCCGTACCGACCACCCCGGCCGCCCGGCCCATGGCCGCCTGCCTCGTCCTGCCACCCTGTTCGGCCAGGCCGGCCAGGGCCTCGGCGATACCCGGACAGCGCCGTTCCCACTCCGGCAGCACGCGGTGGCGCAGCCGGTTGCGGGCAAAGGCGGGATCAGCGTTGCTGGCATCCTCGCGCCAGCCAAAGTCGTGAGATCGGCACCAGGCGGCGAGATCCGCCCGGCCGACATGCAGGAGCGGACGGAGCAGGCGGACACCAGGCGCCAACTCGCGCTCGGCGGCGATGCCGCCTGGACCCTCCGGTCCGCAGCCGCGCAGGATCTGCAGCAGGGCGGTCTCGGCCTGGTCGTCGCGATGGTGGGCGGTGCAGGCGGCAGCCGCGCCGAGACGCTGGCAGGCGGCGGACAGCAGCGCGTAGCGCACGCGGCGAGCCGCCTCCTCCAGGCCATCGCCGCGCTGCGCCGCCCGCACATCCGCCGCGTCACCGACGAACGGCACACCCAGGCGCGCTGCCAGGCCGGCGACGAAGTCCGCATCGGCAGCCGAGTCGGGCCGCAGCCGGTGGTCGAGATGCCAGCACACGACCCGGAACCGGCCGCAGCCGGCCAGCAGGCCGAGCAGCGCCACGCTGTCCGCCCCGCCGCTGACCGCAGCGACGACGGTCGCGCCCTCGGCCAGGTCGTCGGGCAGGCGCAGCACGGCTCAGTCGTGCAGCTGCCGGCGCAGGCGCGGAACCATCTCGCGCAGGCATTCGGCAAGCGATCCGGGGAAGGTCGCCCCGGCAGCCTGGAGGTGACCGCCGCCGCCGAAGGCCTGCGCCACCGGCGCGACCTGGAATGGCGGGTTCGAGCGCATGCTCACCCGCGTGGTCTGGCCGTCCTTCGACTCGCGCATGAGGTAGGCGACCTGGTTGCCGGCCAGCGAGCGCGGCACATCGACCATCTCGCCCCAGTCCTCGGGCTCGCCCACCGTGGCGATGTCCTCCTTCGACAGGGCGATGCCGGCCAGGCGCGGCTCCTGCTCGTCGACGCGCAGGCGTTCGATGCCCAGGCGGGTGACGGCGAGGTCGTGCGGCTTCTTGGTGTAGGTCAGGGCGCGGTTGATCGCCGAGACGTCGACCCCGAGATCGGCCAGCCGGGCGGCGAAGCGGAAGGCCGCCGCGTCGGTGTTCGAATGCATGAAACGTCCGGTGTCGAAGACCAGCGTCGCATAGAGGTTGTCGGCCATCTCGCGGTCGAGATCGACGTCGAGCCGGTCGAGCAGCTTCGCCGCCACCATGCCGCTGCAGGTCGCCACCTCGTCGACCAGGTTGAGGTCGCCGAAGCGGTCGTTGGTCGCGTGGTGGTCGAGGTTCAGCAGCTTGCCGTGAGGAATCAGCGCGCAGGCGCCAAGCCGCTTCAGGTCGCCGCAGTCGCTGGACAGCAGTATATCGCAGGCCGGCATGGCCTTTGCAGCCTCGTCCGTGTCGATGGTCCGGGCCATGCCGAAGCGGGGCAGGAAGGCGTAGATCGAGGCCGGCCTGGTCGGGCAGGCGAAGCGCACGCGCTTGCCCAGGCGCTCCAGCGCGATGGCCAGCGCCAGCGAGGTGCCGATGCCGTCGGCATCGCTGTTGATGTGCGTGGTCAGGACGATGTCGGCGGCATCGGCGATGGCACGGGCGGCGGCGAGGTAGTTGGGGCGCTTCATGTGATGGCCGGGGTCCGGGGTTCGCTCAGCAGCCTCAGTTCCGGCTCGGCGAAGCCAGCGGCACGGCGGCCTAGCTCGTCGAGGGGCCAGGGGCTGGGCAGCTGGTCGGCGAATGAACCGCGCACCACAGCGGCGAAGTGCGCCACCGGATCCAGCCCCTGGCGGGCGCACCACCAGTGGTGCCAACGCGTGCCGGTGCCGACATGGCCGATCTCGTCGCGATAGATGCGCTCCAGCGCGGCATGCGCGCCCTGATCGGTGACGCGCGGCAGCAGACCTGCGTTGACGTCGAGACCGCGCGCCTCGAGGAAGCGCGGCACCACCACCAGCTGCTCGCCCAGGTCGCGGCAGGCGACCGCCGACTCCCAGAGCCGGTGATGGACCGGCTCGCTGCCGGGCGGATGGCCGTTGGCGGTCAGCCAGGCCGCCAGCAGTCCGGCGTGCACCACCTCCTCGCGGGCGACCCGCACGCAGTCGGCATGGAAGTCGGCCGGCATGCCGGAACCGCGCAGCGCCAGCACGCAGGCGAGATCGATGGCCTCGAGTTCGATGTGCCAGATGGCATGCAGGAAGCGGCGCAGGCCGGTCGGGCTGTCGACCCCCTGGCGGCGGCGCTTCGCCTGCCCTTCCCTGACGCCAGGCGGCCGACCGGGCCGCGCCGGCAGGGCTGGCATGTCCCACACCGCGCCATCGCACGGGACCAGCTCGGCCAGGACGGCGTCCTTGGCCGCCGCGGTCGGCGCGGCGATCGCCGCCAGCAGCCCGGCGGCGAAGGTCACCGCAGACGCACCGCCGTCAGCACGAGGAACAGCGGGATCTCCTTCGCCGCCAGATCCTCGGCGGCGAAGCGCGTGCCCTTGGTGCCGCGGCGCGGGTTGGTCAGTTCATCGCAGCCGGTGATGCCGAGGCCGGCGGCGCCGGCAGCCTCGATGTAGGCGGCCAGCGGACGGTGCGTACTGACCGTCTGCAGCGCCGCCTCGGGCGTTCCGGGCAGGGCGCCGGGATGGGTGGCGATGCGCGTCTGGTACATCGACAGGTAGCCGTCGATGCGCCGGTACTGCTGGCGCCGGTCATCATCCCAGCCCCAGGTGCTGCGCTTGGGCTGGCGGAAGCACGGGTGGGTCAGAGCGACGACGAAGCGCCCGCCCGGGGCGAGCATCTTGGCGACCCCCTGCATCACCGGCAGGATCGGCTCGAGGTCCTGCAGCACCATGAGTGCGGCGGCATGGTCGAAGGCCTGGCCCGGCAGCACGGCGGCGAGGTCGCGCGCATCGCCAAGGAGGTACTTCTCGTGCGCCCCGGCGCGGCCCTGCGCCGCCGCCAGCAGGCTCGGGCTGGCCTCGACGCCGACGGCGTCGACCCCGAGGTGGGCGAGGGCGCGGCCGAGCACCCCCTGGCCGCTGCCGACATCCAGCACGCGCTGGCCCTTCTTGGCCGCCAGGCGCTTGAGCACCGCCGGCAGGAGCACGGTCTGGTAGAGGTCGGCCCCGCCATCGCCCTGATGCTTGTCGTACCAGCCGGCCTGCCCCTCCCAGGCGGTATGGGCGGCGGGACTGGCGACGGCAGCGACGGGCGGCTTGCGCGGCGGACCGCTGTAATCACGGCGGGGGAACTGGGCCATGGGTCGGCATGGTCGGGCGGGCGGCGCCACGTCCAGGGTCATCCTGGCGGCCCCGCGCCTCGCGCGCAGGAGCTCGGTCCTTCAGCGCAGATACGCCGCGAAATGCACGTTCTTCACCAGCGCCTCATGGGCGACCGACGAGACATGGCCGTCCAGCCAGGCGATGTTGGCGCGCTGCCCGTTCCACCCGCTGGAGCCGTGCCGGTAACGGACGGTGGAATGATAGGTCTCGTCGGGTTGCGGGCCGGCCAGATCCGCAGCCCAGCTGCTGTCCTTGTCATAGATGCCGCTGTTCGACGCCCAGTCGGGCCACACGTTGATCACGCGCGATGAGTTGCCGGTGGCATCGCTGCTCGGCTGGCTGGCGTCGCTCAGGTCGATGGTGAGGGCCTGGTTGCGCACCCGAGAGATGTTGACCGATTTCCAGTCTGGGGCCCAGAAGGTTGGATGGACGGCTTCGTTCAGAGCGTAGTTCCATAACCAGAACCAGGTGGCGGTGACCGCCATGGGCCGACCTGCCGGGCAGACATAGACATTCCGCAATTGGCTGTTGGAGGTGCCCGAATTCATCTCGATGTACGGCACCAGGAAGTCGGTGTAGCTCGGGTTGTTCGAGCCATCAGGGTTGGTGCCGTAGTTGGGGACCAGGAACCCATCGCTGTCGTTGGCATAGGACAGCCCGGCCAGCGAGATCTGGTGCAGGTTGCTCTGGCAGACGGCGCTACGGGCCGCATCCCGCACCAGTCGTACCGCCGGCAGCAGCAGGCCGGCCAGGACCGCGATGATCGAGACCACGACCAGCAACTCGATCAGGGTGAAACCCATCTTGGACGTTCTTCCCGTCGACATGCTCCTGAGGATAAGCACCCGGACGATCCGTGCCGGTGCCACGGCGGCCCAGCCAGGTGCAATTCGTACACGGCGGCCGATCAACCGTGACGCAGAAGGGCAACGTCAACCGTCCGGGATGGGGAACGCTCCGATTGCGATGCCGTTCCGTCTTCCGCTTGCCGCATACCCTCCCCCGTGCATCCTGCCCGTATGGCTCTGCCACTGTGGTGCGCTGTCCGACTTGTCGCCGCGATCAGTTGCCTGGTCGCCCTGCCCGCCGGAGAACCCGAGGAGGTGGTGCTGGCGCTGAAGTGGCACCACCAGTTCCAGTTCGCCGGCTACTACGCCGCCATCGACCAGGGCTACTACGACCAGGTGGGCCTGCGCGTCAGCCTCACTGTGCCAGCAGCGGGCATCTACCCGGTCCAGTCGGTACTCTCCGGTGCGGCCAGCTACGGCGTCGGCTCCTCCGATCTGGTCCGTGAACGGGCCGCCGGCAAGCCTGTCGTCGCCATCGCACCGATCTTCCAGCACTCGCCGCTCATCCTCATGGCGAAACAGGGTGGAGCCCGCCGCTACCTCGCCGACTTCGTCGATGCGACGATCATGTCCTCGCCCGACGACCAGGCGGAGATCCAGGCGATGTTCGCACGTGAACACCTGCCGGTCGAGCGCCTGCGCTTCGTCGCGCACACGTGGTCAGTGGAACCACTGCTGCGCGACGAGGTCGACGCGACGGTCGATTACCTGACCAATGAGCCCTGGCTGCTGCGCCAGCGCGGCGCCGAGCCGCTGATCCTGCGACCGATCGACTACGGCATCGACTTCTATGGCGATACGCTGTTCACCAGCGCCGAGGAGGCGCGGCGGCGGCCCGACCGCGTCGAGGCGATGCGCCAGGCGACGATCCGTGGCTGGGAGTATGCGCTGGCGCATCCCGATGAGATGATCGACCAGATCCTGGGCATGCCTGGCGTCCGAGAGCAGGGCAAGACGCGCGATCACCTGCGCTACGAGGGCGAACGCATCGCCGAACTGGTCCAGGCGTCGCATATCCCCGTGGGCCAGGTGAATCCGGCGCGGTGGCAGCGCATGGCCGACATCTATGCCGAGCGCGGCGTCATCCCCGCCGGCACTCGGCTTGACGGCTTCGTCTGGACCCCTCCCCAGCCCGACGCCTTCCCGGGCTGGCTGCCCTGGGCAGGCGGCCTCCTCGGCCTGGCGCTGGCAGGCGCAGCCATCTATCTGCTGTGGATGCGCGCCGAACGCTGGCGCTACCGGCTGGCCCTGAGCCGCGCCGACGCCGATCTGCGCCGGCGCGAGCGGGAATGGCGGCTGGTGGTCGACCACGTCGATCTGATCTTCTTCCACATCGGGGCTGACGGCCGGTTCCTCATGTCGGAGGGGCGCGGATTGGAGGCACTTGGTCTGCGACCGGGCGAAGTGGTCGGACTGGAGGCCAGGACCTGCTACGCCGCCTTCTCAAACATCGTGGCCGATATCGACCGCGCGTTCCAGGGACGGACGGTGACCGACGAGACGCGTGTCGGGGATGAGGTCTTCGAGACGATGCTCGTGCCTGTCCGCCGCGACGGCGCGATCGATGGCGTCATTGGGGTGGCCCATCGTATCACCCAGCGGGTTAGAGCAGAAGCCGAACTGCGCGAGCGCGAGGAGCGCCTGCGCGTGACCCTCCGCTCGATCGGCGATGCGGTGATCGCCACCGACACCGCCGGACTGGTCATCGACCTCAACCCGGTCGCCGAGGAACTGACCGGCTGGAGCCGGCACGATGCAGTGGGCCGTCCGCTCGACGAGGTCTTCCGCATCGTCAACGCCCAGACGCGGGCCACGGTGGAGAATCCGGTCCGACAGGTGCTTGCCAGCGGACGGATCGTCGGGCTGGCCAACCACACCGTGCTCATCGCCCGGGATGGACGCGAGCGCCACATCGCCGACAGCGGCGCGCCGATCTGCGGCGAGGATGGCGTGCTGCGTGGCGTGGTGCTGGTGTTCCGCGATGTCACCGAGGAGAACAACGTCCGGGAACGCGCCGAACGGGATGAACGCCTGCGCGTCCTCGGCCAGCTCGCCGGGGGCATCGCCCACGACTTCAACAACATCCTCACCGCCATCATCGGCGGCGCCGGGCTGCTCGAGTCGCACCTGTCGGCCGGTGACCTCAAAGGACACCAGCACGTGCGCATGATAGCCACCGCCGGCACGCGCGCGGCCGGCATCACCAGGCAGATGCTGGCCTACGCCAGGCGGCAGCCGCTGGCGGCGTCCGAGCTGGATCTGCACCAGCTCGTGCACGAGACCGTAGGCATGCTGCGGCTGTCGCTCGATCCGCGCATCGTGCTCGAACTCGACCTGGCCGCCGGTGAGGCGACCGTCCACGGGGATCCGGCGCAGTTGCAGACCGCGCTGATGAACCTGTGCATCAACGCCACCCATGCCATGCCCGACGGCGGCAGGCTGCGGATCGCGAGCCGCAGTCTCGCCGACTCCAACCACATCGAACTGACGGTCGCGGATACCGGAACGGGCATCCCGCCCGAGGTCCTGCCGCGCATCTTCGAGCCGTTCTTCACCACCAAGGCCCCTGGCGCGGGCACTGGCCTGGGCCTGCCCTCGGCCCTTGGCACGGTGCAGCAGCATGGCGGCACCATCGAAGTCGACAGCACGCCCGGCGCCGGCACCACCATGCGCATCACCTTGCCGGCAGCGGCCGCAGCCAAGCCCGCCGCCAACCCGACGCCATCAGTCGGCACGACGCATTGCAGCGGCCGCATCCTTGTCGCTGAGGATGACGAACTGGTCCGGAGCATGGCCGTGGACGTCCTGTCCGGCCTCGGCTACCAGATCGTCGATGTCGCCAATGGGGCGGAAGCGGTCGAGCGTCTGCGGGCCGAACCAGACAGCTTTGCTGCCGCGATCCTCGACATGCGCATGCCGGTGATGGGCGGAAGGGAGTGCTTCGCAGCCTTGCGCGCCATCCGACCGGATCTGCCTGTGATCATCGCCTCCGGCTACCACGACGACCGCATGGAGGACCTGCTCGCCAACGGCCTGGCCGGCTTGCTGCCCAAGCCCTACGAGAACGCCGCCCTCGGCAAGGTCCTGGCCGATGCGCTGGCCAGAGGAGTTGCGACGTAGCAGGATTCAGACTGGCTTGGCCGGACCAGCGTCGGCGCTCGGCGGATGGCCGAAGCGGCGGCGATAGGCGCGAGTCAGCTCGGCGCGGTTGGCGAAGCCGCACAGCACGGCTGCGTCCGTCACGCTGCGGTTGCGGCGGAGCAGGTGCCGGGCGAGATCAAGGCGCTGCACCAGCAGCTCCTGCTGCGGGGTACGTCCGAAGAACGACCTGAACATCTCGTAGCTGGTCGTGCGGCCCAGGCCCGACTTGGCGATGATGTCATCGGCGCTGATCTGTTCGTGCAGGTGATTCCACAGGTGGGCAGCCATCGCCAGCACGCCGGGGTGCTTCCAATCGACGAAGGTCGAGCGGTCGTTGATCACCTGCGCTAGGATCTGGTCGACCAGCGGCAGACGCATGCCGACCCGCAGCGCCGCGGGCTGCTCCTGGGTGGCGATGAGCGCATCCATGATCCCGCGGTAAGGCTGCTCGTGGACAGCGCCCCAGAGCGTCTCGGTATCGTCGAAGAAGAGGATGTCGCAACGACCGGCGAGGAAGCCGAGACCGAACGACGAGCAGCCGGCCTTGTGCGGCAGATGCTCATGCCAGCAGCCCGGCTCGATGAGCAGCAGGTCGCCGGCGGCGAGGTCGAGGGCGCTCCGGCCCAGCACGCGGACGCCGCCGCTGAGGCACAGCACCAGGGTCGGCACGGTGTGCTGGTGACTGGGGCCGGGGGAACCCGATTCCAGCCCGTCATCGGCCGTCCAGTAGTGCAGCTTGCCGATGCCGTCCTGGGCCGTGCTGATCAGCCGCTGCCACAAGGCGATGCGCCGCGGCTCGCCCATGACCGAGAGGGTGGGATCATCCATGGACGGTATGGTAAGCCCGATGGGAGGGCACAGAGGGGTGGCCCACGGTGGAGGACACCGTCGGTGTGTGACCAGGGGGAGCATGCTGTACACCGGCTCCGGAGCGCAGCTTGGGTCCGACTCCGTCCTGCCCTATCCTGCTCAGGAAGGATGGTTACGCTCAGGCCATGGACCACGCAGCACTCCAGACGAGGACCGGGATGACCCTGGTCGAAGTCATGGTGGTGCTCGCCATCGTGCTGGTGGTGGTCGCCCTGCTGATCCCGGCGATCGGCGCGGTGCGCCAGCGCGCCGCCGCCGCCGCCGCCAGCCAGTTGGTCAGCGCGGTCCACGCCGCCATGCAGGTCTATCGTGGCGAGGACCCGCTGCGCCGCTTCCCCCCGGTCCGCGCCGACCGCACGATCCGCCTGGGCGGCACCGCCGATCTGCTGGCGGTGCGTGGCCTGGCCGTCAGCGGCGCGGTCACCGGTCCGCTCGACGGCGGCGAGGCCGGGCTGATCGACCCGTGGAAGCAGCCGGTGCTGTACCATCTCGACGCCCATACCACCGGCGACGGCGTCGCGGTGATGCCGGCCGACGCCGCCGGCGATCCGGTGCGCGTGCCCGGCGATGTCGACGACTGGAACCCGGCGCGCGGCCAGCCGGCGCGGCAGGCGGTGCCGTTCGCCTACGTCTGGTCCTGGGGCCGCCCGACGGCCGGCCACGACCTCCGGGCCAACGCCGTGCGCTGGATCTACGTGCGCCAGGGCGCCGCCATCCCATGAAGCGCGGCTTCACCCTGCTCGAACTGCTGATCGTGGTCGGCATCCTCGCCCTCCTCGGCGCCATGCTCATGCCGCTACTGGGCACGGCGATGCGTTCGGCCAGGCGGATCAACACCGAATCGGTCCTGCGTACCGTCCACGCCGCGGCGCGCATGTTCAGGCAGGATGTCGGCGTGCTGCCCTGGCAGTCCTATCCCGATGCCGACATCACGCCGGATAACCCGGCGCGCAACGGCCTCGCCCGCCGGCTCGGGCATGCCCTCGACGCGACCGAGCGGAGCAAGCTCAACAGCGCTGTCAGCGCCGCGGCCGGCAAGTACGCCTACCGCTGCAATCTCGACGCCGAGACCGAAGGGGCGAGCCAGCCATCGACCCTGACCTACCTGACCTCGCGGGTGCAACCGCTGGCCGATGCCGGCCTGCTGGTCGGCTGGTACAACGCCGACCGCTGGAACAGCGTCGAGCTGGCCTACGTGGTCAACCGCCTGGCGACGCAGCGGGCGCGGGCGGCGGTGCAGGCCGGGGTCCTCGACCTGCCGGGGCCGCTGATCGCCAAGCCTGGCGGAGCCGCACCGGTCGCGGACCTCACCGGCACGCCGCTGCTCGCCCCGGCCGAGCGCGACGCGGCGGTGGTCGGCTGGTGCGACGACTACCTCGATGGAGCGCTGGAGAAGTCGCGCATCGCCGGCGACGATGTGCTCGATGCCTGGGGGCGTCCCATCATCATGATCGGCCAGTGCCTGCCGCGCATCCAGTTCAGCAACGTGCAGATCGGCTGGGGATCGATAGGAGGCCTCGACACCAGCTGGTTCGGGCTCGGCCAGGTCGGCTTCCGGCCCGGCACCGGTCCGTGGAACGGCATCGTCGCCGCCCAGCGCTGGCGGCTGCTCGCCCTCGGCCGCATCCGCCTGGCCACCGGCGACGCCGGCGACGGCCAGCCGACGCCAGCCGACGCCGCCTATCTGCCCGACGCGGGCGTGCTCGCCGGCTCCGATCGCCGCTACTACGCCGCGCCGGGTTTCGAGAACGACTGCGAACTGTGGAGCGCCGGGCAGGAAGGGATCTTCGCCTGGCGCCGTGACGATCCGCGCAACCAGCGCGCCATCCCCTTCCAGGCGATCTACGACCGGAATCTGCGCTGACATGCGCTCCGCCTTCACGTTGATCGAGTTGCTCGTAGTGCTGGCGATCATCGTCCTCGCCGCCTCGATCGGGCTGTCGCAGACCACCGCGGACAAGCGCATGGGGGAGGTCGGTGCCGCCGCGCACGAACTCGCCGCCACGCTGCGGCAGGCCCGCGCCCTGGCGATGCAGCGGCAGGCGGTGCATGCGGTGTCGTTCCACCTCCAGAATGGCGCCGGAACCAGCGGCGTGCTGCTCAACAACTGGGACGGCGAGCACTGGTACCGCATCATCGGGCCCAGCGTGGCGTCCAACCGCCCGGCTCCGCCCAACCCGGCGAAGCTGGGCAACGACTCCCGGGAAGAGAATGTCGCCAAGATCGTGCGCAGCGTGCCGCACGCCTGGATCGGCGACCAGCACCGGCTGCCGGCGCGCAAGGTCCGCTTCCTCGCCCTCACCGACCAGGACAACGGCCACGCCCACACCTGGAACGGCCCGACCGACCGCTTCGCCCGCTTCCCGCCGACCTACCCCCGGCCGTGGTGCGGCTGGTGGGACGCCGGCAGCGGGCGGCTGCATCCCTGGGGCGGCTACGACACCGCCCTGCGCGACGCCGACAACCGGCCGAATGCCGGCTTCTACTTCCAGGGCAACGACGGCACCATCACCGGCTGCCGCTCGCCCGCCACCCGCACCAGCACCTTGAGCTACGTCGAGCTCGGCAGCATGGTCGATTCCGGCGGCACCACCGTGCTGCTGGCACAGAACGCGCCGCGACCGCTGGTCAACGGCAACTGGCTGGACTGCACCATCTCCTTCCGTCCGGACGGTTCGGTGGTGGTGCCGGGCTTCATGGAGCTGCGCTACCACAGCAGGCTGCGCCAGGGCGGCTCGGGCGGCAACGCTGTGCCCGGCTGGGGCGACCTCGGCGATCTGTATCCGACCTGGCGCGACTTCTGGAACCATGCCGCCCACGAGCGGCCGGCAACCTCGTACCAGGCCCGCAGCGGCTGGTGGTGGATCACGCTCGCCCCCGACATGCAGAGCGACAGCGACGCGTTCCCCAGCGCCCAGGCGGCGGTGCGCAGCCTGCAGCCCTGCTTCCGCGTCGGCATCAGCGCGGTCGGCGACGTGCGCGTGGCGCTGATGGGCAACCGCCTGTCCGGCACCCTCGATGGCAGCATCACCGACTGGCAGAGCCGCGCGCAGACCCGTGCCGCCTACCAGGGCAATCTGCTCACCGAGAGCGACGGCCGTCCGCGTGGCCGGCCGGTGACCGATGCGGTGACGCCCGAGATGCTCGAACGCCGCAGCTGGTGGTACGCGCCATGAGCAGGATACGTAGCGCCTGCTTCAGCCGGCACGGACGGCCGGCTTCAGCCGGCCTCGTGGCCAGGTCCATCGCACCTCGGTGGACTGAAGTCCACCGTCCGTGCCGGCTGAAGCCGGCGCTACCACGAGCGTTCACGCTGGTCGAGGTATTGGCCATGGCCCTGGTCGTGGTCCTCGGCCTGTTCTCGGTCACCGGCCTGTTCATCTACGGGTTGCGCCTGGCCGCCAGCGCCCAGGCCGCCAGTACCGCCATGGCCACGGCCATGGCAGTGGCGGTCGATGACGCACCGTGGGTCGATGGGGCCACCTCGACCTGGACCCGGGCCGACACCTACGGCCTGGATGACCGCCAAGGGACGGCCAAGGCCAGCGGCATCATCAACGGCTACTTCGTCGAGCGGCGCGAGACCGCACCGCTGGCGGACGTGCTCAGCGGCACGCCCGGCTCGCCTGGCGGCGTCGGAGCGCGCAGCGTGCGGGTCGAGGTCGATGTCTTCGACGCCATGGGCGGACAGCTGCTCGCCTCCTGCACCATCCGCCTGGTGCGGGTGAAGGACCGGCCATGAGGCGGCCCCATCGCCAGATGGGGCGGCCGCCGAGCGGCGGTGGCGGCATACCATCGGCCCAGCCGATGCCGCCACGGTTGCGGAGGCTTGCCGACGCAACCGAGCCGCGACCAAGGCCGGGGGTAGGCCCACAGGGCCGTAGGGGCGCAGCCCCTGGGCTGGAGGGCTTCACGCTGGTCGAGGTGCTGTCGGCCCTGGCCATCGCCATGGTGCTGGCCGGACTGTGCACGGCGGCGCTGATGCAGATCCGCACCATGGTCAAGCGTTCGCAGCTGCGCATCGCCCTGCACCAGCGCGCCGAGGCCCTGCACACTCGCCTCGACGCCCTCTTCGGCTCGCTGCTGGGCAGCGGTCCGCTGGTGGCGGACATGACCGCCGGCACGCCGCGCCTGCGCCTGCTGGCGATGACCAGCAAGCAGGACAACTGGGACTGGGATTGGGGGGGAAGTTCGATGTCCCTCGACACCAGCGATGTGCGCTGGCAGCTGCTCGACTGGGTCGGCGCGGAGGGGCGTCTGTACGCCGCCGAATCCTCGGCGGTGCGCAGCTTCAGCCAGTACGACACGCCGCTGCGCAATCCGGCCAAGCCGGCGATCGACTTCAACGTCGGCAACGCCCGCTTCCTCAACCTGCCGCAGCCGCGCCGGGCGCTGGAGAGCGCCCCCGGCACCGCCGCCGCCACCTGGGCGGAGGCGACGCGGGCGCTCGATGCCAACCAGCTCTTCCCAGACGTCAGCGGTACGCCGTCCTATCCCGACACGCCCTACCGCAGCCTGGCCGGAGCCAACCCCGACCTCGGCGACTGGGGCGACCTGCTGGCCCGTCGCGTGCCGATCGCCGACGGCGTCACCGACCTGCGCCTCGAGGTCGTGCCGGTGGACGGGCGGGCGGCGGCGCAGCGCTTCGCCGCCGGCACCGCCCAGTTCCGCAACTGGCCCGGGGTCTGGCTCGACGCCGATCTGGCGGCCGGGCATGGCCGCCGCAGCGGCACCGCCACCGAGGCCCTGGACGGGCCGATCGGGCAGCGCCCGCGCCTGGTGCGCCTGCGCCTGATCCTGGAGGAGCGCCTGCGCCCTGTCGATCCGGCGGTGCCGGACAGCGATGAGACGCGCATCCAGCAGGTCTTCATCTTCTCCTTCCTCCTCCCCGGCCAGGCCGGGCCTCCGAGCGGTCCCTGAGGTGATCATGAATCAGCGCGGCACCGTCCTGATCTTCGCCATCTCGGTCTCGGCCCTGCTGCTGACCGTGGTCTTCGGCTTCGTCCGCGTCGCCCAGCTGCAGCGCGATGCCGGATCGGCCGCCACCCAGCAGCAGCTCGCGCGGCAGGCCGCGCTCAGCGGGGCGCAGCACGCCCTCGAGCGCATCCTGCGCCAGCATGCCGATGCCGGGGAACCGGCCACCCGCCTCGACGGGCCGGCGATGGCTGCCTTCCGGCCGATCGAGCGTCCCTGGGTGCGCAACCGCAACCACCTCGACCGCCGCATCTCGGACAGCCGGCTGATCAACGTCAACGACGCCGCCACCGAGGACCTGATCGCCAACTGCGCGCTGAGCTTCAATTTCAACACCGGTCGTGGCGGCTACAACTGGGCCTCGGTCGATGTCCTCAACCCGGCGGCGACGAACTGGGACGGCCGGGCGCGCTGGTACGAGGTGGAGGTGGCCAGCGCCGACGATCCGGCAGCCATCCCGGCCGGGCGCGACGCCACCCTCGCGCCGGTGCGCTTCTCGGACGGCGATGGCGAACTGATGGACGACCAGAACGGCAACGCCAACGATGCCGCCACCCTGACGCCGCCGGCGCGCTGCGCCCCGATCATGTACGACCGCCAGTGGCGGCGCCTGCCCTATGCGAACTCCGCTGAGGCGGCCGCCCTGCGCGCCACCGCCCGCTACCGCCTGCGCTATGCGGTGGGCGTGCGCGACCTCGAGGGCTGCCTGCTGCTCAACCCCGATCCGTCCCTGGACGCAAGCGTGGTCGGCGGCGATCCCGATCCGCGCAGCGCCGCGGCGGCGCCGGCTGGCCTGCTGCGGGCCTGGCACGCCATGCCCAACGTGGTGACCCTGATGGCGCTGTCCACCAACCCCGACGGCACGCATCCCGCGGCCAGCCGCCACAGCGCCGGGGTGCGCGCAGCGCACGTCCTGCTCGGCCGCGGCAGCGCCGCCAACTACCACCGCCGATCCGCCGCCGATCCCTGGCCGCGCACCTTCCCGCTGATGTACCGCGGCACCTACGCCGGCGACGAGTCCTGGTGGTTCCTCGCCGGCTCCTCCGATGCCTGGATCGACGAGCGCTACCGCTATGCGCCCGGGACCAACCGTGGTCCGTGGCTGCCGCTGTTCGCCAACACCACAGCCGACGGCGCCATCGCCACCGCCGCCGGCGGTCAGCAACTCGACAACTTACCGCGCACCGCCACCTGGCGCCAGGTGCTGACCGGGCCGCAGTTCTCGGCCTACAACGCCTGCCTGGCCATGGCCGGAGGCGAGAACCGCAACGACTTCATCTACGAGGAGTCGATGCTGCAGATGACGCCGTGGGGCCGCCACGGCGGCGTCGGCGTGCCGTGGACGGTCAACCCGCTGACCGCGCCGATCAACGTCCTGCGCGGCCTCGTCCTCGGCACGCTGCCGAGCGGCGCCCTGCAGGTCGAATACCTCGCCAAGCCGGCGATGCCAAGTCCGGCTCCGTGGAATCCGTGGGATTTCATGCCGGCCGGCAGCAATTCGCAGACCTACTGGGGCCTGTTCCGCACCCGCGACCTGTGGGTGGAGACGCACAGCCCGGCCTTCGCCAGCGCCGGCCATCCCTACCGCGCCCCGGCCCGCACCTCTCCGGCGGTGTACCCGGACTACCACGTGCTGTCGCATCGGCCCGGCGAGGAGGGCTTCATCCATCCCACCCGCCGCTATCCCGGGCCGGTGGGCTGGAATGTCGCCAGCACCCTCGGCAACACCAACGCCGGGGCGCAACCCACCTGGCACGACGACCTCGGCCACGAAATCGAGGTCTCGGACCAGTTCCTGCTGGTCGACCCATACTTCGCCGCGCCAACCTTCGGCGAGGACAGCGACAAGTGCAGCGTGGCCTCGACGCAGTGGCTGCCGATGGACAACGACTGGTTCGCCACCAACCCGTTCCTCACCGACCTGCCCAACGACGACGGCTGGTCGCTGAAGGATACCGCCAGCGACCCGAATCCCGACGGCAACTACGACGTTCCGCACTCCAACCCGGTGCGCCAGGAGATGTACTACCCGCGCTGGGACCGGCTGGGCAAGGACTACCGCGCTGCCGGCGTGCAACCGCATCGCGACAGCTTCTGGCGCGACCTGGTCTACGCCTTCAGCAACGCGGTGTGCATGGCCAAGGCGGCCAACTGCCGCCTGCCGGTGCATGGCTACACGCCGACGGCTGGCGATCTGGCCCACAGCGGGGCCTTGGCGACCCGGCCTACCACCCTGCGCGACCTCGATGCGCTGTTCCTGCGCTGCCTGGGCATCGACATCGATGCGCCGTCCGCTGCGCCGGTATCCGGCTACTGCGGCGCGCACGACGCCAACCAGAACCCGCCCACCGGCAACGACCGGCGCTTCGCCCCGGTCGCCTTCACCCCGGCGCGCAACCTCGCCTCCCTCGCCGCCGATGCCACGTTCACCCGCAACGTGGTGCTGGTCGAGGGCGGGGCGGCGGTGGCGGTGGACAGCGTCATCCTCACCCAGGTGATGGAGCGCATGCTCAACGACTTCCGCCTCTCGCTGCTGGGCAGCAACCCGGATTACACCGGTTTCCTGCCGCTCGATGTCAACGGCGACGGCCGGGTGGCGTGCAGCGGCTTCCCGGCCAATCCCACCTACACCGCCGGGAATCCGCGCTTCGACTGCCATGTCGAGCAGGACGCCGCACCGGGCACGGCCGTGTCCACGCCATTCAGCATCGCCGGCAACCTGCGGATGGGTCGCAGCCGCTTCTGGGAGGTGTGGGTGCGCGGCGAGGTGTGGGACAACGCCGCCAAGCGTCCGGTGTCGCAGGCCACGCTACAGACCGTGTATGCCATCGATCCGCGCGGGGCCGGCGCGGCCTCGCTGTCCCAGGACGCGCACGTCATCCATCGCCGCTGGTACTACAACATGGGCCAGGGCCTGGCCGCGACGGGGAACTGACCATGCCTGACGATGGCGCAGGGCTTGCGATGGCCGCGTCCCGGCCGCAGGATACGGGCATGCCCGCGTCGTCCGCAGCAGATCCCCAGCCGCCGCGGCCCTCGCGCGCCCCGTGGTTGGTGCTCGGACTGCTCCTCGCCAGCGGCCTGGCCGCGCTGACCGTCGTCGCCATGCGCACGCCGCCGCCACCCCCGCCTGGACCGGCCTGGCAGGTGGTGGTGGACGAGCACTTCGAGAATCCCGCTGCGCTGGGCGCCGGCTGGAGCCAGGCGCAGATCCCCGGCTACCGCGAGGTGCGGCCGGTGCCGGACGGGCAGGGCGCCTGGCGGGTCGAGGGCGGGGCCCTGGTCGGCGAGGACCGCCGCGGTGCGGTGGCCAACCTCGCCCGCACCGACCTGCCCGCCGGCGCGCTGCGCGCCACGTGGCGGCTGACGCCGCTGGTCAGCCCGCTCAACCTCAACTGCTTCGTCGGCGCCCCCAACCGCCTCGACGGCTATACCGTGCACGTGGGCGGGTGGGGCCGACCGGACTACGTGGCGGTCGGGCGGGGCGACACCATCCTCGACGCCTGCACCCTGGCCGAGCCGCTGGGCCTCGGCCGCACCTACGCCTTCGCCCTGTCCCTGGACCAGGGCGAACTGCGCTTCGCCATCGACGGGTTCCAGCTCTTGAGCTGCCGCGACCCCGACCCGCTGCCCGGCTCGGAGTCCGGCGGCCTCGGCTTCGAGGTCAACTGGAACACCCTGCGCATCGACGACCTGCGCATCGAGGTGCTGCCGCAGCCGCGGCTTCCCGGACCGCTCGCCGCCGCCGACGCCCTGGCCAGCGCCGGCGCCCACGCCCGCGCCGCCGCCGCCTACCGCGGCTTCATCCGTTCGTGGCCCGACGATCCGCTGGTGCCGACCGCGCGCCTGCGCCTGGCCGGCGCCCTGCTGCGCACCGGCTTCGCGGCCGAGGGGCGGACCATGCTGGCCGGACTGCGTGCCAGCACCGACCAGCGCCTGGCAGCGCTGGCGCGATTCGAGCTCCTGCGCGATGCCGCCGCCGCCACCGCCGAGGCCGAGGCGCTCGACGCGCTCATGGCCGATCTGGCGCAGGCCCGTCCCGATCCCACGCTCAGCCGCCTCGCCTTGACCATCGCCGGCGAGGCGCTGTTCGATCGCCAGCCGGACATGGATGCAGCGCAGGCGCTGGCGCTGGTGACGCGGATCCGCCGCTGGTCGTCGGACCTCTCTGCCGGGCGGGTGGACGAACTGCTGGTACGCTGCGCCGATCGGCTCAACCAGCTCGGCCGGCACGAGGAGGTCCTCGCCCAGGTCCCCGAGCCGGCATTGCCGAGCATCAACGCCCTGCTCGCCCTCGGCCGCTACGACGAGGTGCATCGCCGCTACCCCGGCATCCAGTGGGCGCAATATGCCGCCTTCTCCGACACCGCCCGCCACGCCGAAGGCCTGGCGGCGCTGAGCGAGCCGTTCCTGCGCGGCCGCCTGGCGCGCGAGGGTGGCGCTGTCGCCGGCGACCCGGCCATCGTCTCGGAGTTCGATCGCGCCTATGCCCAGGCCCAGGCCGAGGGCGGGGCCGCAGCGCTGCTGGCCCATCCCCGGGAGGTCGAAGGCATCGCCTTCGCCCTGCTCGAGCGCGGTGGCGCCGCGGAGGCCCTGAACCTCCCGGGCCTGCCGGCCACGGCGCACGGGCTCGCCCTCCTGCAGCTCGGCCGGCTCGACGAGGCCGACGCCGTCCTGCCCGCCGAGGCGCGCTGCCGCATCGAACTCGCAGCCTGCCGTGCCATCGCCGGTGGCGACCGCCTGCAATCGCCGGAACGCTGGACCTGGGCCTATGAGAGCCGCTGGACCTGCCACGCCTACGACCCCTGCTTCGGCCACCATTTCGCCGCCTTCGTGCTGCCAGCACTGATCGCCTGGCAGGCCGATGGCACGGATCCGCGGCCAGCCTGGCGGGGGCTGGCTGCGACCCAGCAGCGGCTGTGCGGTCTGCGTGTCGACCACCGCTGGCGCGGCCTGCTGTCGGCAGCTGGGGCGACCGAGGTCCTCGACCAGCCGTTCCGCTCGGCCGGACATCCGGCGCGCGAGGCGTCTCTGATCGCCGCCATCCGGGCCGACCTCGCCGGCAACGGCGCCGCCGAGGCCTGGCGGGCCTACCTCGAGCTGGCCTCGCCCTTCGACATCGCCGCCCGGTCGTGGGCCCGTCAGCGCCTGTCGCGCCTGGTCCGCTGAGGGCAATTCGTCCAGGATGGACGGATCCGGACGACGTCCGACCCCTGGAAGGCCCGCTCACGCTGCGACATCTCAGGCGTTCAACCTGTACCACCCGACCCAAGGACACCGCATGCATCTCCCCCCCCTCCGCGCCATCGCCCCCGCCATCCTCGCCATCCTGGCGCTCGGCTGCGCCACCCCCCTGGCCGGCGCCGACTTCGGCGACAACACCTCCTCCACCCTGACCACGAAGGCCTGGAACGCCAGCACGGGCAACGTCGACGAGGCCATCGCCTATGTGGACCAATGCATCAAGCTCTATGAAGGCGAGGCGCTGAAGATGCAGGTCGCGCTCACCGAGGCCGGCGGCCGCCCGGCCGGCGAGGACAAGGAGGCGACGGCCAAGCGCTGGGCACTCAACGACGTCGGCACCTGCCTGTTCATCAAGGGCAACGTCCTGCTGCAGAAGGGTGACAAGAAGGGCGCGAAAGAGGCCTACTTCAAGCTCGCCAAGCACATGCCCGATGCCCAGTGCTGGGACAACAAGGGCTGGTTCTGGGGCCCCGCCACCGCCGCGAAGCAGAAGCTGGTGGAGCTCGAGCTCGATGCGCAGTAAGCCTCAGGGGCTTCGCCCCTACGGCCTGCCCCCGGGCTTTGTCGCAGTTCGATCCCGTCGGCAGGCCGCCGGGATCGTGGCGGCATCGGCTTCGCCGATTGTATGCCGCCACCGCTGCTCGGCGCCCGTTGTGCTGGCGCTGCTTGCCAGCATCGGGCTGACATCGGCCGGCGAGGGCCCGGCCACCGTCGCCATCGCCCCGCGCGACGGCGGCGGCTGGATACTGCAGGTCGACGGCAAACCCTTCCCGATCCACGGCGTCGGCGGCAGCAGCCACCTCGATCTGCTCAAGGCCTCGGGTGGCAACGCCTTCCGCACCTGGGGCATCCAGGAGCTGGAGAAGCAGGTCGACGGCAAGCGTCTGATCGACCGCGCGCACGAACTCGGCCTCAAGGTCGTACCCGGCATGTGGGTCGGCCACGAGCGCCACGGCTTCCGCTACGACGATCCGGCCATGGTGCAGAAGCAGCGCGACGACGTGCGCGCGGCGGTGAAGAAGTGGAAGGACCATCCGGCGGTGCTGATGTGGGGCCTCGGCAACGAGATGGAGGGCGTGACCTCCGCCACCGGCAGCGAGGCGGTCTACCGCGAGCTCGAGGAACTGGCCAAGGTGGTCAAGGCCGAGGACGCACGGCATCCGGTGATGAGCGTCATCGCCTGGAATCCGGCCAAGGTCGCACCGATCCTCAAGCACTGCCCGAGCCTGGACGTGCTCGGCGTCAACTCCTACGGCGCCGCCTCCGGCGCGCCGGAGGCGCTCAAGCGCGCCGGCTGGAAGAAACCCTTCGCCGTCACCGAGTTCGGCGTCTCCGGTCCGTGGGAGGTCGGCAAGACCTCGTGGGGCGCCCCGATCGAGCCGACCAGCCAGGAGAAGGCCCGCACCTTCTACGCCACCCACCGCCTGGTCACCGAGCTCAACGACGGCAAGGAGCTGTGCCTCGGCACCTTCGCCTTCGTCTGGGGCGCCAAGCAGGAGCGCACTGCCACCTGGTTCGGCATGTTCCTGCCCAGCGGCGAGAAGCTGCCCTCGGTCGACGCGATGAGCAAGGCGTGGACCGGATCCTGGCCGGCCAACCGCTGCCCGCTGGTCGAGCGCCTAGCCGCGGCCTGCGCCATGCAGACGGTGAAGCCGGGCAGCGCGCAAACCGCCACCCTGACGGTCAGCGATCCCGATGGGGACCCGCTGCGCTTCGTCTGGGATCTCGCCGCCGAGAGCACCGACATCAAGGTCGGTGGCGATGCCGAGGCGAAGCCGCCATCCTTCCCCGAACTGATCACTGCCGGAGCGGGCGCCGAGTGCCGCTTCACGGCGCCGCAGAAGCCGGGCGAGTACCGCCTGTTCGTCACCGTCCTCGACGGCAAGGGCGGCGCCGGCACCGCCAACTTCCCCTTCCGCGTGGAGTGATCCGCATGCGCCTTCCCCTACTTGCCATCCTCGCCTCCCTCGCCGCCGGGGCCGACCAGCCGCGCATCGTCGGTTGCGAGGACGCGGTGCGCAGCCCCAAGCGCGGTCTCTGCGCCAACAAGCTGACCACCGCCGACTTCGCCGTCCTCGCCCCCGGCGTCAGCTGGTTCTACAACTGGCACTTCGCCACCGACATGGTGCCGCCGGCCGACCTCGGATTCGCCTACATCCCGATGGTCTGGGGCGACTTCCCCGAGGCCTATCCCGGGCTGGAGCAGCGCCTCGCCGCCAGCCCCAAGCCGCCGGTGGTCTTCGCCCTCAACGAGCCCAACCTGAAGGGCCAGGCCTTCCTGACCCCCGAGGCCTGCGCCACCGCCTTCAAACGGGTGCAGGAGATCGCCGCCAGGCACGGGGTGCCGGTGGTCGGGCCGCACTACGCCCTGGGATCGGCGCCTGCGGACAGCATCACGGCGATGGATCCGCTGGAGAAGAAGCAGGTCACCTACTCGTGGTTCGTGCCGTACATGAAGGCCTTCGGCCATTTCCTCGGCCCCGCCGCCAAGGGCCTGCCCACCGGCGTGCACGCCTACAAGGATCTCGGCGAGCTGACCTGGTCGATCCAGGCGGCGCACGAGGCCACCGGCGGGCCGGTGTGGGTCAGCGAGTTCGCGCGCTGGGACGCCGACGACCGCGGCCAGCTCGAGTTCCTGATGCAGGCGGTCGATCTCATGGAGCGCACCCCGCACGTCGCCGGCTACGCCTGGTTCAAGGAGCGGGCCGAGAAGGGCACGCTGGCGGTGCTGGCGCAGGAGCCGGGCAAGCTGACCGCGCTCGGCCGCGCCTATGTCGATATGCCGGTGCATGACCCGCACCTCTACTACCGCCTGCCCGGCCTGCTGCAGGCCGAGCGCTACGTCGAGGCCGCCAAGGAGGCACGCCTGGTGCCGGCGGCGGAGGGCGGGGTCCTTGCCGACATGATCGTGCCGATGGGCGGCTGGCTGGACTACAACCTCGCGGTCGAGACCGCCGGTGCGCTGCGCGTCGAACTGCGCTTGTCCGGCAACCCGGGCACCGTGGTCTTCACCGCCGGGACGAAGGAACTCGGCCGCATCGAGGTGCCCGAGGGCAAGGGCTGGCGCACCGCCGCCGGTTCCGTCACCCTGCCCGCCGGCACCAGCACGGTGCGCCTGGGCATCAGCGGCGCCAGCATGCGCCTCGACTCGCTGCGCTGGTCGGCGCCCTGACGCGGTCCAACCGCCCTAGACCGGACCGCGCGCAGCGATGCGTGGCCTGCCCTGAGAGGCGGGCTACCTGCCAAAGAACACGAATCGCGGGGACTCGCCAACCAGCATCGTGAGGCCCGCCGCAGAGTGGTTGACGATCTCCGTCGCCGGTTCACCAGTCTGCAGGGCCATCACCTCGATACGCAGCGGCTTGCGCCGCACGGTGGCCAGCAACTGCTCGGCGTCGGCCTTGCCTGAGCTGCCAGACCAGACCGCCCAGGCGGAATCGCCAGCGTCATTGCGGAACTCAAAGGCATGGAGGCCGTCCTCCTGCCGGGATACGACCTTGGAAAAACGGTAGGCGCCCAGCGCCTGCTGGAGATGACGTGCAGCCCAGAAGGCAGGCTTGGGCTGGTTTTTGCGCATGATGCCCGACGCCCCATGGAAGGACTTGCCATCGTTGTCGTTCCACCAATAGAGGTAGGCGCGTTCGACATCCATCGAGGCGAACATCAGCCACGAGCGCACCGACCACTGGGCCTGCTGCAGTTCGGTGGCGGAAACCCATTTCGGATCAGCCATCTTCAGCGCCGCGGTCGAGGCGGCGTCGTAGCCGAACTCGGTGATCCAGATCGGCTTGCTGCGCATCTCAGGGCGGCTATTGCGATAGGAGAGCATCGCATCGACCGCCTTGAGGTAGCGGATGCCCGAAGCCTCGGGGTAGGTGCGTTCGAACGACGGCCAGGCTGACCGGGATTTGAACGAATAGGTGTGCATGCTGATCACATCGTAGAGGTCCTCCAGTCCGGCGATGCTCTGGATGGGCTTCTCCCAGTTATCGGGAGGCAATGCCGACATGGTGCAGGTCGCGATCGTCAGCTTGGGATCGCCAGCCCTCAGGCCTTTGCCCATCGCCTTGAACAGTTCGACGTACTGCTCGGTGGTGAACTTCATGGGTTCATTCTCGATCTCGACCGTATCGACCATCCTGTGCGCACCGGAAGGGCCGAAGAACGACGCGAATGCCTGGGCGTAGCGCTCCAGGTCAGCCATGCCGTTGGGCAGTCCGACCTTGTCGCGCGTGTAGTCGATGGCCATGATGGTGGCGTTGATGCTGGTGAAACCGGCCTTGCGCCAGGATCCGTAGAGGTCCAGCCAGTCGAGCTGCCGCCCGTTGTGGATCGCTTCGCGGGACAGCGGGAACGGCGGCGCCTCGCCCGGCCTGTTCTGCACATCCCAGGGATAGGGATGGTAGTCACGCGCCAACCGGGTCACCTGGGCGATCAGGGCCGGATCCTGGACCTGGAAGGTGTGGAGGTTGATGCCCATGAAATCGCGCATCAACGGCTTCCGGACGGCATCCTCGGCGGCCAGGGTGGCCAGGACGCAGCCAGCCAGCAGGCTGGCGCGCCAGGGGACGGTGAGGGGCATGTCGTTGTTCTCCGAGGTGTTCAGGAAAGGTACGGATCCAAGCCCGCAGCCTGCTAGTACCGGCGGCGCCCGACCAGGGTCAGGCCAAGCATCGCGATGACCAGCCCCAGGGCGCCGGCGCCGCAGCTACCGGTCGCTGGCGAGGCGACCGTAACGCCACCACCCTGGGAGGAGGCCACGGTGATGACAGTGGCCGCCGAGGCGGCGCTGGCATTGCCGGCCATATCGATCGCGATTACGGTCAGGCTGTGGTTGCCGACGGCCAGGGCCGGGTTGACGGTCCAGCTCCAGGCGCCGGCACCGTTGGCCACCACGCTGCCGATCTGCGACCCGTTGTCGTAGATCCGCACCATCGCTCCGGCCTCGGTCGTGCCCGACAGGGTCGGCGTCGCCGAGGTCGTGCTGCTGGCAGTGGGGGCGGACGGCGTCACCGGGGGAGTGGTGTCGGTTGCGACGGTCAGCAGGAACGTCTCCTGGACTGACAGCAACCCGTCCGAGACGGTGATGGTGATGGTCGCCGTGCCGCTCTGGCCCGTGGCCGGAGTGACGGTGACGGTGCGGTCGGCGCCCGATCCACCGAGGACGATGTTGGCGACAGGCGCCAGAGTGGGGTTCGACGACGACCGGGTCACGGTCAGCGAACCGGCGGTGGTCTCGGCGTCGCCGACAGTGAATACCAGGGCGCTGGTGGCGGTGTTGTGCGCCACGTTCTGGTCGGGGATGGCCGAGATCGTCGGGGCCGTGTTGGCCGCGGACGCTACGGTCAGCAGGAACGTCTCCTGGACTGACAGCGACCCGTCCGAGACGGTGATGGTGATGGTCGCCGTGCCGCTCTGGCCCGTGACCGGGGTGACGGTGACGGTGCGGTCGGCGCCCGATCCGCCGAGGACGATGTTGGCGACAGGCGCCAGGGTGGGGTTCGACGACGACCGGGTCACGGTCAGCGAACCGGCGTTGGTCTCGGCGTCTCCGACCGTAAAGGCCAGGGCGCCGGTGGCGGTGTTGTGCGCCACGTTCTGGTCGGCGATGGCCGAGATCGTTGGGGCCGTGTTGGCCGCAGACGCTACGGTCAGCAGGAACGTCTCCTGGACTGACAGCGACCCGTCCGAGACGGTGATGGTGATGATCACCGTGCCGCTCTGGCCCGTGGCCGGGGTGACGGTGACGGTGCGGTCGGCGCCCGATCCGCCGAGGACGATGTTGGCGACAGGTGCCAGGGTGGGGTTCGACGACGACCGGGTCACGGTCAGCGAACCGGCGTTGGTCTCGGCGTCGCCGACCGTGAAGGCCAGGGTGCCGGTGGCGGTGTTGTGCGCCACGTTCTGGTCGGCGATGGCCGAGATCGTCGGGGCGTTGTTGGTCACCGAGCCGGCATCATCATCCGCCTCGATCACGGCAAGCGTGCGGCTTGTCAGCCCCGCTGCGCTTATGGTGATCGTGGCGGTACCGTTGAGGAGGTCCGCGTCCTGGGCCGCAGCGAGGGTGACGGCCTGCGGCGTCGACCAGTTGGCGGTGGTGAAGATCAGCGACGATCCGTTGCTGACCGTGATATCGGCATCACCAGCCGTACGCGCGGTAGCAACGGTGGCGGTGGCGGCCGGCTGGGCGGACAGGGCGACCGTGCAGGTGGCAGTCGATCCTTCGCGGACGCTCAGGGCGGCGGTGTTGATGACCAAGCCGACGGCATCGTCATCCAGTTCGCTGACCAGGAGCGTGTTGGTGAAGGTAGTGCCAGAGATATAGAGACCGAAGCTGCCCGAGCCGTTGACGGTGTCGGTATCCTGAGCTGCCGCGATGGTGAAGTACTGCGGGGTCTGCCAGTTGGCGGGGGTGAAGGTCAACGAAGTGGCGCCGCTGATGGTGAGATCGGCATCGCCGCCGCGCATGATGGTGACGGTGGTGTTCGCGAGCGGCTGGGCGGACAACGAGACCGCGACGGTGGCGGTCGTGCCCTCGCGGACGCTCAAGGCGTTGTTGCCCAGGACGATGCCAAAGGTGTCGTCATCCGCCTCGATCGCGCACAGCGTCCGGCTGCCCAGGCCGGCAGCAGAGACAGTGATCGACGCGGTGCCCTTGGCAACATCGCCATCCTGGGCCGCAGCCAAGGTCACGATCTGCGGCGTCGACCAGTTGGCCGTGGTGAAGGTCAGCGTTGCACCGCTGCTGACCGTGATGCTGGCGTCCCCATCCGTGCGCGCGACGGTGACCGTGGTGGCGGCGGCCGGCTGGGCGCGCAACGCGACGGTGAAGGTGGCGGTGGCCCCCTCGGGGACGGACAGGCTGCTGACCGACAGACCGATCGGACCGGAAGGACCCGAGCCGATGCCGCGGGCGAACAGCCACGCGTACAGCCCAGGATCGGCATAGGCCATCTCCGTCTCGTGGCCTTGGATATCGTATTCCGACAAACGGGCGAACGGGACGCCGTCGATGCTCAGGGATTTCGTGGTCTGCCGGCCGTGACCTCCAAAAGCAGCAGGATTGAAGAACCATTCGCCATAGCCGCCGCCAGCGAGCACTTCCAACTGCCCCAGGCCGATCAGGTTGTCGTTGACCACGGTCGTTTCGACCGCTCCGGCATTGGCCGAGTTGTTCTTGATGCTGGCGTAGTGGCCCCTTGCCACCGGGATCCGATTGTTGGAGGTGTCGAGCAGGCCGATGTGGTACCAGACCGAGATCCGCCCGTTGGTGGCGGGGGCCAGGGTCAGGGTTTCCTGGCCGGCGATGCGGATCAGTGCGGCAAAGCACTTGCCCCGGCTGGAGAGCCCATTGGCGATCCGGTAGGTGGTGTTGCCACCAGCCGACCAGCCGGTCATGTATATCCGGGTGGTATCGATGCGATAGCCGTGCGAGTCCATCCGGGCGTCGATGATGTCCGCCAACTCCTGGCCATCCCCCTCGTTGTTCATCGAATTGGCAAGATCGTCGCGGATGAAGAAGAAGGCGGGATAGCTCTTCCGGATCTCGGTAGTGAAGTAGCGTGATTCATTGTGCCGGCCGATCACGACCAGCGGGTAGGTGCGCTGGGCGTTCTCCGGGCGGTTGTAGCCCCACGGAATCGTCCATTCGCCATCGCCCTGATAGGTCGGCGCGTCCACTGCCGTGAACGTCTCCACGGGTGCCGGTGGCACGGTATGGCGATCAGCCGCCAGCAGCGGAACCGCAAGGACAAGCATGAGGGAGACGGGTATCATGCGAAGGAAGGCAGTCATGGTTGATATCCTGAGTGGGGCGGCGGGGCGTATCCCCTGCTCCATCCAGCCTATTCCCCAGGAATAATCCGGACAATCCGGACATGTACTGCCTGATAGCATCCACGTACTGCCGTACACGGTCCCCGGTTCCGGGACGTCGGTGGATCAGGCGTGGCCGGACTCCCAGTCCAGACATGCGCCGATGCGCTGGTCCGCGCTAAGGCAGCAGGTATTTCCCTGCTTCAACCTGTCTTCCGGCGGTGGTCAGCATTTTTGCGGCCAGGGCGCGGACAGCAGCTTGATCCCGCATGGCGTCGGCCGTGGCGCAAACAAGACTGATGATGTCGTCCTGCTGCACCCGCGCCAACGGGAACGGGACCATGTTACCATCGGATGCCAGCAGCAAACGTCCGGCCTGATAGCCAGCGAGTTCGACCTCCGCGCCACCAAGCAGTGAGGAGGAGAAGCGGATCCGCAACTTGCGCGCCATCGCCGCGGTGAGTGCCGGATCCAGGATCCGACCCCATCCCTCCGGGGTCAGGTCAGGATCCTTGGCCGGGGGCAAAGCATGCAGGGCATTGCGCTTCTCCTTCCCGGGTTTGGCCGTTTCCAAGGTCGGAGCGGACGGAGCGTAGGCGCCGACATCGATGACGGATGCACGGCTGAGATCCCGTCCGGCCAGGTCGGTAGACGGTGCGAGTCCTGGGACAACCTTGCCTTTGCCCACAGCGGGCGACATCGGCAGCAGATCGTAGTCGCCGGCTGCCGGATCGCGGAATCCGGCCTTCTCGACGCTGGCCAGTTCCACGTTGGCGGCACCGTCCTGGCCGCCACCGCCGACGATCGCGATCGCCGGCTCCTTGTTCGCGACCATCAGGTTGTTCATGAAGGTCCGTGATGGCAGGGCGTTGTTGAAGACCCGGAACGCGTTGCCACCGCAGTCCACTACGGTGTTGTTGTAGACCCCGATGCCCTTCCCGGCGGCACCCTTGGTACCGCCGATGAACACTCCGCCTGCCCCTGCATGGACCAGCAGATTCTGATGGAGGACGAGGGAATAATCATCCTCCAGGGATGAAAGGATCATGGCGAAACCGCTGACCTCGCGAAACGTGTTGCGATACACCTGGACGCTGCCGAAGGCGTTGATCTGCATGCCGTTGTTCTGGTTTTCGACGCCGCGCGTGCCTGAACGCTCGATGACATTGTCATGGACCTCGACATCGGTGGCGCAGCCGATCTGGATGGCTTCGAAGCCGGTGTTGACTGTGCGGTTGTGGTGGATGCGCACTCCCTTGATGACGTGCGGCAGCAGCAGTCCACCACCCGGCTTGGCGATCCCCTGATAGAAGGAATGTCCGACATAGAAGGCTTCGGCCGGGACATCGTGGATATAGTTGTGATGGAGATGGATGTTCTCCATGACGAACGCGCCCCGGTTGACGCTCCCGTCCGGGCGCGGGTCGTCCTTGACGTTGAATCCCGAGAACCCGGCACCTGTGATCTCCACATGATCGATTTCGATGTCACTCGATCGGTCGACGACATGGATGGTGAACATCCCAGCCTTGGTGGCCTCGGCCTGGATGCCATATTGCAGTCCTGGCGTTCCGCTGCCGGTCAGACGGACGTGTCGGCATCCATGCAGGGCGATTGCAAAGCCGCGGTCTGCGTTGGCCAGACGGACCAGGCCGCCCTCATTGGCGATGACGATCGGCTTCTCCCGGGTGCCGGTCAGATTGCTGATCTTCAGCAGACTCCATGTCCCGGCCTGGATCGCGATTGTGCTGCCGGGGGCCACGCGCGAACCATCGAACACCTGCGTACCGGCGGCGATTGTCTCCCCTGCTGCCGATGGCGAGGCTAGGATCAGGACGGCCAGCAGGGCCATGCTTCGTTGACAGCCCCAGGGGATCATGGCTGCGGAGCGATGCGGATGGCGCTCAGCGAGCAGGGCGCGAGGTTCAGAGTGATGCTGCCGTCTGCAGTCATGATCTTCTGGCCATTGCTGGCGTCGCTCACTGCACCGCCGACCGCTCGGGAGTGGGCTTGCAGGGGGCGAGGATAACGTCGGTGCGCTCGCGTTGAAATGGCCAAGGAGGCGTGCATGGCGACTACCTGCGGGGTAGGGAAATCGTATTGCACGCCGCTCCGGACATGGCTGGCCCACCGGGAAATATGGACGACACTGCCGTCCGAGCCCACGACGACTGTACACGAGGGCACTGAACCCTCGGACGGGTCCTGGATGTCGCGACTGCTGCCGAGAGCGCGTGCGCTGCGTGGCGTATCCCGAATCAAGCATCCATGCCCCTGCAGAGCCAGGGCCGAGGGATGTGCCCCCTCGACCTGGCGTCGGTGGGCGCATGATTGACGGAATGAACGAGCAACCGCCCTCTCCGGACACGACGGTGTCGGAAGACAGCCGCATCCCGGAGTCCGGCGCCCCGGCCGGATTCCCGGCCGGAACCCAAGTCGCCGGCCGTTTCGTGGTGAACAGACCGCTCGGTCGTGGTTCGTTCGGCGAGGTGCTGGCGGTCCAGGACCTGTCACTTGATCGCGAAGTGGCGATGAAGGTGCTGCGCGGGGCCGGCGGTCCGACCATCGCCCGCTTCATGCGCGAGGCGCGCATCACCGCGCGCCTCGACCATCCCGGCGTGCCGCCGGTGCATACCCTGGAGTTCCTGCCAGACGGTGGGGTGCTGTTCACCATGCGGCGGCTCGAGGGGATGACCCTGGGCGAGGCGATCCGCCGTGCCATGGCTGGCGAGATCGTGGCCGCCTTGGCCTCTGCAAATGCGACGGTCAGCCTCGGCCTGCGCATGTGCGAGGCGCTGTCGCGCGCGCATTTCCTGGGAATCGTCCATCGTGATGTCAAGCCGGACAATATCATGCTCGGGGCGCACGGCGAGGTCGCCCTGGTCGACTGGGGTGAATGCCGTCTGCTCGATCAGCCCGACACCGTTGCGACCGGCAGCACCGTCGGCACTCCCGCCTACATGAGTCCGGAGCAGGCGCGTGGCGAACCGGCGGACCAGCGCAGCGATGTCTACGGTCTGGGCGCGACCCTGTGGCATGCGCTCACGCGCAGGCTTCCCACCTGGGATGAGGATCTGATCCGCTTCTGGGACAAGAAGCGGGCTGGCGTCATCGACCCGCTGCCGTCCGAGGCGGCCGTCCGAGTCCCCCGGCGTCTGCTCGCCATCCTGCAGCGGGCGCTGGTCGCCGCGCCTGAGGGGCGCTATGCAACGGCGGCCGAGTTCGCTGCCGACCTCGAGCGGTTCCAGGCAGGACAGGCGGTGGCGGCTTACCGCGAGGGCGTCCTCGAGCGCTTAGGACGCTGGTTGCAGCGTCATCGCCTGGCGGTGTCGGCGGTCAGCGCGATCTGCGTGGTGGGCCTCGCTTCCGGCGGTCTGCTGTGGCGCGCGCATCAGCGCACCCAGGCCGAATGGGGTCCGCCGATCCAGCGTGAGGACTTCTCCGATGCAACCTGGCGCGATCGATGGATCGAGGACCAGCCCGGGCTGTGGCAGCAGCAGGACGGCCGTCTCGTCGGTACCGGTTCGACGCGCTCGGCCCTGACCTTCGCCCGGACGCTGTCCGGCGCAGTGGCGATTGAGTACGAGGGCGAGATGCTACCGGGCGCGCCGCCAGGCGACCTCTCGGTGGTGTGGAGCGAGGATCCGGACATCGCTCCCGGTCGTTGGGCCTCCCTCGATCGGCGCATGTTCATGGTACAGGCCGGGGCCCACGGCAACCAATGCTGCGCAATCTACGGATGGCCTGGCGGAACCCGCCTCGACCAGCGTCCGTTCCGCTTGCGGCCCGGTGTACGCCATCGCTTCCGCATCGAATTGGACGGGAGGCGCATCGGGATGTGGATAGATGGCGATCGCATCCTCGACGCCGAGGCTGACCTGCCCATCGCCACCGGCCGCTTCAGCCTCTACGGCTGGTATCCAGGCAAGGCATTCGACGACATACGCATCTACCAGAAGCATCTTCCCGAGGTGGCCTCGGTCCTGGCCTTCGGCGAATTGTATCTGCGCGACCGGGATCCGGGGCGGGCTGCGGTTGCCTACCGCGAGGTCGTCGAGTCCCATCCCGGCACCGCCCTGGCGGTGGAGGCCCGCTACCGCCAGGGTCTGGCGCTACGCGAGGCGGGCGACCTTACAGAAGCGCTGAAGGTCTGGGCGGAGTTGCCGCCGGGCGAACAGGCCGAACGTGTCGCTGCCCACCGCCTTGACCAGGATGCCGCCGAGGGGCGCCTGCTCGACGCCTGTACCGGCTTCGAGGCGGTCTACCGGCGCAGTCCGGCGGTGCACCGGCAGTTGCGGGGTCAGTGGCAGGCGTGGGCGGTCGCGGCGCATGAGGGCCGCCTCTGCAGGGACGACCCGGAGGCGGTCCAACGGCTGATCGGGATCAAGCTGGCGCTCTTCCCGGAACACAGCAGCAGCGATCTCGAGTGCGGCAACCTGCTCAATCAGCTTGGCCGCTTCAGCGAGGTGGCGGAGCGATTCCCGCTGGAAGTGAAGCCTGCCGTGTTCGCCCTGAGCCGCATCGGCCTCGCCGAGGAGGCCTTGCAGCGATTCGCCGACAACACCCAGGCGGTGCGCATCGCCCGCATCGCCCTCGGCAGGTTTGCCGAGGTGGTCGCCGACCCGCGCACCGAGGGCAGGCGCAGGAGCCATGCGTTGTGTCTGATGGGACGGGCTGGTGATCTGGTGGCAGCGGATCCGCCCGATCCACTCGGCCTGCTGTGGCTCGGTGCAGCAGAGCAGGCGCTGGCACTGGGGGGAGATGCCTACCGTACCGCTGCCTTCGCAGCCCTTGGGCGCTGGGCCGAGGCTCAGACAGGGCCTGTTCAGCCGTTCGCTGATGAGATCGCCATGCTCTCCGGACGGCGCGATGCTCGCACAGGCGGTGCGAATCCGCATGCGTCCGATCTGGGATGGCGCCTGGCCAAGCTAGCCGCGCAAGGCGAGCAGGCCTTGAACAGGCAACTGCTCGTCGCCGAGGAGTCCCTGTGGCCGGACTGGGATGACTGGATCCGACGCTTTCTCGTGGCTCCCCTGGTGCGAGGCGATGTCGTCCAGTTGCGCGAACGGCTTGAACTGGCGTGGCGCGAGGGTGACCGAGGCGCTGCTCAGCGGCCGCGGCATCTCGCCGGAGTCGTGCTCGGACGCATCCCGCCCGCAGCACTGGATGCCGCCCCCTGCGCCGGCGAGGCGGTGCTATGGCGGGCCGTCGCCGTGGCGATCGCCGCGGAACTGGCGGGTGATCAGGCGGCGGCCGGTCGTGCCTGGCGAGCCTACCTGGAACTGCCCTGGCACTCGCGGTTCGCCAGGGAATGCCTGCCCGATCCTGCGTTGGAGGCGCTGGCGTCATGGCGCGCGGCCTTGCCAGTGGCTTCGCCAGCGACGCCGTGACCGGAGAGATGCGAACACGCCAGAGACTCGGCAATTGCACAGATGCAGGTGTCATGGGCATCGCGAAACCGAGAGATCGGTCGAGTCCAGCCATGTCCCGTCAGCTCGCGGCGATCATTCGCGCAAGGTCGGCGATGCCGTAGTCCGGCAGGTCCAGCAGCCGGATATCCTGCTCCAGCCATGTGCATGCACCGGGGCCCAGATCGAGCAGCGGTCCGACATGTTCGATCTCGATGAGGGTTGTGGAGTGGAAGGTGGTCAGGTTGAGGCCGCCCTCGGGATAGGGCCCCGCATCGGCAGCCATCACGCGCGAGACCACGGCTGTGCGACCGCGGATCAGGGCGGCGATGCCGTTCGGCGAGCGCAGCCCGGCCTTGAGCGGGCCGCGATTCGCTCGTAGTGCGCCATCAACAAGCAGACCGGAGGCCAGATCACGGGTGCCGACGGTGTCTGGCATCAAGGGTTCCACGATCGGTTCTGATTCACCGTGCGGTTCATGCGAAGATGAACGCACGCTCATGATGCTGGCATCGATCAAGGGACTGCGCGCCAGGACGCTGTGCATGCCCAAGGGCTCGCTTCCGGCTATCAGGGGCCACAGGGCGAGACGGCGCGTCGCGTTGGCGTGATTCCGCAATCCGTGGCGCAGCAGGAGACGATATGGCTCGACCTGGACATCCCAGAGCAGTTCCAGTTCGGTGACCGGCTCGATGCCCGTCGTGGCCAGCAGTCGCGATGGTCCACGCTCCAGGATGCGAGCGGGACGCGCTGCGGGGAGGCCTGAACGTGCATTCTGGAACGGCTCCATGAACCAGGTGCGGATGCCTGCCGGATCGGAGGACGCCGGGGCGAGCAGCCGTGGCTTGTCACCATCATGGAAGGCGGTCAGGCGCAGGGCTGGCTTCAGCTGCACGGTCGCCTGCAGGGTGCCAGCCGACAGTTCCACCGACTCGATACGTTGCGCTATTTCCAGCAACGCGGAAACGTCCTGGCCCGGAACCGGTACAGGCAGGTCCGTTGCGACCAGCACCAGATGCGGCCTGGCCCGGAAGCCGCTTGGCGAGCGGCCGGCATGGCCAGGAACCGGGACGATGCCTGCGTCGAAGCGCCTGGCGAACAGCCGATCACCGTGGAATCTGGCGGAAGTGGCGAACCTCCAGACCACCCCGTACGGCAGCGGCTGCCAGGACGCGTCGAGATCGGACTCCTGCAGCGATTGCACCGACAGCAGCACCCATGCCGGTCGTCCCAGGCGGAAGCTCCAGGGCTCGGCAGCCTGCTTCCAGTGGCCGGCTGGGGGAACGATGCACGCCAGGCCAAGCAGGCAGGCGCTGGCGGCATGGACGGTGGTCAACTGAACCGACACCATCCGCGGCATCCCGACCTGAAGCGGTCGGAGGAGCGCGCGGTCAGGCAGGTCGAAGAGCGGGATGTGCATGTCGTTGGTCATCGGGTATGCCGATCCCATCTCCTACGTGGAGATGCGAGTCGCGGTGGGATCGGGAAGGCGCAGCAGGCAGAGCCAGGACAGTGTTCCCAGGCAGGCGCCGCCCAGGCAGAGCCAGGGGAAGGCGGCGTCGCCCATACCACCCCACATCTGGCCGCTGATCAGCGCGGCAGTGCAGGCGAGCGGCAATGGCGCGGCGTTGATCAGCGCCAGGAAGTTGGCCTGTCCGGTGCTCGGCAGCAGTTCGAGCGGGAGGGCGTTTCCGCTGACGGCGCCCATCGACATGGCAGCGCCGAAGACCGCGAATAGCAGCAGCCATTCCATCGGCTGGTCCAGGAACGGGGCGATGGCGCAGACCCCGACCATGAGCAGACGGGCCTGCAGTGCGGTGGTGCGGGCGCCGCACCGGTCGCCCAGCCTACCGGCGTAGAGCCCGCCGACGATCGAACCTCCCATCTGCCAGGCCAGCAGCTGTCCGAGAGCGGAATCATCGCCGCCCATGGCGGTATTGGCGTGGATGGCGAGGAATGGGATGGCGATGCCGCCGAGGGTTGCCAGCCCGTTGGCAAGCAGGAGGGTCGCCAGTCTCGCATCCCCCCGCAGCAGGGCGGGGAGGCTGCGCAGGTTCCGCCACAGACCGGTGCTGGGGTCATTGGGTGGATCGACCGCCGGTTCCCGTACCTGGGCCAGCGACAGCAGGCTGAAGCAGAGCACGACGAAGGTGATGAGGTGCAGGCGGGCATAGCCGGCCTGTCCCGGATGCGATTCCAGGATGCGTTCGACGATCAGGCCGGCCCCGATGCTCAGGATGGCGCTGCCGGTGAAACGCCAGGAGAACATCGATGAACGCCGATGGGCCGGCACCGTCCTGGCGGTCAGCTGCTGCAGGGCGGTGACTCCGAGTCCGCCGAAGATGCCGGAAGCCAACGGGGCCGCCGCGACCGCGATCCATGCCACCGGGCCGTCGCAGGACAGCAGGACCAGTCCCGCGACCAGATAGGGCAGCCGCTGCGCTGCGCCCAGCCAGAGCAGCGCGGGTTTGAGACGTCTCAGCCGTCCGACGCGGTGCGCGACCAGCAGTGCCGGCAGCTGGTACCCGGCGCTCATCGCCATCGGCACGAAGGCGATCAGGCACACCGGCGCCCCGAGGGAGAGCGCCATCGACGGCAGCAGGGTGCTGAAGCTGATGAAGGCCATGGCGGTCAGCAGCAGGCCGCCTTCGAGCGTGTTCGCCCACCAGTTGATGCGGTCGGTGGCTGAGCCGAGGTGGCTCCGCCGATCCTCCGTCGCCGTCATGCTGGAGGACCCGCCCATGCGGGACATCCTGGACCGGCCCTGGATCCCAGCAATGCAACCATGTATCACCGGATTGCATCCACGTACTGCCGGGTCCGGGCCGGCCGAGTCATTTCGGCCTCAATACTACTGCGACAGGTTGCGGTGGCGCGGGGCCAGCCGGCCCCTCCTTCTCCCGTCAACCTCTTCCAACGTGCCGGTTGCCAGGCATTCGATCGCCAATGAAGCAGGCCATGCCCGAGCGTGCCGAACGGCGCCTGTGACGCCGGATGCGCTTGCGGCTCATGATCGGGGGATGTCCTGCCGTGACCGGAGAGAGGGCCGGCTCGTCAGCCGGCCTGGCTGCTGCCGCGCTGCCAGCTCACCGGCGTCATCCCGAAGGCGGCGCGGAAGGACCGACAGAAATGCGCATGCGAGCTGAAGCCGCAGCGCTCGGCGACCTCGCTGCCGCCGAGACCGCCGTGCTGCAGCAGTCCACGGGCGCGCGCCAGGCGCAGGTGCAGCACCTGCGCCATCGGCGAGCGGCCGAAGGCCGCGGTGAAGACGTCGTGGAAGCGCGATGGCGAGAGCCCCGCCAGCCGGGCCAGGCCATCGCGGCTGAGACGGTCCCCGAGATGCGACTCGACGAAGGCCATCACCTCGGCCAGGCGCAGGATGCGCGGGTCGGGGCGGACGAGGGCGAGGTCGGGACGGAGGCCGACGAGTTCGCCGACCAGGGCGGCGCCCAGCTCCTGGCGGCGCAACCGGCTCCGGCAGCAGGCATCGCCATCGTCGGTATCGGCCAGGCGCGACATGGTCCGGCGCAGGCGCGAGGATCGCGCCGCCGGTATGATGCTCACCTCCTGCCTGGCATCCAGCAGCGGCAGGCCTGGACCCTGGTCGACGTCGATGAGCGACCAGCAGGTGGTCCAGCGTGGCGGCCCCAGGCCGATCATGCGGTGGGGGATCTCCGGCATGATGACCAGGACGTCCTTCGGGCCGGCGACCACATCCGGGCGACCAGGGCGGATGATGCGCCACGAGCCGCGATCCGTCCATTCGCAGAGCATGCGCGGGAGCTGGCGGAAGGCAGTGGCGGGTGCGCCCGGCGCATCCGGACCACGCATGATCCGGCCGGCCCAGGCGACGTGCAGACGGAGGGGCAGGATCGGCACGGGTTTGGTCATCGCCGGCTCCAGGACAAAGATGCAATCTGGCAAGATGGAGTGTCGTTGCAAGACGCCTTGGTGATCGATGCGGAATCGATCGCCGGCGCGGGCTTCCGCCGGGCGATGCCGACGGCGTGGCGGCGGCGCAGGCGCGGACCCTGCTCCGCCATGTCCGTTCGATCATGAAGATCATGACCCGTGTGCGGAATCAGCATCGGTGATCGTGCGAAATCGCGCACCGTATCATCAAGGCGCGCTGGGAGTCGGAGTGGTCCGGCTCAGCGCACGGCTGGCGCATCCCGCCAGTAGTCAGCCGCCGGACGCAGGGTCTGCAGCGAGGCTCCGATCCGTTTCAGGGAGGTCATCGCACGCAGTTCGGCGAGGCCGCGTGCACCCGGCGCGGGAGTGAACACCAGTTCTTCGAGTCGCAGGCCGGCAATGGAAAGCAGATCGTTCGGACTGCCCGACAGGTGCAGCACGCGCAGATCGGCGAGATCCGCCAGTGGCGACAGATCCCGTAGCGGCTTGAGCAGCCGCAGCTCGACCAGGCGGCCATCGCGGAAGGATCCGGTAGCGGTCCAGGCATAGTCGGGATTGGCGGCCTCGATGGCCCGCGACAACGCGAGCCAGCGTGGGAGGTCTTCGCGGCGGAAGCCGCAGACCTGGCGCAGGCCGGGCTGCTGCAGGAGTTGCTCGATACCATGCGCGTTGTGCTGCAGCGCGCAGTCCAGGGTCTCCAGCGGCACGCCGACGAGCGGCTGGAGGTCGCGCAGCGGGGTCATACCGATCGCCAGGTGGCGCAATGCCGGGGAGATCACTGGACGGAGATCATCGACTGAGGTGCCATTGAGGATCAGGCGCCGGAGCGGCGTACCGGCGAGCGGGCCGACATCGGCCACCCCCTGCTGCCAGGACAGGTTGAGCTCGCTCAGCGGCAGGCCGGACAGCGGCGCGAGGTCGCGCAGGGTCGCGCTGCCGGGGCGCGGCGCCTCCAGAGTGAGGATGCCCAGGGGCATGCCGCGCAGGGCCGTGAGATCGGCGAGGCGGTCGCAACCATACAGGCGCAGCTCCCGCAACGGCATGCCGGCGAGGGCGCCGAGATCGGTGCAGCCCAGCCCCGTGGCGTCGAGGAGCTCCAGCGGCATCCCGCGCACCAGCGCGAGGGAGAAGCCGGATGCGTACCAGCCCAGCGCCAGACGGCGCAGGCGCAGGCTGCGCAGCACCGAGAAATCGCGCACGCCGGTGGACCGGGCGATCAGCGTCTGCAGCGGCAGACCGGCCAGAGGACCGAGATCGTGGATGCGATCCTGCCCGGAGATGTCCAGGGAGGAGAGCGGCAGGCCGCGCAGCGGCTCCAGCGATTCCAGCTGCAGTTCGCCGCCGGTCGCAGTCAGCAGCAGCGTCCCGTCGGGCAGCGCCCGGAGCGCCCCGGCCGGCAGCGACGGCCAGTGCCGGCGCAGATGCGCGATCGCGACCTCGGCCCGGCGTTCGCCGGCGAGATCCAGCGTCGCCGCGACCTCGGGCTGGCCCATGCGGCACAGCAGATCGGCCAGGGCCGCGTCGGTCACGGGACCGCTGTCCGCGCACAGGCGGCGCAACTCGCCGGTCTGCGCATCGGCTTGCAGCGACAGGGCGGCATCGCACGCGGTCACCGCCGCGGCCCGGTGGCCGAGGGCGATGTCCATGGCGGCGCCGGCCACGAGCGGCCTGGGATCGTCGGGAGCGAAGCCCGCAGCCGTGCGCGCCAGCGCCTGGGCTTCGCCGAAGGATCCGGCCCGGGCCAGTTCGCGCACCTGAGCCAGCAGCGCCGGAACCGTGCGCCGCTCGGCCTCGACACGGGCGGCATGCTCGCGCTCGGCCCGCTGCAGGCTGGCCTCGGCCGTCGCGAGCGCACGCCAGGTCCACAGGCAGCCGGCCGCCAGCGCGGCCACGGCGAGTCCCACCGCACCACCGGCGAGCCAGCGCAGACGTCGCATGCCGAGGTCGCGCCGACGCAGGGCGACCTCGCGCGATGCGGCAGCGGCGGCGATCCGCTCGGCTTCGGCGGCCGCTGCGGCATCGTCGATGCCGCGCGCCGCCGCGATCGCGGCGCCGGAGAGGAGGACCGCCTGGCGGCAGGCATCGGTGGCCAGCGCATGGCGGGCGGCGTCCAGTCCGATCGCCACCTCCAGGCGCCGGGCCGCTACCAGCGCCGGCCACAGCCGCACCGCCTGCTCGACCGTGCACAGGGCCCGGCGATAGGCATCGTCGGCTCCGGCTCCGCCCGTGCGCGCCGCCTCGTGCTCGCGCCGCGCCGTGGCCACCAGTTGCAGCACCTCGCGATGCTCGCGATAGAGACGCAGCGCCGCCGCGAAGATATCGACCGACGCGGTGCGGCAGGATGGGTCCGGATGCAGGGCGGCCATGGCGATCGACGACAGCTCCAGCGATACCCGCCGATCGGCATGCAGCGCCGGATCCGCCACCGCCTCGCCCGCCGCCGCCGCGAGGACGGTGGTCCGCGCATCAGGACCCTGCCGCGGCGGGCGACCGGCGAGGATGCGGTAGAGGATGCCGCCGAGCAGGTGCACGTCGCTCCACGGCCCGCAGGCGGCATGGTCGCCACGGGCCTGCTCGGGCGCCATGTAGGCGGGAGTCCCGCTGATGCCGTCCTGGTCGTGCAGGCATGGCATGTCGGGATGCGGCGGCAGCGTGCCGACATGGACGGCGCAGCCCCAGTCCATGACCACCACCTCGCCATGCGCGCCGATCATGACGTTGTCGGGTTTCAGATCGCGGTGCAGCACGCCCTGGCTGTGCGCGAAGGACATGGCGTCGCAGACCTTGAGCAGGATCTCGACATGCGCATCGACCTCCAGCCCGCTGTCGAGCAGCGCCGCGCTCCAAGTGCGGCCGGACACCCGCTTCATCACCAGCTGCAGGCGGCCGTCGGGATCGCGGCCCAGGTCGTGGACGGGCACGATGTTGGGATGTTCGAGCAGGGCGGTGACCGCCGCCTCGGCTCGGAAGCGCCGTTCGTCGTCGGAGCCATCGCAACCGGCGCGCAGGCGCTTCACCGCCACCGTCCGGCCCAGCGCGAGCTGGCGGGCCCCATGCACCTCGCCTTGGCCACCACGGCCGAGCAATCCTTCCAGCGCATAGCCCGTCAGTTCGGCGCCCAACCTCTCCGGCGGCCCGGCGCTGCAGGCGAGGGGAAGGGTCGGTTCGGTCTGCAGGCTGCCCATGGCGATGCAGTCTGCGTCCCGGGCCGCACCGACGACGAGGTACGCAGCGGGGGACGGAGCATCCCATCCACTCGGCGCGGACCCCTCAGGTACGGACTCAGCGCCCGGGTGCCTCGCCCGTCCATTCCTGATCGCCCAGCATGGCAAGCGGCGCGAGTCCTGCGCCGTCCACCCGGTTTCCGCGCAAAACGACGCCGGTAGTGCGCAGCTTCTCTCCGCGGAAGGTGCTGCCGGTCAGGCAGACGGCCGCGTTCTCCGCCAGGCCAGGATGATGCGGGCGCAGATCCTCGGCGGTGCGTTCGATGATGGTGAAGCGGTTTCCGACCACCTCGGCTCCGGCCACCGATTTCAGGAGGATGCCGGGCATGTGATAGCAGTCCCGGAAGTTGTTGCCACGCAGGGTCCAGCGCCGCTGCTGCCATTCGTCGCTGACCACGATGCCGGTCTCCAGCTCGTCGGTGATGTGCCGCCAGGGCGTGAACGAGCCGACAGCGGTGAAGCTGTTGTCGACGATCACGGCATCGTCGCCGGTGCATTTCAAGCCATATTGGCGTACGTGCGCGATGGTGTTGCCACGGACCTCGCTGCGCGTGGCGAGCAGGAGGATGCCGTTGCGGTTGCCGCCCTCGAGCCGGTTGCCGAGGAGGCGGACATCCGCGTTGGTATCCGGCAGGGGCGCGGGGAAGCGCTGTTCGTGCGCCGTGCCGTTGTACCCGTGGCCATGGTTGAGGAACGAGATGGCATCGTCGCCGTTGGCGACCACCCGGCAGTCGCGCACCGTCACATCGCGGCTCTGCTGCACGTCGATGCCGTCGGCGCAGCCCGAGAGCATGCCGCCAAGGACCGGCTCGACGCGGCAACGGGCGATCTCGGCGTGCTCGACACCCCGCACCTTGATGGCGAAGTGCAGGGCGCTGTCGATGTGGATGTCCTCCAGGCGCAGATTGCGGCCGGCCCAGGCCGCCAAGGCGTCCTGGGCGCCGCGCTGCCACACCACCAGCGGGTCGCCCACCGACCAGACGTGGCGTCCGCCGACCGTCTTCGCCACGTCGAAACCACCAGCGCGCAGCGTCCAGCGACCGCCTTCGCGAGGCTCGCGCAGCACACCGCCGTCGCGTCCGGCCACGCCCAGCCAGGACGGGCTGTCGGCCTTGGGCAGGTGCGGCGCGGCGCGCTGCCCGACCCGGCACCACAGCTCAGCGGTGGCGTGGGTGCGGAGGGCGTCGATGCGGGCGAAGGCGGGATCGAGTTCGATCTCGACCCGGTTGCCCGGCTGGTCGACGGCGGTGATGCGTCCCTGCACGTAGGGCAGCGGCCGGTAGGTGATGCGCAGGTTGCGGATGCGGATGCCGGAAAAGTCGCTGATGCCGATCAGATAGCCCTGGCGCGCTCCGAGCATGTCGGTCGCCTCGATGATGGCGCCGTTCCCGTCGAGATCGAGATCGCGCACGCCGGCGAGGGCGAGCACCGGCGCGAACCCGTCCCCGCCCGGATCGCCCACGCGGTAGGTCCTGGCGGCGAGGACCAGCCGTTTGGGTCCGTCGATGCCGCGCATGGCGGCGAAGGCGCGGTTGAGCGTGTCGCGGTCGTCGCTGCCGGCGTAGGCGTCGGCCTGAAATTCCTGTTCAGCGGCCAGCATCGGGCTGGCGAGCAGCAGGCAGAGCACGGTCTGGACGTAGACGGGCATGCCGTGAGGCTAACCGTCAGGACCGGTGCCGCCGCTGCCGCCGTGCCGCATCGGGATGCCGATCGTCCGTCCTCAACGGCAATTCTGTCCGCCGCCAGCGGATGCTTCGGGATTCCCGCGTCAGCGGGCATCGCGAGGATGCGTATCCGCTTCAACCGCTGATCAGGCGGCGAATATCCACGTCGCCTTGGGCATCAGTCCGGTGGTCAGGTGGTAGATCCAGCCGATGCCCAGGGTCAGGATGACGGCCACCAGTTCGCCGAGGATGAGGCCAAGGAACAGGGGCTTGAGCGCCTGGTAGGCCCGACCACCGCCGAATCGCACGATCAGGGACTTGCCGATCCAGCCGACCAGGAAGGAGGTCCACACCATCCAGGCCGCATAGGTGTCCCAGATCAGGAACAACACGGGATGGAGGTAGAACCCCGGCCAGCGGAAGCGGACCAGGGCCACCGCGAGGACCGACAGCAAGCCGAAGCCGATCCAGCCGAGTTCTCGCCCCTTGCCGACGTTATCGCCGATGAGCGGGATCTTGGCCAGACCGCTGGCCTGGGTGCTGGCGGCGTACTGCCCGGTCTCGACCAGGGTGGTGATGCCGCGCGCCGCTTCGTTGAACTGGCCGGCCACCGTCCCCTGGGCGTAGCTGTCGCGGGTCGAGCCGAAGTTGTACATGCCCCACAGCGTGGCGACGATGCCGACCGCCAGCGCGATGCTGATCACGCCCATGCCGATCCAGGCCAGGCGCGTGCGTCGCACGCCGGCATCCTCGGCCAGCTTGAGGCTGTTCGCGGCATAGGGCATGAAACATTCGCGGGTGTCCATCGACAGCGCGACGCCGAGATAGTGGATCAGCACCAGCGGTGCCGCGCCGATGGCGCTGACTCCGAGCAGGTTGGTCATCAGCCCGGCCGGCTGCCAGGCGGCCTGCACGAAGGGCATGCCGGTCTCGCAGACCACGCGCGTCAAGACCAGGAACATGATCATCAGGGTCAGGGCGTAGACCAGGGCGATGAACCAGTCGAGGCCGAAGCCGCCGACCAGGACGGCGGTGAAGCCGGCGAAGGCGAGCAGGAAGATGCGGGCCGCCCACACCGGCTCGACATGATCGCCGTCTGCGCCGCCAGCCAGTCCGAAGGCCCGGCGCAGGACGGCCCAGTAATAGGTGCGCCCGGTGTACAGCAGGAGGATGGCGTAGCCGAGGTAGGCACCGCTGCGCGCCGAACCCAGGTCCGTGGTCGTGCCGGTCGCGGTGTACCATTGGATGTTGAACAGCACCACGGCGAGGCCGGCGAAGCCCACGGTGAAGGAAACCTCAGCGCTGATGAAATAGGCCAGTCCGACGACCGAGAAGAACAGCGCGCCGAAACCGAGCGACGCGCTGCCGCCAGCCTGCCAGACGGTGGGGAGGAGATGGCCGAGGGTACCCCAGTTGCTCCAGCGCAGCGTGACTTCGGGGAACCAGCCGGGAAACCAGACGGCAAGGTAGTTGAGCAGATGGATGCCCAGCACCGGAACCGCCCCGAACCAGAACAGGCGGCTGCGGAAGACATCGCTGACCAGATGCTCCGGTCCGCGGGCGATGATCGCGGTGGCGACCTGGGCGATGGGATAGGTCAACTGCTCATGGCTGGACCACTGGCGATGGACGATCAACTGCAGCATGAACAAGGCCAGAGTCATGAGCAGGATGAGGGGCAGCCAGAAGGCCAAGGCCGGCAGCCAGTCGGCGATCGGCGTGGCGCTCAGCGGCAGGGTCTCGTCGCCGACCGGCAGTCCCTGGGTCATGCCGGTGTAGACCCGCTCGTAGGCCGTGGTGGCAGGACCGAGGCGTTCGGCGAAGGCGGTCTCGAGCCGGCTGCGCGCCAGACGCCAGGCGTCCGGTGCGGCGGTCTCGGCAGCGAGGGTGAGCGGCATCGCCTGCAGCAATCCCTCGACGTCCTTCCAGCGCGATGGTGCCGACGCCATGGCGCGCCGCCACGCCCGTTCGGTGTTCCGCCGCACCAGTTCCTGGTCCCCATCGCGCCACTGCTTCGGCGGCACCAGTTCGGCGAGGTCCAGGGCGATGGCGTAGTCCGCCGCCTGCACCGTCGCGTCGCTTAGCGGCGTGGCGATGGTGCCGGCGGCGAGCGCCTCGCGCTCGGCCGCGATCGCTCCGTTCAGGGCTGCGACCTCGGGCGCGCCGCCAAGGGGATAGACATGCTCCGGGATGTGGCCGAGGACGTCATAGGTGCGCCACGTCGGCTTGCTGTCGGCCTGGATCTGGGCGGTGACCACTGCCCGCTGGAAGTAACGCAGGAAACCCGAGACGGGGATCCATGAGACCAGCAGGCACAGGGCGAACACCACGGCCAGTTCACGGGGCGCGAAGCGGAGGATGGGCCACCGGCCGCACGTCGGATTCCAACCCAGAGCGAGGATGAGGATGAGGCCGAAGGGCAGGGCCGGCACGAAGTTGCCGATCGCTGGCGACTGCCACAGGTACTGGTCGTTGAACCAGGCGCCGACTACGGTGAACAAGGCCAGGAGCAGTCCGACGCCGACGGCCTTGACGGTGAAGGCCCGCCCGTCGCCGGTGGATGCACCTGTTTCTGGAGACGGTTCGCTGCTCATGGGTCGAAGCGCGGAGCATGGCCCCCATGCGGGGCGGTTCCAGCCTTGGTGCGAGGTCAACGGCCAGCCGTCGGTCTGTGACGGCTCAGCGCCTGTCTGACCACCTCGCTGGATCAGCTCCGGTCGACCGCGATCGGACCGTGCGCAGCGATGCGCTGCCGCCAGTTTTCGGCCTGCTCCGGTTCGGAGAACGGCAGGTCGGGCAAGGGGTAGTCGCGTCCGACGCTGCGCGCCTTCGAGGCGCCCAGCGGGTGGTACGGCATCACCTCGATGCCCTGCACACCGGGCAGCGATGCGGCGAAGGCGGCGATACCAGCGAGGTGATCCTCGCGATCGTTGAGCCCCGGCACGATCGGGCAGCGCAGTCGGATGGCGGCGCCGGCCTCGGCCAGCGCCCGCGTGCCGGCGCGCACCCGCTCCAGCGCCACACCAGTGAAGCGCAGATGCCGCTCCGGATCGCTCTCCTTGCAGTCGATCAGGAAGAGATCGACCAGCAGCGCAAGGTCGCGCAGGATGGCGGGCGCGGCGCAGGCGCTGGTCTCCAGGCAGGTGCGGATGCCTGCTGCACGGGCAGCGGCAAGCAGGGCTCGGCAGAAGCCCGGCTGGGCGGTGGGCTCGCCGCCGGAGATGGTCAGGCCGCCGCCCGACGATTCGTAGTAGGCGCGGTCGCGCACCACCACCGCCATCACCTCGGCCACCGTCATGCGCCGGCCCTTCACCTCGAGGGCGCCGTGCGGGCAGGCGTCGACGCAGGAACCGCAGGCGGTGCAGGAACTGCGGTCCAGCTGGTGCAGGCTGTCGACGATGCTGTGACAGCCGTGCGGACAGGCCTCCACGCACGAACCGCACGAGGTGCACGTCTCATGCAGATGGGCCAGCTCCGGCCGCGCCGCCTGCGACTCCGGGTTGTGGCACCATGAGCAGGACAGCGGGCAGCCCTTGAGGAACACGGTGGTGCGGATGCCCGGCCCGTCGTGCAGCGAGCCGCGTTCGATCGACAGGACCAGGCCGACCTCGCTCATGACGCCTCAGTAGATGCTGCGGCGGATGATGTCCTCCTGCTGCTGCCGCTCCAGGGCAACGAAGCGGGCCGTCCAGCCGCCGAGACGGACGAGCAGGTTGGGATGGCGATCGGGATGGGCCAGGGCGTCGACCAGATCGGCTTGGTCGACGACGGTGACCGAGGCCTGCTGGCCCCCCTGCTTCCAGAAGGCGTCGAACAGCGCCTCCAGCTGCGGCCGCTGGCGATGGAACATCGCCTTGGCCAGCTTGATGTTGCTGGCGACGCCGCCGTTGGCCGCATCGGCGACCGCCAGCGAGGACATCAGCGCGGTCAGGCCGCCACGGTCGTTGCCGGCGGTCGGAGCATGGCCGATGGCGAACGGGGCGCCGGCGCGCCGCCCGTCGGCGGTGGCGCCGCACAGGGCGCCCATGTAGTAGCCGCCCGGATTCACGCTGCTGACGGTATAGTACGAAATGCCGGCGCGCCGCCCGGCCGCCGCGGCGGCCCCGGACAGCAGCCGCCAGACCTCGGCCAGGGTGCGGTCGGCGGCGGGATCGTCGTTGCCGAACTTGGGCACCGCCAGCAACCGGCGGCGCACGGCCTCGTGGCCGGCGAAGTCGGTGGCCAACACGTCCAGCAGCTCGGCGGCCCCGACGGTGCGCTCCTCGAACACCGTGCGCCGGATGGCGTTGAGGGCGTCGGCCGTGTTGGTGAAGCCGTGGCCCATGATGCAGGCGCCGTCATGGCGCACGCCGCCGTCCATCAGGGCGCGGCCGCGGGCGATGCAGTCGTCGCTGAGCAGGCTGGCGAGGAGGAAGGCGCACTCGCGGCCGAGCACGCGGTTGGATATGGCATGGCCCCTCGCCGTCAGGCTGGCGGCGAAGTCGGCCTGCGTGCGCAGATTGGCGAGCAGTTCGTCGTAGCAGGCCAGCTCCGGCAGGGCCTTGCAGGTCGGACCCAGCGGCCTGCCGTCGGCGGCGCGGCCGCCATGCAACGCGGCCTCGAGGGTCTTGGGCACCGACCAGCCGTAGTTCAGCAGGCTCGGGTTGGCACCGGCCAGCATGTATTCGCCGCAACCCAGCGGGTGGTAGCGCGCGGCCTCGGCCTCGTCGACGCAGAGGGCGCGGGCGACGCCAGGCACGATGGCATCGTCGTTGTAGAACATCGGGAAGACGCAGCCGTCGCCGAGCGCGTCGAAGGCCAGGCGCGTCAGCTCGCGGTCCTGGCCGGCGTGGAAGCGCAGAGTCAGCTGCGGAATAAGCCCGCGGTGGCGGCGGGTGGCCTTCAACGCCAGGCGGGCGAAGGCGTCGGCCGCGACCGGGTCGCGCCGGCCCATACCGCCGATCACCACCCGGCACACCGCCGGATCGCCGTGCTGCGCCCACATGCGCCACAGGCCGAGCACCAGGTCCTCGGCCGCGGCCTCGTCCAGCCGGCCGGCGGCCAGATCGGCCTGCAGGAAGCCGCCGAGGGCGTCGTCGATGCGGAAGCACTCGATGTGGCGACCGCCGGCCACCAGGCTGTAGAGCCACAGCAGCTGCGTCGCCTCATGCAGACCGGCGGGAGCGCGCACCGCGATCGCAGCACAGCTGGCGGCGATGCGCTCCAGGCGCGGCCGGTCCGTCGCCTCAGCCGACGCGGCCAGGGAGCGGGCCTGCTCCGCGTAGTGGAGGCACACGTCCCGCACCAGGGCGATGGCGGCGAGCAAGCCGTCGAGGAACGCCTCATCGCCCGTACCGCGGGCAGCGGCCACCTGCGCCTCCAGACCGGGCAGGCCGAGGCGCAGCAACCGGTCCATGTCGAGGGCGACGCAGAAGCCGCATGAACCGGGAGCCGACACCTGCGCGTCATGGCCCATGTAGGCGAGCATGGCCGGGTCGATCTCGGCCAGGAACCGGCTGACCGTCACGCGCTCCTGCCAATAGGTCTCCAGTTCGGCGATGGCGGCGCGATCGGCGTCGGTTGTGCCCCACTTCTCCTTCGCCGCGAAATCGAAGCAGTAGCCCCCCTGCTTGCCCGGTCCGGTGCGGTCCGGCAGCATCGCCCACCAGATGCTGCCGAGGTAGCAGATACGTCCTTCGGCCTGGCCGCCAGCGAAGGCGTCGCCCGCCCGGATGGCACCCATCAACGCAGGGAACTGCGTGCGCAGGCACGCCGCCTCGCGCACGGCGGGATGCGCGTCGGCGTGCAGGCGATGCGCCTCGGTGAAGGCGATGGCCTGTGCGACGATCGGATGGAGGGCAGTGGCTATGCAGCTCATAGCCTTATAATAGACATGTTTGTATTATAATACAAGCTATTGCCTAACGTCGTGTTCGACAAGAGGATGGACTCATGACCACCCCGCGTCGCGGCCGTCCGGCGGTGAAATCGCAGCACATCGAAAAAACCCTGCGCCAACGTCTGATGGCCGGGGAATGGTCATCTGGCACGACGCTGCCGAACGAGGTCGATCTGGCCGCTGAACTGGGCGTCTCGCGCATGTGCCTGCGCCGGGCCCTGACCGCCCTGACCGGCGACGGCCTGCTGACCCGCACCCGCGGCCGCGGCACGGTGGTGACCGGAGCGGAGGCTCCGCGCTGCGCCGGCCTGCGCCGCCTCGCCCTGCTCCTGCGTCCGGCACCGGCCGAAGAGGAACGGGCCTACCATGACCTGCTCCTGCGCGGCATCCGCGAGGCCCTCGAGGGACAGGACTGCAGCATCGCCTTCCACACCTGCCCGGAGTCCGAACCGCCGCCGCTGTCGCCGCAGTGGGACGCCTTCCTCATCCACACCGGACTGTTCGACCGCCCCCAGCTGGAGCGCCTGCGCAACGAAGGCCGGCCGGTGGTCGGGCTCAGCCGGCCAGAGGGCGACCTGCCGATGTCCTGGGTCGACATCGACAACGAAGCCGGCGGCGCCCTGGCGATGCAGCACCTGCTGCAATGCGGCTGGCGCAGACCCATGATCATCGACGAGGCGCAGCGCTCGCCCTTCGCTGCCGCCCGCGAGCGTGGCATCCGCCGCGTCCTGGCCGAGGCCGGCGTCCCGCTGCCCGAGGCGCATGTCGTCCGCTCGTCGCACATCCGCGACGCCGGCGCGGCCGAGGCGGTCGAGGCCATCGTCGCCCCGTTCCTGGCAGCCGGCGCGATCGACTCGGTCTTCGTCTACATGGAGCGCCCGACGATCGGCGTCTACCGGGCCATCGCCGCCCGTGGACTGCGCGTCGGCGCCGACCTCGCCGTCATCCACTGCAACGACTACCCTTGGCTGCGCGAGGTGCTGCAACCGCAGCCCACCGCCATCCGCCTGCCCTTCGAGCGAGTCGCAGCCGAGGCGGCGCGCATCCTGCTGGCGCAGGCGCGCGAACGCCGGCCGCGGAACGAGAGCCGCACCGTCGCGCCCGAACTCATGGTACGCGGGTCGTGCCCGCCGCGCGGGGCGTAAGCCGAGGCGGAACGGCGCCACCGGAACCGTTGAATTCCAGCCGTTGGATGGATTCCCCGATCCTCACGCGCGTTGCGGCCAGCATCGCGATGTCACGGTCCCTGGATTTGACGTTCTCTGCTGATGGCCCACGACGATCTGATCCTGCCCGAAGCCGGCCTGCGCCGCCCGGTCGCCCTCTCCGCGACCCTGCACGGCCTGGTCATGGCCGTGGTCGTGCTGGGGGCGAGCAGCGATGCCCAGCGGGTCGAGCGGGATGAGCAGGCGGTCGCCGCACGGGCCGCCGCGGCGCAGGCGGCGCAGGCGGCGCAGGAGATCACCGACGCCAAGCGCGGGGCGGCGGCCGCCGCCGCCGGCGGCGTGCGCGCCGAGCTGGACGCCGCCCTCGGCGGGGCGCTCACGGCCGATCCGACCCTGGCCGAGGAGGTGGGCAGCGACCTCGAGACGTTCTTCGCCGCGCACGAGCTCGCCGATCTCGACAGTCAGGAGGCCGGCGAGCTGCTCGCCGCGGCGCGCCAACAGGCTCTGCGCGACCTCGAAGGCGAGCTCGAACAGCGCATGCGCGCCGCCCTGGTCGCCGAAGTGCGCGCCCACATCCGTGCCGAGGTCGCCCCCGAACTGGCAGCGCGGGTCGCCGACGAGCTCGAACGCCGCCTCGACGGTCCCACCCGCGAGGCGGCGCGCCGCGGAGGCCTGGCCGCCCTGGCTGCTGCCGAGCCGAAGCTGGTCGCAGCCGCGACGGCTGCGATCACCGCCGAGGCGGTGCCAGCCGCCGCCCGACGCGTGGTCGACAGCGTGCGGGATGCGCTCACCCGGCTGGGCGAGGATCCCACGCGCTTCGAGGAGCTGGTCGCCGGCGACATCCGCAGCGCCCTCGACGAGTCGCTGGCCGGGGCCGGCCAGAAGACGGTCGCCTCGGCCCTGACCGAGTCCCGCCGCCAGCTGGGCGAAGGCGCCTCCGCCGCCAAGCAGGCCCACGACGCCGCGACCTCGGCCGCGGCCCAGCTGTCCCGCCTGGCCAGCCGCGAACGGGCCCTGCGCAGCACTGTCGGGGATCCCGCCCCCGGCGAGGGGCTTGCCGAGCAGCGCGCCATCGCCGCCGAGATCACCGCCGCCGAGCGGGCGGCACGCGAAGCCGCCCGCGCCGCACGGCTGGCCGGCGACGTCGCCGATGCCGCCGCCGCCCGCACCGCCGATGCGCTGCGCAATTCCCAGGCGGCACGCCAGGCCGGGTCCGCGGCCGACAGCTGGAAGGCTGGTGCGATCGAGGAGACCCGCCAGGCGATGGGTGCAGTGGCGGATGATCTCGAACGGACGGCGCGGGCATTGCACGATGTGGCCGGCGATCTGGCCAAGGCCGCGGTCGGCCACCAGCAGGGTGGAACGGCAGGCGACGCCGGCGAGGCCCTCGCGGCCGCCGGCACCTCCGCCTCGGCCGAAGCTGCGCGCCAGGCCGGTGCCCAAGTCGAAGTCGGCCAGCCCTTCGGCGCCGAAGGCGAGGTCGCACGGCTCGCCGCGACGCGTGAACGCCTGCGTCAGCTCGCAGCCAACGCCGAGGCCGGTCGCGTCCCCGCGACGACCGACCTCGCCGGTGTCGGACTCGGGCTCGGCGGTCCGGGCAAGAGCTCCGGTGGCCCTTTCGGCAACGGCATGGGAGCCCGTTCCCGTTTCAATCGCGAGGCCTACGAAGCCTTCGTCAAGGATCTCCGGGCGCGTGCCGCACCCGGCAATCTCTACGGGACGGATCAGCTGCCCGCCGGACTGGTTTCTGCCGCCACGATCCCAGAACTCGCGCCACCGCGCCTGTGGTTCCCCGTTCCGAAACCGGCTGCCAAGGCTCCGACCGAGCAGCGCACGCTGACCGAACCGGCCTTCCCCCATGCCGCCTTCGGCGCGCTGGCCTATCAGGCTGGACCGATCACCCTCGACGGCGACCTCGCCGACTGGGGCGAGCTGGCCCATCCCATGGCCATGCGCTTTCATCACGAGGGGGCGAGGATCGAGAACGGCACCGAGGTGTTCGCGCGCTGGAACGCCGATGGCCTCTATTTCGCGTGGCGGGTGCGCAAGAGCGGAGATCCGGTACCCTGTCCCGAGCAGCCGTATCTCGGCGATGCGCTCGAGGTGTGGATCGATTGCGACAACAGCCGCCGCTCCGGCATGTCCGGGGCGGAGTCCAGCCACCAGTTCATCCTCTGCCCGTTCGGCACGCGCGGGAATCCGGCGGCAACCTTCGCCGAGATCGGTCGCGGCCTGCGCGGGCTGCGCATGGTCCAGGCCTACCTTGACACGACGGGCGCGCGTGGCGCCGCCGTGGCCAGGCGCAGCGCGGACGGCTACCAAGGCGAAGCGATGATCCGCACCACCACCCTGGCGCGCCCAGCGCTGGTCCCCGGCCAGTGGCTGGCGATGAACTTCTCGGTCAACATCAGCCGGCAGATCACCGACGGCACGCAGTGGTCGGCGCCGAAATCGCTCAACACCTGGGACAAGCCCGACACCTGGGGCGATGTGCTGCTGCTGGGCGCCGACGCCAGCCTGTCGTTCCGCGATCCGGCCTCGCCGGACAAGGCGGCGCCGTGCGCCGCGGTCGGCTGGCCGCTGTGCGTCGAGGTCGCCGACGGCGACATGGACCTCGACCGCGCCGCACCCGACCGCATCGCCGTCGAGTTGACCGGCGAAGGCGGCCAGCCGGTGCTGGCGATCCTCGCCGAGACCGGCGCCTCGACCGGGGTGTTCCGCGGCAACGTCGCGACCCAGCACCATCTCGCCGCGGTCGAGCCGGCCGCCGTGCCGCTGCGACCAGGATCGACCGTCACCCTGACCTACCGCGATCCGCGCGCCGGCTACGGCGAGCGCGACCGCACCGTCACCGCCATCCTGCCGGTCGGCGTGCCGGTGTCCAACTCCCCCGGAGCCAAACCATGATCCGTGCCGCCGTCCTGCTCTCCGCCGCCATCCTCGCCGGCGCGGCCGAAGCCAACGACGCTGCCGCCCGCGCTGCGCAGCAGCATTCCTGGATCATCGCCCTGGTGCGCTGGGAGATGTGGCCGCTGTGGATCCTCTCGATCGTGCTGGTGGGCATGATCATCGAGCGCCGGCGCGCGCTGAAGCGCGAGCGCGTACTCGACGAGACGATGATGCGCGAGGTCGCCGAGCTGTGCGGCGCCGGCAAGTTCGCCGAGGCCGAGACGCGGGCGCGGGCCAGCGACACGGTGGTTGGCCGGGCCTGGGCCCAGGGCCTGCACGAATACCAGCTCGGTGGTGCCGAGCTGAAGGATGCGCTCACCACCTGCAGCCTGCTGGCGTTCAAGCCGCTGAAACGCAATCTGCAGGCGATGGCCTCGATCGGCCTGGTCGGTCCGCTGTTCGGCCTGCTCGGCACGGTGATGGGCATGATCATCACCTTCGGCAACCTCTCCGCGACCGGCGGCGCCGAGAAGGCCGCGCTGGCCGGCGGCATCGCCATGGCGCTGTACGCCACCGCTGGCGGCCTGCTCGTCGCCATCCCGGCCATCCTCTGCGGACGCGCCTTCCAGAGCCGGCTGCTGGCGCTCAGCGAGGAGGCCGAGATGGGCATCAACCGCGTCGCCTACCGCCTGGCCCATCACCAGCACGCCCAGAAGTCCGCGGTCACGGCGGTGGCCTGACCCATGGACACCCTCTCCGAAGCCCTGGCTGACGCCGACGACCGGCCGGACATGACACCACTGATCGACTGCATGATGGTGCTGCTGCTGTTCTTCATCGTCACCACGACGTTCAGCGAATCCTCCGCCTTCCCCGCCGAGCTGCCCGCGGCGCGCAACGCCGCCCTGGTGGCGGGTAGCGACGCGGTGGTGGTGACGATCGGCAAGGACGGCGCCTACGACGTGTCCGGCAAGCTGTGCCCTGAGCCGGAGCTGGTGCAGCGGGTCAAGGACGGCCTCACCGCCGGCGCCGGCACGGTGATCGTGCGCGGTGACCGGTCGGCGCCCTACGACAAGGTGGTGCAGGCGGTCGACGCCGCGCATGCCGCCGGGGCGCAGAGCTGGGCGTTGGCCGTCGGGCAGTAGACGCCAGGCGATCCCTGGGGGTTGCGAGGACCTGGCGGCTTCAGCGCGTCCGCCACATCCGCGAGGCCATCGTCCGCACCTTGACCAGGCGGACGTGTCCATGACCGCCGCCGGCGGCGATGCGGTCGCGGAATTCGCTCGGCGGGCAGGCGTAGACCTCGCGGAACCGGCGCGAGAAGTGGAACGGGCTGGCGAAGCCGGTGGCGGCGGCGACCTCCTGCACCGACGCGGCCTTGGTCAGCAGTTGGGCGGCACGATCCAGGCGCAGCAGCCGCACCGCCTCCATCGGCGTGACGCCGTAGGCGCCGTTGAAGGCGCGGATCAGCCCTTCGCGGCTGACCCCGCAGGCCCCGGCCCAGGCGACCAGCGACGGCGGATGCAACGGACCTTCGGCCCAGCGTTCGGCCAGCCATTCCAGAGCATGGTCGACCAGGGCCGGCGTGTCGTCGGCATCCTCGCGATCGCAGGCCATATGGCCGCTGACGAAGGCGAGCAGCGCCTGGCGCAGGGCGCCTGCGGCCAACTCCGCCCAGCCGGCTGGCCGGTCGGCGATCAGCGTGCGGGCGTGACGCAGCAGCGGCAGCAGGACATCATCGGCACCGGGCTGGCGCACCAGGGGGAGATCGCGCGGCACGCGCACACGTCCGGCGAGATTGAATCCGACCCAGCCATGCATGGTGCGGCGGGACGGATCCCAGCGGATGACGTCGCGCATGCCTGGCCGGGCCAGCATCACCGCCCCCTCCGGCACCGGCAGCTCACGCCCCTCGACCTCCCAGGTTGCATCACCACGCACCAGCCAGACGAACTGCCAGCCGGTCATCCGACGCGGGCCCACGGTCGTACCGGGTGGATAGCAGGCGAGTCCGTGATCCCCCGGCTCCAGGCGCAGACTACGCAGCCATGCCAGGACATCGGACATGCCATCAATTTCAGGCATGCCCAGGACGCTTCCAGCCATTCACGGCGGACCGGAATCGGGCATATCATGCAGGCAGGAGCACACCCATGGTCGCCGCCACCGCCGCTTCAGCACTGTCTGCCCGCGAACGCTACCAACGCTGCTTCGAGCGCCGCGACCTCGACCGCTGCCCGGTGTGGGACACCCCGTGGGGCGCGACACTCGACCGCTGGCACCGCGAGGGCCTGCCCAAGGATGTCGGCTACTGGGACTTCTTCGGCCTCGACCGCATCGCCGGATTCGGCGTCGACAACAGCCCGCGCTGGCCGTCCGAGACGATCGAGGAGACGTCCGAGTATCGCATCCACCGCACGCCCTGGGGCGCGACGCTCAAGGACTGGAAGGAGCACGGCGGCGTGCCCGAGTTCCTCGACTTCCGCATCAACTCGCCCGAGGCCTGGGCCGAGGCCAAGGCGCGCATCGCGCCGTCCGACGAGCGCATCCCGTGGGCGCAGCTGAAGCGCGACTGGCCGCAGTGGCAGGCCGACGGGGCGTGGATCGAGGCCGGCCTGTGGTTCGGTTTCGACGTCACCCACTCGTGGATGGTCGGCACCGAGCGCGTGCTGAACGCCATCGTCGAGCAGCCGGAGTGGCTGGTCGACATGTGGAACACCCAGGTCGACACGCAGTTGGCCATGCTCGACCAGGTGTGGGCCAAGGGCTACCACTTCGACGCCGTGCGCTGGCCCGACGACATGGGCTTCAAGGGCAAGCAGTTCTTCTCGCGCAAGACCTACCAGCGCCTGCTCAAGCCGGTGCACAAGAAGGCGGTCGACTGGGCGCATGCGCATGGCATCCGCGCCGTGCTGCACAGCTGCGGCGACATCCGCCCGCTGGTCGCCGACATCGTCGACATCGGCATCGACATGCTCAACCCGATCGAGGTCAAGGCGGGCATGGACCCGGCCGCGCTCAAGCGCGAGCACGGCGCCAAGCTCGCCTTCCACGGCGGGCTCAACGCCGCGCTGTTCGGCACCATGGACGCGTTCCTCGGCGAGGTCGACCGCATCGTGCCCATCCTCATGCAGGGTGGCGGCTATGTCGTCGCCTCCGACCACAGCGTGCCGGACTCGGTGTCGGTCGAGGACTTCCGTCGCTTCGTCAACCACGCCAAGCGGGTGGCGACCTACTGACTCAGGCAGCCGGGTAGTCCGCCAGCCTGCGCCACTCGTCGAGCATCGCCTGGTGGTTCTCCCAGCGCGTGCCGACGGCGATCGAGTGGCTGGCGCCGAGGATGAAGCGGCCTCCCGGCTTGCAGGCGGCCATGGCGCGGCGCACGTCGGCTCGGACCTGCTTGGGCGTGCCGCTGATCAGGTGCTCGACCGCGACCCCGCCCCACAGCGTCAGGCGCGAGCCGTAGCCGGCCTTCACCTCGACGATGTCCATGCCGGCGGTCGGCTGGATCGACTGGTAGGCGTCGTAGCCGATGTCGACGAAGTCGTCGAGGATGGCGCGCACGTTGCCGCAGCAGTGCTTGAGCACCTTCAGACCGCGCGCATGCAGCCGCTCGACCCGGCGGCGGTTGGCCTCCTTGTAGAAGCGCCGGAACATGCGCGGACTGCAGAAGGTGCCGGTCTTGTGGCCGAAGTCGTCGCCCCACAGCACCGCATCCTGGCCGGTATGGATCCAGGCGTCATCGCGCTCGCAGCAGGCCAGGCGGTGCGCGACCGCCGCCTCGATGATCTCCGGCGATTCGGCGAGCAGGGCGCAGCCCTCGGCATAGCCGCCGGGCAGGACCATGCCGACCTCGCCACCGAACGGTCCGGCGATGTACTTCTCGTTGCCGAGTTCGCCGATGATCGTGTCGATCACCTCCTGTGTGGCCGCGTTCGGCGGGCGCCCGGGGCCGGGGACGGCCGGGAAGTCGTTCACCGACCAGGCCCGCGGCGGGGCCGGATCGTGGATGCACAGGATGTCATCAGCTGCAGCGGTGAAGCGGAAGACGCGTCCCTTCGCGTCCTCCCAGGTGTCCTCGGCGGTCTGGCGCGGCGGGGCCTCGCCGGTCGGTTCGGGGACCTGCCAGCTGGCCATGGTGAAGGTGACGATGTCGAGCGGCAGGGCGCGGTGCAGAGCGATGGTGTCCTCGATCCAGCTGCGCTTGACCTCGGCGTGGCGGCCCTCCCAGAAGGCCTTGGTGCAGGCGGCCTTGTTGCGCAGGTAGGTCGGCCGGCCGATCAGCCGTTCGACCGTGTCGTGGTCGACCGACCAGTCGGCCAGCGGCACGCGGTCGGGGATGCCGCCGGCGAGGACCGTCTGCACGCGTTGCTTGCCGTTCATGACTGACTCCAGGGGGCGGTGGCATGATCGAGCGATTCGAGCTTGAGCGATCCCGAGGCCTGCGTCCGCGCCGAGCTGAAGTGGAACTGCGCCGCGCGGCGCCGCGCGCTGCTGCGGTTGGCGTCGGTGAAGTGCAGCAGGTTGGCGTCGAAGAGCAGGGCGCTGCCGGGCTCGACCGGGATGGCGACGGCCGCCGCCTGGGCTCGGGCGCTGGCCGCGGCATCGAGGCACCAGCCGGTCTCGCCCTGCACATGCGGGACGATGCCCTGACGGTGGCTGCCCGGGACCACCTGCATGCAGCCGTTCTCGAGTGTGGCGCGATCCAGAGCGATCCACAGCCCGACCGTCTCCGTCGCCGGGGTGATCGGGAAGTACGGCGTGTCCTGGTGCCATGCTTTGGGGATGCCAATCTCGGGCGGCTTGACCAGGGCGAGGCTCTGCAGGAGTTGCGCGCCGGCACCGATCACCGCCTCGACCGGGCCGCGGATGCGCGACTCGCGGATGAGATCCCAGAAGGACTGGTCGCCCTGGGCGAACTGGAAGAACTTGCGCACACCCAGTTCGCGGGCGAGGTCGTCCTTGCCCACCGGATCGAAGCCGGGTTCGTACTGCAGGCTGGCGCCCGGGACGCCCGGGATCGGCGAACTGCGCAGGCCCGCCCGATCGCCTTGGGGAGCCAGGCCACCGGCGCGGACGGCGTAGCCGGCGAAGCGGCGGCAGCAGGTTTCGACCTCGGCCGGCGACAGCAGGCCGGGAAGGACGGCATAGCCGGGTCCGGCGAGGAGTTCGGGGAGGGATTGCTGGGTCGCACACTGAGCGAGCGGAACGTTCATGCGGCATGCCTCGGCTGTGGTTTGCACTCGCATCATATGCGTCAATACTGGCGATGGGAAGACGTTGGATGCGTACACCAGGCGAAGTTTCCGTTACTGCGCCCGAGGATCTCTCCGACCGCTTCCCGGTCCGGCAGGCAACCCTCGCCACCGCTGTGGCCGGGGCTGGGCTGAGCCTGATCTCCTGCCGCCGTTGGCGCACCGCTCCAGGCTGGTCGATCCCGACCCGCCACCTGGACGACCTGTTCCTCTTCGCGCCGGTCCGCGGATCCCTGGTCATCAGCGGACCGGCAGGTCCGGAACCGCTGGAGCCAGGCTCCATAGCCATCGTCCCGCACGGCCTGTCGCACGCGGCCGGCTATGCCCCGGGTCAGCGCACCTGTACCGTCCTGGCGGCCCACCTGCACCTCACCACCACCTGGGGCACGCCGTGGACCGCTGCGGCCGACCGCCTGGTCAGCCCGCTGCCCGATGCCGGACGCTGGCACGCCGAACTGACGCGATTGGCCGGCATCCTGCAGGACGATGCCGCGCTGGGCACCGCACTCGGCCAGCCGCTCCTGCGCCTGCTCCTGCTCGAGGCGGTGCTCGCCGGCCATCCGCTGCATCCGCCCGCCTGCGACCTCGACCCGCGCCTGGCCGCCATCGTCGCGGCGGTGCAGGCCGATCCCGGCGCAGCCCCGCGCATATCCGATCTGGCGCGCAGCCAGGGCATCGGCCCCCTCCGCCTGCGCCAACTGTTCCATGCCGGTCTCGGCTGCTCGCCCAAGAGCTTCGTCGATCGGCTGCGCCTGGCCCGCGCCGCGTCACTGCTGCGCTCCGGACGGCCGGTGCGTGAGGTCGCCACCGCCTGCGGCTACGGCACAGTCCGCCAGCTGCAGGTGCGCTTCAAGGCAGCGCATGGCACCACGCCCAGCGACTGGAAGGCGGGGCAGGGCGGCGGGATCTAGTTGCCCGGCGCCACTGAGCCGAAGCATGCTCGCATGCGCCTGCATCAGCTGCCCGGACTGCCGACCCCCTGCTCGGAGATCGTCCTCGGCACCGGACCCTTCGGTTCGACAATCGATCGTGATGAGTCCTTCGCCATGCTCGACGCTTTCGCTGCCGCCGGCGGCACCGCCATCGACACCGCCCATGTCTATGCCGCCTGGCTGCCGGATGGCGATGGCGCCAGCGAACGCACCATCGGCGCCTGGATGGCGAGCCGGGGCATGCGTAGGCGGATGCTGGTCGCGACCAAGGGCGGACATCCGCCGCTGACGCCGCCTGGCGGCTCGCGCCTGCGCCTGGATCTGGTCGACCGGCATCTCGCCGAGAGCCTCGAGCGTCTCGCCACCGACAGCGTCGATCTCTATTGGCTGCACCGGGACGATGACGTCGTGCCTGTCGATGAGATCCTCGGCGCCCTGCAGCCGCACCTGCGCAATGGCGCCATCCGCGCCATCGGCGCCTCGAACTGGTCGTGGCAGCGCCTGGAGGCGGCCAGGGCCTGCGCATCCGCCCGTGGTTGGACCGGCTTCAGTGCCAGCCAGATCAACTGGAGCCTGGCGTCGTTCGCCCCTGCCCACCGCTTCGGCGGCGGCATGCGAGGCATGGATGCCGAGACCCTGGCCTGGCATGCGCGTAGCGGCCTGGCCCAGATCCCCTACAGCGCGCAGGCCAACGGCTTCTTCGCCAAGCCGCTGGACGAGGCGATGCGCCGGTTGACGTGTTACGCTGATCCCGCCAACGCCGAGCGCTGGCAGCGCGTGCGGAACCTGGCGCAGGGCAACGGCTGGAGCGCCAACGCCCTGGCCCTGGCCTGGCTGCTGCGGCATCCCCAGGGCGGCTTCGGCATCATCGGCCCCAAGGACCGCCGGCAGTTGGCCGACAGCCTTGGCGCCGCCCGCATTATGCTATCCCAGGAACTGGTGGCTGCGCTCGGATCAATGTCGGTTTGAGATCTGCATAGACCTCGACCGTACCGCCGATGGAGCCTTGCCATGATATGGTATTTTGCTATTATGCCAAATTGCCATGGAAGCTGTAAGCGCTGATCTCCGAACCCACGCCCTGATGTTCAAGGCCCTAGGTCACCCGGCACGCCTGCAGATCGTGACGCTGCTGGCTGATGGCGAACGCTGCGTCTGCGACCTGACGGATCACGTCGGACTCGACATCTCAACCATCAGCAAGCACCTCTCGATCCTCATCCACGCTGGCGTGCTGATGAATGAACGACGGGCGAACAAGGTTTTCTATCGCCTGCGTACGCCCTGCGTCCTGAAGGTATTCACCTGTCTCAACGAAGTCCGCAGAGCTCCGGACAGCAACCCCCGGCTCCGATCGTCATGCTGCACCTGAAGCCGAATGGCCTCCGCGATGCTTGGGCCGGGATCGCCGGTGCGAAGCCACAGCGTCCAGACGCAAACCCCCAATGCGGCTGTTCCGCCGACAGGCAGCCTGGAGTCCTTGAGGACGTGGACTTTGACTCGCAGAGTCAAAGCCGAGGCAACTGCTCAGGGGCACCGCCCCTGCGGCCCTGTTTCGTTCCGAAACCGCGGGCGGATGGGCTTCGCCCATTCTATCCGCCCACCGCTGCTCGGCGGCAGCCCCATCGCTGCGCGATGGGGCCGCACCTGAGTTGTTACAAGCCGAGAACGAATGGGCTCGGGGGTGCGGGGGGCGCAGCCTCTGCAGCAACAGCCAAGCTAGCGGGGCGATGCCCAAAATCAGCCCCGGGCTGGGGCGGAGCCCCGCTAGGCCATGAGCACGGACTGGAAATCCGAGGTGAAATCGCTGCTGCTCCTCGGCTCGGCCTTCGCCATCTGCTACACCCTGCCAGCCGATTCCGTCCGCTTCCAGACTGCGATCATGGAGGGATTGCACCTGGTGAAGTGGTACGCCCGCGAGCACATGGCCCTGTGCGTGGTGCCGGCCCTGTTCATCGCTGGGGCGATCGGCGTGTTCGTCAGCCAAGGGGCGGTGATGCGCTACCTCGGACCCGGAGCCAACCGCTTCGTCGCCTACGGCGTGGCCTCGATTTCCGGCTCGGTCCTGGCGGTGTGCTCCTGCACCGTGCTGCCGCTGTTCGCTGGCATCTACAAGCGCGGCGCAGGCCTCGGTCCCGCAGCCGCCTTCCTCTACGCCGGGCCGGCGATCAACGTCCTCGCCATCATCCTCACCGCCCGCATCCTCGGCATGGAACTCGGCGTCGCCCGCACCGTTGGTGCGGTCGCGTTCAGCATCATCGTCGGCGCGATCATGCACCTGATCTACCGCCGTGAGGAGACGAGCCGCGCCGCCGAGGCTCCTCCGGTCGCTGAGGTCGAGGCGAGCCGCCCTCTGAGCCAGACCGTCGCCTTCTTCGCCGTCATGATCGCCATCCTGGTCTTCGCCAACTGGGCGCCGTCGAAGGCCTCGGTCGGCTGGTGGGACGACATCCATGGCGCGAAATGGCTGATCACCGGTGGACTCAGCCTCGTCCTCGGCGCGATGCTGGTGCGGTGGTACGGCATGATCTGGTGGAAACCGACCGTGCTGGGCGCAGCCGTCCTCATCACCGCCCTGGTGCGCCCCGATCTGCACGAACTGGCCTTCAGCGTCGGCACCATCGGCCTGGGCTGGATCGTCTCGAGGAGCGACGGCGAACTGGGCGACTGGTTCGACCAGACATGGGGCTTCACCAAGCAGATCGTGCCGTTGCTGCTCGGTGGGGTGCTGGTCGCCGGCATCCTCCTCGGCCGGGTCGGCCATGAGGGTCTGATCCCGTCGGAGTGGATCTCCACCGCCGTCGGCGGCAACGGCCTGCTCGCCACCTTCATCGCATCATTCGCCGGCGCATTCATGTACTTCGCCACCCTCACCGAACTGCCCATCCTGGAGGGCCTCATGGGCTCGGGCATGGGCAAGGGCCCGGCCCTGGCGCTGCTGCTCGCCGGCCCTGCGCTATCGCTGCCCAGCATGCTGGTCTTGCGCTCGATCATGGGCACGCAGAAGACCATCGTCTTCGTGACGCTGGTCGTGGCCATGGCCACCCTGACCGGATGGATCTTCGGTCTCATCTCCCCCTGAACCTTTCGAAAGGAACCCCATGAAGAAGCTGCAGATCCTCGGCACCGGATGCCCCAAGTGCAAGAAGCTGGCCGAGATGACCGATGCCGCCGCGAAGCAACTCGGCATCGCCTATGAACTGGTGAAGGTCACCGACATCAACCAGATCACCGGGTTCAATGTCATGATGACCCCCGCCCTGGCCGTCGACGGCGTCGTCAAGGTCGTCGGCAAGGTGCCGAGCATTGACGAGATCAAGAAGCTGATCGCCTGAACCACCCAGGCAATCCCGCCTGGCATGACCCGGAGGCCTACCATGGCTGACTGCGCCTGTTCCACCGCCCCCACCCTCATCTTCCCCTGCTCGGGAGGTTCCGATTGCGGTGCCGTCTCCGATCAGGCGGCCCGCATGCTGACCAAGGATGGCGTCGGCAAGATGTACTGCCTCGCCGGGCTTGGCGGTGATGTCGCGCCGATCATCGCCAACGCCCAGGCTGCCGGGAAGATCCTGGCCATCGACGGCTGCAATCTCGATTGCGCCCGGAAGACCATCGAGCGCGTCGGCATCGCCGTCACCACCCATCTCCGCATGTCCGATCTGGGCATGGAGAAGGGCAAGACGCCGGCCAACGAGGCCAATATCGCCACCGTCGTGGCGATGGCGCGCAGCGCCCTGGCCAAAGCCGGATAAGATGCTCAAGCCGATTCTCCGCTACGCCCTGCTGGCCTTCGTCGCCATTTCGCTGATCACCCTGGTCGCGCAGACCGCGCGGGCAGGCGGCATGCCTGCTCCGGTCACGGCGGCGCCTTCGGCAACAGCCTCCCGTCTGGTGGCGTTCTACTTCCACGGGAACAAGCGCTGCGAGGCCTGCAACAGCATCGAACACCTGACCCGCGCCGCTTTGAAGCCTGCAGCCGATGCAGGGACGATCGAGCTCCGCTCCATCAATGTCGACGACCCAGCCCATGCGCACTTCGTCACGGACTTCGAACTCGCCGTACGCACCGTCGTCCTGGCCGAGGAGATCGGCGGACGATACCCTCGCTGGAAACGGCTCGATGAATGTTGGAGCCGGTACGAGGAGCCGGAGGAGTACGCGGCCTACCTCCGGACGAGCCTGCAGGCCTTCACCACGGCTGCGCCATGAGCACGGAATGGCTCACCACGTTCGGCCTCGCCGGATGGCTCGGCATCCTCACCGCGATCAGCCCATGCCCCATGGCGACGAACATCGCCGCCATCGGCTTCCTCGGCCGCAAGGTCGCGAGTCCGCACGCCGTGCTGCTGTCCGGACTGCTCTACACCATCGGACGTTCGCTGGCCTATCTTGGCGTCGCCATCGCCGCGGTCTGGGGGTTGACCTCGATGCCCGCCCTCTCGCAGTTCCTCCAGGGCGGCTTCAACACCATCCTCGGTCCCATCCTCATCCTCGTCGGCATGCTGCTGACCGGTCTGCTCGAACTGCCGTGGTCCCTGTCCCTGGCCGGCGACGGCCTGCAGGAGCGGGTCAGTGCCGGCTGGTGGTGGCCGCTCCTGCTCGGCGTGCTGTTCGCGCTGTCCTTCTGCCCGGTCAGCGCCGCGCTGTTTTTCGGCAGCCTGGTCCCCCTGGCGGTCAAGAGCGGCTCGACCATAGGCGTCCCCGTGGTCTACGGCATCGCCACGGCGGTTCCGGTGGTGGTCGTCGCCATCATCATCGCCTTTTCCGCCGGCTCCCTGGGCCGCACCTACGATGCCATCCAGCGCTTCGCCTGGTGGGCGCAGCGGGTCACCGGGAGCCTCTTCATTTTGGTCGGCATCTACCTGAGCCTGATCTACATCTACGGACTGCCATTGAGCGGGTGATCGCCACGGGGAATCCGCGTTATTGATCTTGATATTTATTCTCATATAAGGCGGCCGCCGGAGGCCAGCCATGGCGAAACTGCTCATCCTCACGCTGTTCGCAGCCCTGCTCGCTGGCGCAGATCCGCCGAAGCTGGTCATCGCCCTCAAGCCGGACAAGAACCCGGAGGCCATGGCAGGCGAACGTGGTGAATTGTCGCGCCTCCTCGGCATCGCCATGGGCCGGCAGGTGGAGATCATCGTCCCGACCTCCGCCGCCGTCATCTCGACAGGCATCGCCAACGGCACCATCGACGCGGCCCATGTCGCGGCGACCGATGTCGCCAAGGAATCGCTCGATCCGGGCAGGCCAGCCCCGGCCCGCATCGCCCTGGCGGTCCAGGTCAAGGGCATGACCTCCTACCGGAGCGTCTGGCTGACCCTGGCAGACAAGCCCTATGCCCAGGTCGCGCAGCTTGCCGGCAAGCCGGTGGCCTTCGCCAGCCGCACCTCGACCAGCGGATGCATCGTCCCGCTCTACGACCTGCAGCAGCAGGGTCTGATCAGGGCCGGGGGCTCTCCGGCCGAATTCTTCGGCGAAGGCCACGTCTTCTATGGCACCGGCTATGTCAGCGCGGTGGAACGCGTGCTCGATGGCAGCGCCGAGGCCGCCGCAGTCAGCGACTACGTGTTTGAAGGCGACAAGCATCTCAAGCCGGAACAGAAGTCGCGCCTCAAGGTGCTGGCCAGCCAGGGGCCGGTCCCGACCCATGTCCTCATCATCCGCACCGCTCTGCCGACCTCTGATGGCGTGGCTCTGGCGAAGTGCATGGCGTCATTGGATCCTATGCTGCGCGACCGCGTCTTCGGCGGCCCCCTGGTGGAGGTCGATGAGCAGGCCCATCTGGCGCCGATCAGGGCGGCGCTGCATGCGGTCAAGGCGATGAAGCTCTGATCACCATCGTGGCTGATCCGTCGCTGAGCTGCCGCGGCCTCACCCTGGGTTACGGTGGACGCCGACTGGTCGAGGATCTCTCATTCGACCTGCAGCCAGGCGAGGTGATGGCCGTGACTGGCGCCTCAGGCTGCGGGAAGAGCAGCCTGATCAGGGCCCTCGCCGGCCTGGACCGGCCGCTCAAGGGGCTGGTGGATGTGGCGGGCGGGCGCCGGGGATCGTTGGCGGTTTCCTTCCAGGACAGCGGTCTTCCCGGAGCCATCACCGGCATGCAGGCGATCCTCGCGGGACGTCTGCACGCGCTGCCGTGGTGGAACGCCTGGTTCCGCATGCCCAGAAGCGACATCGACCCGGCCAAGCGTCTGGCGTGCGATCTCGGGGTCGCGCACCTGCTGGACCGGCCGGTATCCACCGCCAGCGGCGGCGAACGCCAGCGCCTCTCCGTCGCCAGGGCGCTCCACCATGGCGGCCGGATCGTCCTCCTCGACGAACCGGTCTCGCAACTGGATGCGGACTCCGGACGACGGGTGATGGATCGGCTGCGCCAGGAGGCGGCAACCATGCGCCGCGCCATCCTGGCCGTCATCCATCAACCGGCTCTGGTCGAATCCTGCGCCGACCGCGAACTCGTGTTCGGCAGCGACGGATCCTGGATCATCCGCGTGCTGCGTCCATGAATCCCGGCTCGCATCGGCCGGCGTGGCGACGACTCGATGGCGTCGACTGGAGCATGGCCATCTTCGTCCTGCTGGTGTGCGTCGCCGCATCGGGCATCCGCGGCAGCGGCCGCGATCTGGACTACTGGGCGAATTTCACCTCCTTCGCCGGCCGGTTCGTGCCGCCCGACTGGTCGGTGCTACCGGATGTCGGCTGGGCCATGCTGGAGACGGCCCGCATCGCCCTGGTCGCGACAGCCATCGCCGCGGTGGCCAGCCTGCCGCTTGCGCTGGCAGCCTCGCGGACGGTATCACCCTGGTGGGTCGCCGTCCCGGCGCGGCTGCTCCTGAATGCCGTGCGCAGCGTGCCCGCGCTGGTATGGGCAGTGCTCGCGGTCGCGATCACCGGGCCGAACGCCCTCGCCGGCTGCCTGGCACTGTCCGGTTACAGCGCCGGCTACCTCGCCAAGTTCTTCTCCGAGTCGATCGACGCCGCAGACCAGTGGCCGGCGCGCAGCCTGCGGGCGATGGATGCCAACGCGATCCAGGCCTTCCGCTGGGGAACCTGGCCGCAATTGCGCACCCAGCTGGCCAGCCACGGACTGTGGATGCTGGAATACAACCTGCGCTCGGCCGCGATCGTCGGCTACGTCGGCGCTGGTGGGGTCGGCCTGCTGCTGCAGACGTACCAGGAATATGGGGACTGGGACCGATTCGGCGTCGTCCTGCTCGCCATCCTGGCACTCGTCACGCTCATCGACTGGGCTGGACAGCGGATCCGACGGCTGTGGAACCCTTCCGCCTCGGATGGGTTGAATCGCCCATAGCCCATCGTCCGCAGCCCGCTTGGCACGTGCTCGGCCAGCATGCATGTCGCTTGTTCGCTGAGCGGGTGGAAGTCGTCGCTGAACGTGGGCGAACTCCATACCGTATGTATCCGGCGCTGGCGTGGAAGCGGCGGAGTAAAATCAGTCCACGAAACCGGAGCGGGAAACCGGTCGTGGCGGTGCAAAATCAGGCCATCACCCTTCGCATAG
>JAIFKN010000081.1 GCA_020049615.1 bacterium | reverse complement strand
GAAGTCGAGATGCCGCCATTCTTTCTCAACCGTGTCGTACACCGGGCAGCGGCATCGATGCAAGCGCCCCGCCCTCGCCTTCTGCGCCGACGAGCCACGCGATGCTCTGGCTGATGCTCTGTGGCCGGTGACACCGGGTGGCCTGGAGGTCCGCGTTCAGCCTGTCGGTCCGCTGCAGCCGGGCTCGGAGCACCTCCATGGCGACCTGGCCCTCATGGACGAGACCGGAAGTGGCGCCCTCCCTGGTGATCCAGGCCGGCGCAGGACCGGAGCCCCACCGTGAAACCAATCCGAAAGGTTCCAGGTTCAGGGAGGCTTCAACTCCAGAGGATTTCGCTCCGACTCCATGCACGTACCGATCGACCATCCGTTCGACCGTCGCACGTCGTCCGGCATCGGTCGGTTCCTGGCCTTCAAGCACGACCAGCCACTGCGCATGCAACCTGATGAATTCGAGGATGTATTCCTCCTGGTCCCTCCCTGCAGCGGGAGCCTCCAGGAACAGGGTGTCGCCCGCTGACCGCATGCCGGGCTGCTGGCCGATCTCGATCCCGATGATGCGTGCCGCGCCGTCACCCAGTCGTCCGCGCACGCTGGCGATCTGCTCCTGGGGGCAAAGCAGGCAGATGTGCGTATGGGGAGCCGTCGCGGTCAGATCGCGGAGCAAGGCGTCCAGCCGGCCCGCATCGCCGGTTGCCGGCAGGGATCCGAACACGCCTACCACGAATGGCACCGGACCGCGCGGCTGGTCATGGCACGGCCAGCGCCGACCCACCTTGAACACCGGAAGGAAGGTGAGGAGCATATCGACTTGCGTGAGGCTGACGCTGGCCCGACTGATTTCCACCACCAGTGCGCCATCGGTACCGACGCCAGCACCCCGTACGCCTTCGTCTGGAGCAACCGTCGTGGCCACCGACAGCGTAGCTCGCTGCGCGAGGGGTGGATACCGCGCCTGTTCGGCGGCAAACAGTGCGGGGACATAAATCCATCATACTCGCTAAGCCTGCTTAACACATGTTGACACGAGAGTGGGTCCCAGGCAGGATCCGCGCATGGCCATCAAGCCCAAGCTGGCCCGCACCAGCAAGATCCTCGGGTTGCCGATTACCAAGCTGGCAGCCAGCGAGGCCCGTGATTGCCGCGGAAAGCCCATCGTCCTCATCGAGGATCACGAGCGTCTCGCGGCCGTGCTCGAACGCCTGGCCAGCCGTGTGGCTGCGGGCACCAGCCGGACCTACCGGCCCTTCATCACGGCCTGGTGGTCACTTTGCGAACGCCATGAGGCCGAGCTGGGCGACGATGCGCTCCTGCGGGGCTGGCTCCTGGCCATGACACGTGGCGCCCATGCCTGGTCGACGTCATCGGCTCGTGTCGCGTTGGCGGCCGTGACCGCCCTCCGTGGGTTGCTGGATCTGCCTGCACCTCTGGCCAATCACGCCTTCAGCACCTGGTTCGATGGCGAATTGCTGGTCCCCCTGGCTGCGCCGCCGGCCCGCAAAGGTCCCGTGCTGCGGAAGCATCTGGAGGTGGCCATCCGGCAGTTGGAGCAGGCTGCACACGCCACTGAACCCGTGCACCGCCTCGCCGCGCTGCGGGATCGCGCCATGATCCTGCTGGGATTCTCGGCGGCCTTGCGACGGAGCGAGCTCGTTGCGGTGACGGTTGACGATCTGCGGACGTCTGCTGCCGGCGGCTGGGTCCTCCATATCCGCCGCAGCAAGACCGATCAGCGTCAGGCGGGTCAGCTCGTCCCCCTCTACACGGCCGGCGATGCGCGGTTCGACGCCATCAGCGCCATAGAAGCCTGGCAATTGGCAGCCGGGATCTCCAAAGGCCCCCTCTTCCGGCGCATCGATCGGCACGGCTGCGTTGGAGACCATGCCCTCAATGCCGCCTCGGTTGCTCCGATTTTGAGAAAGCTCCATCTCGGCGATGACATCAGTCCCCATAGTCTGCGACGCGGCTTCATCACGGAGGCCCGTCTCGCCGGAGCTTCCAACGTCCAGATTCGCCGTGTCTCACGCCACAAGAGCGACCAGATGCTGGACACCTACACCGCCGAGGTCGACTCCCACGTCCAAGGACCTGGTGCAATTCTGTAGGACGTTCTGCGGATTCAGCCTAGAGGGCATTCGTACGGACTCTGTTTCTTAGAACTGGAGGGTTTTCTCAAACTTTTTGAAATTCCTGTTCGCATAAGTCGCTTGTGCAAAATGGAATGTGCAGCTAGTTATTTATAAGACTCGTAAGCACCCTGTTTGCATCCCGTTACACAAATGTTGGGATACCCCCAATAAACTACGTTGCCCCAGGCGCCAGGGTGAATTTTCGCGGCTACTATTATACGATATATGCCGGCACCGGCAAGTTTACATAAACCCAGTAAAAGTGTTGGTGAATTCTGTCCATCTCTTTTCCATTTATCAATCCGGGAGGCATGAATGTGCCACCACTTGTGGGAAGTTAGTGCGAGTTCATCAGTATAGCGACGCCTAGCGATAGATGGGGCAATGTGGCGTCGTTCTTGGTCCTCATATCTACCGACGATTGGGTCGGACATTATGACAAATACCGCGAAACGTGTAGGGGACCTCATTAGAACGTCTGAATACGTCTTCGGCTGCGCCTGCCTCAGATTTCGCTCCTTCTTTCGCAGGTCCCATACTTCCTGGTAGGTAGTCATTGAGTGTTTCTCTTAGTCCTTAGGGATTAACTTGCGAGGGTTGGTCGGTTGCCCGATCAGGGCCAGGTCGCTTCGTTGATGGCATCTTCGGCGTGCTGATCGAGTAGGTTCCGTTCAAGGCGTACTGTACGCCACAGCATTGGAGCGATGTGCTCGCTACTTCCTTGCCACAGTAGATGCACCGAATGGAAGTCACGAGTGGCCCTTGGAGTCCAAGGCTCTCGCCTGCCGAGGTAGCATCCCGCGTTTCTCGGTCTTGAGTGCCTGGGTCGACACGGCGAGATCGTATGCCTCTTGGAGGGTGAGCCAAGTGGCAGCCGGACAACCCGTGTAGGCTCCAAGTATCTGAGCAATTTCCCGCGTTATTCCGCATTGCCCAGCGATGATCTTTCGCATCACGGCCAATCGCAATCCCAGAGCTTTCGCAGCCTGTGGGACGGTGATGCCTCGCGGTTTCAAGAACTCCTGTACGAGCATGTGGCCTGGGTGGGCCGGTAGTCGATTGGCCGGGAGAGGCGTTTCCACACCCGCGCCATGTCCACGACCACCGGCCGCCATTTCGGCTTCAATCTCTTCGACCGTCGGCAGGCTTGGACGCAGGTCGTCGGGCAGCTGCTGGGTGAGTTGGGTCTGCCAAGCTGCAACGCCAATCGGGGCGGAGTAGCCAGACAGTGCGTATTCGACCAAGACCCGGTTCTTGTCCTTTACCAGCAACAGGCCGATGGTCGGCTTGTCCTCTTGGTGGCGGAGTAGGTCGTCGACGGCCGCACGGTACATGTTGAGCTGAGCAGCGTGGCCGGGCTCAAAAGCGCCGGCTTTCAGTTCGATGACCACATAGCAGCGCAGGCGCAGGTGGTAGAACAGCAGGTCGAGGTAGTGGTCCTGGTTGGCGAATTCCAGGTGGACCTGTCGCCCAACGAAGGCGAACCCTTGACCGAGTTCCAGCAGGAAACGCTGGATGTGATCGACCAACCCCTGCTCCAATTCGGCCTCGCGTCGGGGAGCGGCTGTTCCAAGAAAATCGAAGAGGAAAGGATCTTTGAAGATCTGGCTCGCCAAGTCCGAGGTAGTGGGCGGCAGTGTGGCGGCGAAGTTGGTCTGCGCCTTGCCACTGCGCCGCTTGGCCTGGCCCTCGATCTGGAATGCCAGGATGTTACGCGACCAACCGAGCTGGGCAGCCTGACCGGCGTACCACAGACGGTCCTCGGCAGTCTTGAGTTTGTCGAGTAGGGCCTGGTGGTGGTTCCAACTCAATTGTGCAAGGGGTGCTTGCACAATTGCGCCCTGGGGCCAGGCGGCAGCGAAAGCCCTCATGTATTTGAGGTTGCGTGGGGAAAACCCGGTCATGTCCGGGAAGGCGGATTTCAGGTCGACAGACAGACGATCGATGACCTTGGCCCCCCACCCCTCGGCGGACTGGCGAGCGAGGATGGCGCGACCGATGTCGGCGTAGAGTTCCAACAGGGCTGCGTTGCTGGCAAGAACCACCCGCAGACGCTGCTGGGCGATGCGCTGCTTGAGATCGGCCAGGAGGCGCCCGTAGTCGCTGGGCATTCCGGATGCCGCTGGAGCGGCGGGAAAATGGACATTCCCTCGACGCCGTCCTCGCGTCAAACGAGCGTTGTCTACCATGCTTCACGTCCGACGGGTTTTCCCGATTTGACCTCCGGGTGCCGATTCCGCTTCGTTATCTTGGCAACAGCGGGTATCTCTGCCGGTCGAACTAGGGTTTTCACACCGGCCTTGCGTGCGCGTGCTTTGTAGAACTCGATGGGGCGGCGTTTCCGTTGAGTGAGCAGCCACCGGGCTACGCGTTTCCGCGCCGCCTGTGACACCTCATCATAGATTCCCTCCTCACGCAGGAAGTCGTCGAAGTCTGATCCGATATGCGCGAAGTTGATCCTCTCGCCCTGGCGGGGAAGTCGGGCGATCGCGTCTCCCATCGGGATGATTCGCGCGATCGGCTTTCCGTAATCGGTGACGATCACCTCTTCGCGCCGATAGCAGACGCGCGCAAAGATCTCGGCACCCTGTCGCCGAATGCGCGTCAACGGGATCTGAACCGGCTTGGTCATACGTGGATCCTGCCTGGCCGCACAGGCACGCAAGGGTGCCAAATTATGTAAAGTGCGCACTTTGCATATCGGGCATTAGCGCAGCGTGGCGTAGCGCTGGCCCTCAACGACATCGTCAATGCGCGGCGCGGCGCGGTAATCACAGCCATCGCATCCCTCGTGGCCTATCAGTTCGGAGAATGCCGACGACGCTGCTCCGGTGTTGCCGTCCTCTTCCGTGGGCGCACATGCCGCGTTACGGCAACGCCTCGATGGACGCCATCGGCAAGTAGAGGTGCAGAAGGTCGTCTGGAAATGGCAGAAAGCCGAAGTGCCTGTAGAACGAAGCCGCGTCCGCATCCTTGGCATGGACCACGACGCCATGCGTAGGCACTTGCAGCGATGCCTTGAGCGAGCGTTTGACCGCGTCGATGAGGAGCATGCCGCCCAATCCCTGGCCCCTGGCTCCGGTGGCAACCGCCAACCTGGCGATCAAGGCGACATACAGCGGTTCAGGGGGCAGTTTCTTGCGCAGGGACTCGGGGGCATGCTCGAACGCCACATGGAACGATGCCAGACTGTAGTAGCCGAGGGGCACCGTGGGATGATCTGGCGCGGTGGCAACCCAGACCGTGGTGCGCCGCTTGCGTTGACTCTGGCCTGCCTGCTCGTGGAACCAGCGATCCAGCGCTTCGACTCCTGAGGAGAACAGACCACGACGGTGGGTCTCGTCGAGCGGTCCGATCGCCAGACTCACTGGCTGTCCACCGTCTTCTTCCAGCGTTGTGCCGCCTTGCGCAACGCCACGTTGGGCTTGGGCGGATGGGCCAATGCATCCGAAAACGCCGTGGCGTCCTTGTCGGAGAGGCGCAGCACCTGCGCCGTATCAGCGGCAACTTCCACGCGGGGTCGCAAGGTGATGGTGCCGTCGCTGGAAACCTCCGCGGCGAGACCGGCGATTGGCACGCCGCCCAGGTACTCGCGGGCCCGACGGAGCAGGCTGTCGAGCCCAACGCGTCCCTTGGTGTCGGGTCGCAGGACGAGAGGGCTACGGGGCAGGGACGCGATGGCCATGCCCGAAGTCTACTGCGTGGGAACTGTTGTAAAGTGGGATATCCCACTACATCGCCGTCAGGCCAGCCAAAAGCCAAAGCGTTGCCGCCGTAGTCCTTCGGGCCAACCAGACCGCCGCTTTCCGCCGCTTTCCCCTGGGCCTATTAGTTCTAAGTTAGCGGCGTGAGAGAAATTTCGGTGAAACAAAGACATTATGCTTGCAAAATACGCTAGGAGAGATCCGCCGGAGGACTTTCGCCGCCTGGGAATCATTTCGCACGGCAGGTATGAACACTGGAGTCTCGCTTACGACAGACGTCCACTCCGGTGGCGATTCGTGGGCCTCGACACAAATGGACTCAACAACCGCTGCCACCACCGCCGACCAGCTGCCCTTTGGCGAGATTTTCAACGTTAGAGCGCGCCTACGTTCGCCCGAATCGGAACGGCGCAGTTCGTCTACAAACTGGTGCAGGTACGCCTCGCGAGTAACTACGTCCTCGTTGGCAACTGAGAGCACGTCAGAGACGATCATGGACAACCCCCTCAAGGATGGCCATTGAGTCTGCGTCTATAATGTCTATTCCATACATGTGATGGGTATGTGCGCGAAGCTGCTCGGCGGTTTTCATGCCCAGTGCTCTTGCCAACACCACGATGTCTTCCGAATCTTTATCGCCCCGAAGAGCGTGGCATTTCATGGCCAACAGGGTCTCATCATCAGCCAGTGATATCGCTAGGCGTTGCAGCGGCACAGGGCAGTTGTATGCGACAAACTCTGCGCGTTCCGGGAGGAAACGCTTCGCGGCATCGTTCAACCAGCCGAGGCCCAGCCCCTCTCGCGAAGCTATGCCGTCAGCAGTCTCTAGGACGCCCCGCTCTGGCCAGATTACCGCGTCGATATCTGTGGTTCCAAGACGCGAATTGTGACGCAGGACCATCGCCGTTCCGCCGATTACCCGCAGGTTGGCTTTCAGGCCTGGATTTGCTGAGAGCAGCGGGTGATCGACGAGGGCCGCATCGAGCGCCTGGAGGGATCTCAATATCCGCCCTCGGTCCATAAGGACAGTATTGTGTGCGGCATCCGCCAGCGGGTTGACCAAGCCACGCATCAACTCCTGGTTGCGATTGGCTGATTGGGCATCTCCGATATTGCTCCTTGCAGCCGGCAACGGTCGCGCCGCGGCCGGCTCACTGTAAGCCGGCCGATCGCGGTCATTGCTTGGGCTACAAGTGGACAAATCGCTTCCTTAGTTCTTGGCTTTCAGTCGGGTTGCGCCGGCGGCGCCCAACGCTTTATCGAAGGTCAGCGTCGATGCCTGAATTGCACGGTATCGGTGTAGAATGAGTCGATCCACAAGACCGGCACCAGCAGCCTTATCCAAGGCCCCTCTGGCCTCGATCGGTTCAATCACCACGGTTCCAGAATTTGCCATGTTGTGTAACTTATCGCGAGCATCTTCCTTGTCGAATTGGTAATGGTGAACAAGGGCATAGTAGCACTCGGCCAAGACGAGGTCTGAGATGACCACGGCATCACCATCTGCGTGAGCCTGCTCCAAGCGTCTCCGGGCAGTCTCCGCCATGTCAGTCGGTTGCCCAGTCAACAAGCGCAACACCACAGATGTGTCGAGGCCTAAGTTCACGAACGTCTCTCTCCAATTCCTCGGCCAATGGAGGCCCGAATGTCATCCATTTCATGGGAGATCCCCGTCGTTGGCTTCGCCGAGCCAATCCATGACCAGTCCACATGCCGAGGTTTCAGAACCCAAACGGGGCGGCCATCTACGACGGCGCGATCGACATCTAGGCGATCCCCTGCGTGAATACCCAATTCCTCGCACAACTCCCGAGGCAGGGTTGCCTGGCGCTTCGCTGTGATAGTCATGGTCGACATGCGTCTTACCCTTTTGATCGAGTGTAAGGCGTCGTCCTTACGATGCAAGCGCTCTGTAAGGCAGAGGATTCCAAGGTCTTAGTTAGTTATTGGTGTGGTTCTCTGCTAGACCAGCGCCGGTTCCCGTTCCTCAACCTCGGCGGCGATTTCTCGACCGTGCTCGATTTCAGCAACGCGCAGATCATGTTCCGCCTGGAGGTTCAGCCAGAAGGCCGGCGTAGTGCCGAAGTGCCGTGCCAGACGCAATGCGGTGTCGGCGGTCACGGAGCGGCGTCCGGCTAGGATTTCGCCCAGCCGTGTCTGCGGTACGTGCAGGGCCTTGGCCAGGGCGTAGGCCGTCAGGCTGAGCGGCACCAGGAACTCATCGCGGAGGATGGTGCCCGGGTGGATCGGGGGGCCGCCGTAGCGGCCAGCGGGGATGTCCTTGT
>JAIFKN010000259.1 GCA_020049615.1 bacterium | reverse complement strand
TCGACCTCACCCGCACCAGCGAGCTGCTCGACGCGACGGACGCGCCGTGATCCTCTGCGATGTGAACGTGCTGGTGAACGCGGCCGTGGCCGCGTCGCCACACCACCGCGCCTGCCTCGACGCGCTGCAGACGGCGGTGGCCGCAGGCGAGACCTTCGGCGCCAGCGCCTCGCTCAAGGCCGGCATGGTGCGCATCTGCAGCCACCCGCGGGTGTTCCAGCCGCCGATGGCGACGGCGCAGGCCTTCGCCTTCCTCGCCCATCTCGAACTCGCCGGTCGCAGCAAGGCGGTCGAGCCGGGTCCGCGGCACTGGCCGCTGTTCCGCCAGTTCGTCGGCGACTTCCGCCTGTCCGGGGCGGGGGTGATGGATGCGTGGTTCGCAGCCCTGGCGATCGAGCACGACGCCGCCTGGTGGACCTGCGACGCCGGCTTCGCCAAGTACCCCGGCCTGCGCTGGCGCAACCTGCTGGCCTAGCATTGCCGTCGCCACATGGCCGCCAGGATCCCGTCGTGCGCGTCCTGCTCGTCCTCAGCTGCCTGGCCGCCCTGTCCGCGGCCGAGCCCGATGCGTGGATGGACGACCTGCGCCCACCGGGCGACGGCTGGAAGGCGGCGAAGCAGGAGCTGATCTTCAACAACGAGAGCGAGCCGAAGACGCTCGATCCGCACCTGATGAGCGGCGTGGTCGAGGCGCGCGTCGCCCTCGCCCTGTTCGAGGGCCTCACCGTGCTCGACCCGCGCGACCTGACCCCGCGGCCGGGCCTCGCCGCCTCGTGGGAGCAGTCCGCCGACGGCCGCACCTTCACCTTCCACCTGCGCCCGGGCCTGGTCTTCAGCGACGGCACCGCGATCGACAGCGCAACGGTGCGCGGCTCATGGCTGCGCGCCCTCGATCCGGCGACCGGCGCCGACTACGCCGAGCTGTTCGACCCCATCGCCGGGGCCGAGGCGCGCCGCACCGGCGCAGGGCCGGCCGAGGCGGTGGGCGTCGCAGCGCCCGACCCGCTCACCCTCACCGTGCGCCTGGCGAAACCGTGCCCGTGGTTCCTCTCGCTGTGCGGCTTCCACGCCTTCGCCGCCGTGCCGCTGCACACGATCCGCGAGCATGGCGAACGCTGGACGCGGCCCGAGCACATCGTCAGCGGCGGCGCCTTCGCCCTCGCCGAGTGGTCGCCACGCGAACGCATCGTGCTGGCGCCGAATCCGCGCTGGCGGGCGGCGCAGCAGGTACGGCTGGCCCGCATCACCATGCTGCCGTACCAGGACGCCGACGCCGCCTACCGGCTGTTCTGCACTGGATGCCGTCGATCCCGCTGGCCAAGTGGGAGGAGCTGCGCTGGCTGCCCGAGTACTACGTCACGCCGTTCCTCACCACCTACTTCTACCGCTTCAACTGCACCAAGCCCCCCTTCGACGACAAGCGCGTGCGCAAGGCCTTCAGCCTGGCGCTCGACCGCAGCGTGGTCGCCGGGCAGGTGTTGAAGGCCGGCCAGATCCCCAGTACCTGGCTCACTCCGGCGATGCCCGGCTACGACCCGCCCGCCGGCCTGCCCACCGACCGCGCCGCGGCGCGGCGGCTGCTCGCCGAGGCCGGCTACGGCCCGGGTGGCAAGCCGATGCCGCGCATCGAGCTGCTCTACAACACCAGCGAGGCGCACAAGCAGGTCGCCGAGGCGGTGGCGCGGCAGTGGGAGGACGCGCTGGGTGTGCGCGTCGAACTGATCAACCGCGAATGGAAGACCTACCTCGCCGACACCAGTGCGCTCAACTACCAGGTGGCGCGCGCCTCATGGGTCGGCGACTACCTCGACCCCGACACCTTCGTCGCGCTGTGGCGCAGTGGCGGCGGCAACAACCGCACCGGCTGGAGCAATACGACGTTCGACGCCGGCCTCGCCGCCGCCCAGGCCGAGGCCGACCCGCAGCGGCGCCCGGCGCTCTATCGCGAACTGGAGCGCCAGCTGGTCGAAGACGAGTTCCCCTTCATGCCGATCTACATCTACGTCAACCAGGGCCTCCTGCGCGACGAGGTACGCGGCTGGTTCGAGAACGTGCGCGACGAGCACCCGTGGTGGTGCATGTGGATCGAGCCATGAAGCTATTTGCTCAGGGGCTTCGCCCCCGCGGCCCTGCGGGCCTGCCCCCCGGCCTTTGTCGCAGCTCGATTTCGTCGCTGGCTCCGAAATCGTGGCGGCATCGGCTTCGCCGATGGTATGCCGCCACCGCCGCTCGGCGGCCGCCCCATCGGCTAGCGATGGGGCCCCGGAAGTTCGCCGCATGAACTACCTGCTCAAGCGCCTATTGCTCGCGCCGCTCGTCCTGCTGCTCATCGCGCTGGCCACCTTCGCCATGGTGCGCTCGGCCAAGGGCGGGCCGTTCGACGCCGACCGCGAACTGGCGCCGGCGGTCAAGGCGGCGATGGCCGAACGCATGGGCTTCGACCGCCCGCTGCCGGTGCAGTTCGTGCGCACGCTCGCCGGCGTGGCCGACGGCAGCCTGCCGACCCTGTCGCCCGGCCAGGACGTCGGCGAGGTGATCCGGCCGAAGCTCGGCGTCTCGCTGGTGCTTGGCGGCGCCGCCCTGCTGCTGGCCGTGGTCGCCGGACTCGGACTCGCCCTCGCCGGGGCGATGCGCCCCGGCGGCTGGCTCGACCGCCTCACCGCCAGCGCGGCGATGGCCGCGATCGCCGTGCCGTCGTTCGTCATCGGTCCGGTCCTCGCCCTGTTCTTCGGCCTGCGCCTGGGCTGGCTGCCGTCGCTGGGCTGGGGCGACGCCATCCACCTGCTGCTGCCGATGGCGACCCTGGCCGCCGCCCCGGCGGCGCGCATCGCCCGCCTGGCGCGCAGCTCGCTGGCCGACGCGGCGCACGCCGACCACGTCCGCACCGCGCGGGCCAAGGGCGTCGGCCCCTGGACCGTGCTGGTGCGCCATCAGCTGCGTCCGGCCCTGGTCCCGGTGGTCGCCTTCCTCGGCACCGCCTCGGCCTACCTGCTGACCGGCTCGGTGGTGGTCGAGCAGGTCTTCCAGATTCCCGGCCTCGGCGGCGAGATGGTGCAGGCCGCCTTCAACCGCGACCACAACCTGGTCATGGCCCTGACCCTGCTCTTCGGCCTGCTGGTGGTGCTGTGCAACCTCGCCGCCGACCTGGCGGTGGCGGCGGTCGACCCGCGGGTGCGGCTGTCATGAACGCTCGATCCACACGGAGGAACGGAGGGAACGGAGTCGAACAACGACCGTCCTTCGCCTCCGTTCCCTCCGTTCCTCCGTGTGAACACGTAGGTGCAGAATGACCGGCGCGTGGGCCCGCTTCCGTCAGGACCGCTTCGCCTTCGCCGGCCTCCTCGCCGTCGTCGCCATGGCGCTGGCCTGCCTGCTCGCGCCGTGGATCGCGCCCTCGCCCGAGGAGCTGCGGCCCTGGCTCGGCGCGCAGCCGCCGCTCTCGCGCCATCCCGACGTGCCGCTGCTGACCCGCCTGGCGCCCGGCCAGCCCGGACCGCACACCGGATCGGTGCTGGAATACGACCTCGCCGGCGGCGGCGACCGCCTCTACCGCTGCGTGCTGCGCCGCGGCGCGCTGGAGCTGCGCGGCCCTGACGCGCGGCGTCTCGAGCGCCTCGCCGTGCCGACCGACGCGGTGATCGTCGGGCCAGACGGCGACGAGGGCCGCGCTCCGCCCGGCGAACTGGTCGCCGGCGGTCCGCCGCCGCCCTGGCTGACCACCGCGGCGCCGGTACGCTACCTGCGCATCGAAGGAACCGAGGCGGTGCGGCGGCTGCGCGTCGAGCAGGACCAGGGCCGCGTGACTGCCATCTTCCGCGACGAGACCCCCATCTCCGGCGAGCTGGAGGTCCGCGGCGAGCGCGTGCTGGCGGTGCGCGCCGACGGGCGCGAGCTGACCGCCTTCCACCTGCTGGGCACCGACCAGCAGGGCCGCGATCTGTGGTCGCGCACCCTGCACGGCGGCCGGCTGTCGCTGATGGTCGGCCTGGTCGCGACCCTGGTCTCGCTGGTGATCGGCTCGCTCTACGGCGCCATCGCCGGCTTCCGCGGCGGGCGCACCGACGCCGCCATGGTCGCCGGCATCAATGTGCTCGACGCGGTGCCCTTCCTCTTCCTCGTCATCCTGCTGATGACCCTGGCCGACCGCAGCCTGATCGTGTTCTTCGCCGCCCTCGGCTGCGTGCAGTGGCTGACCACGGCGCGCATCGTCCGTGCCCAGGTGCTGACGCTCGCCGCCAGCGAGTTCGTGCTCGCGGCGCGCTCGGCCGGCCTGCCCGGGTCGCGCATCGTGCTGCGCCATCTGCTGCCCAACTGCCTCGGCCCGGTCATCGTCTTCGCCGCCCTGACCGTGCCGGCGGTGATCCTCGAGGAGAGCTTCCTCTCCTTCATCGGCCTGGGCGTGCAGCAGGACGGGCGGCCGCTCGACTCGTGGGGCGCCCTGGTCCACCAGGGCATGCAGGCCCTGGGTAGCGGCGGCGAGCGCGGCTGGCTGTTGCTGGTTCCCGCGCTGGCGATGACCGGCACGCTGCTGGCGCTCAATCTGGTCGGCGACGGCCTGCGCGCGATGCTGGATCCCAGGTTGGCGAGGATGGCGAGATGAGATGCGCGCTGCTGCTCCTGCTGGCCTGCCTGGCCGCCGCCGGCGAGGCGACGCGCGCCGAGCAGGAGGCGCGCGCGCTGGCCGCGGTGAACGCCCTGCCCGACGGGGCCAGGCGCGAGGCCGGCCTCCGGATCGTGCGCGGCGCCTGGGCCCGCTTCCGCGACGAGGCCAAGGCGGCCGAGCAGCCCGCAGCCGAGGGCGAAGCGCTGCGCCTGGCCGAACTGCGCCAGCGCAATTCCGGCCTCGCCGCCCTGCGCAAGCTGACCGAGGAGCAGGGCGCGGCGGCGATGCGGGGCCTGGTCGAAGCGCACCTGCAGCGCTGGCCGCTCGACGACGAGGCGCGCGCCCTGCTCGGCCTCGGCCACCTGGCCGCCAGCGACCGCGACGCCGCCCTGCGGGAGCTGATCACGGTGTTGTCTCTGGATCCCACCGGATCGGCGGCCGGCGAGCTGCGCGGCCGGCTCTACGTCGACGCCGAGGACGCCGAGCTCGCCGCCCGCGCCACCGCCGATCTGGCGCCCCTGGTCGCACGGCTGCTGGCCGCTGGCTGCGCCGCCGAGGCGGCTGGCGACGCTGCGGGCTCCGCCGGCGCCCTGGCCGAGCTGAAGCCGCTGGCCCGGGCGGTGCGCGGCCCGGCGGCCGAGGGCCGGCTGGCCGCCCTGCGCGCCGCCGAGGCTGAGCGGGCCGAAGCCTGGCCGCTGGCGATGGAGCAATGGCGCGCCGCCGCCACTGCCGGCGTCACCGTGCCCGATCCGGCTCCGCGCCTGCGCGCCCTCGCCCGCCGGCTGCGCGCCGGCGAGGTCGACGCCGCCGTCGCCGGCAGCGACGCCGCTCTGCTGGGCGAGCTGTCCCCCGCCTTCCCCGAGCGCGACGACCTGCAGGACCGGCTCTTCCGCCTGCTGCTGGTGCGCGGCCAGCTCGGCGAGGTGCGGCGCGCCGCCGAGGCCCTGCTCGCGGCCGAGCCCGAGCACCCCTTCGCCCGCCTCGCCGCCGACGGCGCCGCTGCCGCGGTCGATGCCAAGCGCCTGGAGCTGCTGCCGCCGATCGTCGTGCGCGTGCGCCTGGCCGCCCCCGGCCTGGGCGTGCGCTTCCCGGTGATCCACGGACTCGATGCCGCCCTCTCCGAGGCTGCCGGCGATGCGCCAGGCGCCTTGGCAGCGATCAGCCGCCTCCTGGACCTGCGCCCGGATGATCGCGCTGCGCGCTGGCAGCGCGCCCGGCTGAGCCTGGCCTCCAACGACCACGCCGGAGCCATCGCCGACTGCGACGCGCTACTCGCCGCCGCGCCGGAAGATGCGGAGAGCCTGTCGTTGCGCAGCCGCGCCCGCGCCGCCGCCGGCGACCGCGCAGGGGCCATCGCCGACCTCGACCGCCTGGTCGCCCTGCGCCCGGGCTGCACCACCATCCTGTCGCGGGCCCGCGCCCGCCGCCATCTCGATGATCAGGCCGGCATGCTCGCCGACCTCGACCTGCTGGTCGGCCAAGCCAAGGATGCCGGAGACTCGCTCGTCTTGCTCGACGCCGTCGACCTCACCAAGGACGCCGCGCTGCAACGCAAACTGCTGGAGAAGGCCAGCGCCCTGGGCAACGCCGAGGCGACTCTCAGGCTCCGGCGGATGCGATGAGCCGGGAGTGCCGCTCTCCCGTGCGGCCGCGTTGGGGACCCTGGCCTCGTTATCCGAGCCGCACTGGAATACAACGCTCCCAGGCTACTTCCCCTCCTCGGCGGACAGCTGGGTGATGTGGGCGACGAAGTCGGGATCTTCGCCTTCCAGCAGCTTGGGCAGGGCCTCGCGGAAGTCGGCGCGCCGGCACCACTCGCGCATGTAGTCCTCCCAGCTCAGCCACAAGCGGCGCTGCTGCTTCGGCATCTCGTCTTCGTAGACCAGCAGGTAGGCGCGTTCGAACAGGGAGATGAGGATGGAGAACAGCACCGAACGGCGTTCGCGCTGCTCCTCGCTCAGTTCGCCGGTTGAAGCCGGGCTCATCAAGCGGAGGTCGGCGTGCTGCAGCACCAGCTTGAGGAACTCGGTGTATTCCGCCGACAGCTCCTGGTAGACCTCGTCGTCATCGTTCTGGCGCTCCTTCTTCTGCTCGATCACGAACACCCAGATCGCCAGCGGCAGGCCGATGACGGTGACGACGTAGGAGGCGATCTCCCACCATTCCCGCCAGTCGATGCCGGTCGCGCCGTCTTCCATGACCTTATTGTGCCGGCGGCGATCCCCAGTCCAATCCCGCCGTGCAGCTGACCGTCGACCTGGGCACCCGCTCCTATCCCATCCACATCGGTTCCGGCCTGCTCGCAGAGGCCGGCCGGCAGATCGCGCCGCATCTCGGCGGCGGACGTGCGCTGGTCGTCGCCGACGCGACGGTGGCGCGCCTGCACGGCGCCCGGCTGCTGGCCTCCCTGGCCGCCGCCGGCATCGATGCCGCGGTCGCGTCCTTCCCCGCCGGCGAGCCGTCGAAGACCCTGGCCACGGCCGAGGCGATGTGGGCGGCCTGCGCCCGCGAGCGCATCGACCGCAGCGGCTGCATCATCGGCTTCGGCGGCGGCGTCTCCGGTGACCTCGCCGGCTTCGTCGCGGCGTGCTGGATGCGCGGTGTACGCTTCGTCCAGGTGCCCACCACGCTGCTGGCGATGGTCGACAGCGCGGTCGGCGGCAAGACCGGCGTCGACACCAGCTTCGGCAAGAACCTGGTCGGCGCGTTCTGCCAGCCGACCTGCGTCGTCGCCGACCCCGAGTTGCTGGCGACGATGGATCCGCGCGAATATCGCGCCGGCCTGGCCGAGGTGCTGAAGTACGGTGTGATCCGCGAACCCGCCCTGCTCACATGGCTGGAGGCCAACGCCGAGGCCCTGCGCGAACGCGAGCCCGCCGCCATCGCCCACGTCGTGCACGAGAGCTGCCGGATCAAGGCGTGGTATGTGAAAGAGGACGAGTTCGAACGCGGCGTGCGCGCCGAATTGAACTACGGCCACACCTTCGGCCACGCCCTCGAGACCGAGGCCGGCTACGCCGCCTACCTGCACGGCGAGGGCGTCGGCATCGGCATGCGCATGGCCTGCGCCCTGGCGGCACGCCTCGGCGTGCTGCGCGATCACACCCTGCCGGCGCGGCAGGACGCACTGCTGGCGCGGCTCGGCCTGCCGCTGGCGCACACCCCGCGCGACGCCGGCGAGATCGACCGCCTGGTCGCGCGCACCACCCTGGACAAGAAGTCGGCCAAGGGTCGCGTGCGCTTCATCCTGCCGGTCGAGGCCGGGCGGATGGAGCTGCGCACGGTCGAGGACACGGCAGCGGTGGCCGAGGCGTTCCGTGCGGGCTGCCAGCAGCCAGCGACCAGCGGCCAGCCACCTGCGTGCCCATGACCCCCTCCGACGCCCTCCTCCGCCTCGCCCTCGTTCCCGGCGTCGGGCCGATCCTGGCCGCGCGGCTGGAGGCGGCCTTCGGCGACCTCGGCGGCGTATTCAGCCAGAACATGGACCGGCTGCAGGCGGTCGAGGGAATCGGCGCGGAGAAGGCGCGGCGCATCTGCGATCCGCGCGGTGCCGACCAGGTCGCCGACGAGCGCGCGCGCTGCGCCTCCGCCGGCGTGCGCATCCTCACCCGCCACGATGCGGGCTGGCCTAAAGACTTCGCCTCGCTGCCTGATCCGCCGCTGGCGCTATGGGTGCTGGGCGAACTGCAGCCGCGCGACCGTCTCGCGGTGGCGGTGGTCGGCCCGCGCCGCTCCAGCGCCTACGGCCACCGCACCGCGCAGCGCCTGTCGACCGGCCTGGCCCGGGTCGGCGCCACCATCATCTCCGGCCTCGCCCGCGGCATCGACACCGCCGCGCACGAGGCCGCGCTGACCGCCGCCGGCCGCACCATCGCCGTGCTCGGCAGCGGCATCGGCCGCTGCTATCCCGAGGAGAACCGTCCGCTGGCCGAGCGCATCGCCGCCGGCAACGGCGCCGTGCTGTCGGAGATGCCGTTCGACGCCCAGCCCACGCCAGGCACCTTCCCGCGGAGGAACCGCCTGGTCGCCGCGCTCTCGCTCGCCGTGCTGGTGATCGAGGCTGGCGAGACCAGCGGCGCGCTGATCACCGCCCGCCTCGGCGGCGAGTTCGGCAAGCAGGTGCTGGTGGTGCCGGGACCGATCGACCGCCCCGAGCACGTCGGTTCGAACAAGCTGATCCGCGACGGCGCCGTGCTGGTGACCTCGCTCGACGACATCCTCGCCGAGGTCGGGCCGCTGGCGACCCTGGCCGGGGCCGGCAACACCGCCACCGAGCAGCCTGCCGCCGCCGCCAGCCTGAGCAGCCGCGAACGCCAGCTGTGGCAGCTGCTCGACGACGAACCGCGTGGCGTCGACGATCTGATGCGCACCACCCAGATCCCGCCGAGCGCGCTCAGCGCGACGCTGCTGTCGCTGGAATTGAAGCGGCTGGCCAAGAAGGCCCCCGGCGGCTACGTCCGCGCGGATTGACCCGTGAGGGTCCAGGGCGAAGCCCTGGTCGCAGCCGCAGGCGAGAATCGGCCGCCGAGCGGCGGTGGGCGGATACAATGGCGAAGCCCTCCGCCCACGATTTCGGAGCTTGCGACGAAATCGAGTCGCGACCAAGGCCGTGGGGGCAGGCCCGTCAGGGCCGCGGGGGCGCAGCCCCCGAGCTAATTAAGCGCTGGCAGCTCGCCGCTACAGCTCTGCGCACCTTCCAGCACGCGCAGGCGGCAGCAGGCCGATTCGGCCTCGAGATAGCGCTCAGGGCAGCCAGGCGGTCGATGACCGACGCCGGACCATGGCGTTCCACATCGAGCAGGGCCGAGATCTCCTCGGTGATCGCCGGGTGTTCGCCGATGATGCGGCGGACCGCCTTGGCCACCCGCACGGTAAGCGTCGGGTCGAGGACCGGCTCGGGCATGCGCACGAGGTGGGCCAGGCGGTAGGGCCGGTCGCCGGGCTGCTCGTCCAGATGCCAGCGGCCTTCGCCGATCACCGCGATGTGGAAGCGTCCGTCGCCCAGTTCGCTGGCGGCGGCGAGGCGGGCGGCGGCGACGATCGGCACCAGCGGCGGTTCGCCGGCGGCAGCGGCCTCGAAGCCGGGAGCGATGCGCGGGATGGCCAGCCAGCGCTCGGCGGGCGGTTTGGCCAGAAGATCGCGGACCAGGGCGCGGTAGCGCGGCTCGAAGATGTGGAACGGCACCGGCAGCCCGGGCAGCAGGACATGGCCTGGCAGAGGGAACAGCGGGACGGCGTCGAGCGCGAGCACAGCCCGGATGTTGGCGACATCTCCGGAACGTCGATGGTGCAATCGGGCAACCCCGCACATGGCTTGAGCCCCCTGGCGGACGGCGAGCATGCCGCCGTGCCGCGCCCCCTGTGCATCTACCACAAGAACTGCCTCGACGGCAAGGCCGCCGCTGCGGTCGTGCTGCGCAAGGTGCCGGAGGCCGAACTGCTGCCGATGC
>JAIFKN010000249.1 GCA_020049615.1 bacterium | reverse complement strand
GAGCGCGGCGACAAGATGTCGAAGTCGAAGGGCAACGGCATCGACCCGCTGGTGATGATCAGCGGCGGCACGCAGAAGTACCTGGGCAAGGAGTTCACCTGCCCGGGCTACGGCGCCGACGCGATGCGCTACACCCTGCTCGACATGACCACCGAGGGGCAGGACCTGAAGCTCTCGCCGTCGAAGTTCGAGACCGGGCGCAACTTCGCCAACAAGGTGTGGAACGCGGGCCGCTTCCTGCTGATGAACGTCAGCGAGCGCCCGCTGGCCGCGCCGCCCACCGACGCCCAGGCCAAGGCCGCCGCCATCGGTTTCCCCGAGGTGTGGCTGCTCGACCGGCTGCAGGGCGCGATCGACGAGTGCACCGCGGCGCTGGAACGTTTCCGCTACAACGACTACGCCAACGGCGCCTACCGCTTCTTCCGCGACGACCTGTGTGACTGGTACGTCGAATGGGCGAAGCGCCGCTTCAAGGCCGGCGGGGCCGAGGCGGCTGCCGCCGCCACCGTGCTGGCCTATGCCTTCGAGCGCGTGCTGCGCCTGCTGCACCCGGGCATGCCGTTCCTCACCGAGCACCTGTGGCAGCACCTGCAGGCCCAGACCGGCGGCAAGGAATGGTCGACATTCCTCATGCTGCAGGCCTGGCCGGAACCGGTCGCCAGCCTGCGCAGCGCGGGCGCCGGTGAACGCATGGCCCGGCTGCAGGCCACCGTCACCGCGGTGCGCAACGTCCGCAACCTCGTCGGTCTGGCCGACGGCGTGGCGGTGGCGGCGGTGATCGACGGCCCGGCCGAGTTGCAGGCCGACGGCGAGTTCCTCACCGATCGCGGCAACCTGTCGACGTTGTCGATCAGCGCCGGCGCGGCCAAGCCGCCGCAGTCGGTCACCACCGTGGTCGGGGCGCTGAAGGTCCACATTCCGCTCTCAGGCCTGGTCGACCTGGCCAAGCTGAAGGGTCAACTGGAGAAGCGCGGCCAGACCCTGGTGAAGTCTATCGGCGGCAAGGAAGGCCGCCTGGGCAACGCCGACTACGTCGCCCGCGCCCCGGCCGAGCAGGTCGCCGAGACCAAGGCGATGCTGGAGCAGGAGCGCGCCGAGCTGACGAACATCACCGAGACGCTGGCGACGCTGTAGCACGACGCCCACTCAGGCCTGCATTGGCGCCGGCAGGGCATACCATGCCGGCATGATGCGCCTTCCGCTGCTGCTGATCGTAGCCCTGCTCACCGCCGCCGAACCGTTGCAGCTCGATCTGCAGCGCGGCCATCAGACCGGACTGCAGTACGCCAAGGTGATGCGCGGCTGCCTGCTGACCGCCGACCCGGAAGTGGTCTGCGTCTGGGACCTGGCCAGCCGCTCGCTGCGCTGGCAGGCCACTGCCACTCCGCAGGTCCTCAGCCACGATGGCAGCCTGCTGGCCTGCAGCGTCAGCTACCGCGTGGAACTGCGGCGGTTCGCTGATGGCGAACGCATCCGCAACGTCAACGCCTTCTGGATCATGGGCGGCGACGGGGCTCGCCCGGGATTCGTCGAAAGTGTCGAGTTGAGTCCGGACGGCCGCTGGATCATCGCCTGCGGGCCGGAGGTCGAGGCCGACTTCGAGACGCCCGACGGCGACGTGCTGACAGCGTGGTTCCCGGTCGACGGCAACGCGATGAAGACCATCGACTGGGAGCCGGGCGCGGTCGGCACCGATCCGCCGGACACGATGGAGGAGCCGGCGCGTGTCCAGCCCGGACGCCTGCTCGGACTCGACGCCGCCGGACGCGCCCTGGTCCGGCATGGCGATACGGTGCGTGCCGTGCCCGCCCCGGGCGAGGGCGACGCCGTCGTCGCGCCGGAACCGCCCGATGGCATCGCCCTCGGCGGCGGGCGACTGAGCATGTCCTCCCACCGTTTCACCTGGAGCGGACCCCTCGGCACGACTGGCGAACTGGCCATCAAGTCGCGGCTGCCGAATCTGCCCGTGCGCAGGCCCGGCTCCCTGGACTGGTGCGTCCGCGACGGCCTGCTCGTCGGCGTCGGCGCGGACGCCGAGGACGCGACGCAGAGCCGGGATATCGGCGCCGTGTACCGCTGGCGTCTGCCCGACTGCACGCCCTTGCCGATGCTCACCGTGCCGGGCACCCGGCTGCTCCGCCTCACCGGCGACCTGCTCATCGCCAGCATCGATCCGGTCGGACCGCTTGACGCGGAGGGTACCCAGGCCGGCTCGCGCGTCGCCCTGCTGACCTGGGGTCCGCAGGCGACGGTGGCGGGTACGCCCCAACCCTTCGCCCGCCTGCCCGACTTCCCGCCGATCACCACGGTACGCTGCGATGCAAACTCGGCCTGGATCCAGCACGGCAGCCGGTGGCGGCGCTTCGCCCTCGCCGACGGCGCGGACCTGCCCCTGGGCGGCGAGCCGCCCGCCGCCGCGCCGGGCAGCGACTTCGCCGACGTCGCCGGCGAGGAGAGCGATCAGACGTGGAGCGTCCCGCCCGCTGCCGACGCACCAACCCGGCAGCGGCTGCTGGCCAAGGCCATGCACCCCAACCGTGAGTACCAACACCTGCTCGGCCGGCCCTTCGCCTGGGCCTGGCTGGCCACCGACGGCAGCCACGGCTGGTCGGCGAGCGGCCCGCACCTCTTCCTGTACCGGCCGAAGCTCGAGCCCGGCGACGGCAGCCCGGTCCTGATCGCGGACCGCCGTGATCTGGTGGCCCATGCCGGAGGGGTCAGTGGTGCCGCCCTGACCCCCGATCGCCGGCTGCTGGTGACCAGCGGCTGGGACGGCATCTGCGCTGTCTGGCGGCTGCCGGACAGCCTGTGGCAGGCGCAGGCGGCAGGCGAGCCGGTGCTGCTCTACCGCCGCATCACCACCAGAACCGGCGGTTGGCTGGCAATGGCGCCCGATGGCACCTACGCCGGCACCCGCGATGCCATCGACGGGGTGGCGGCGCGCCGTGGCAGCGAGGTGTTCCCGGTCTCCCAGGCCGAACTCAGCCACCACCGCCCCGATCTGCTGCTGGCGCGCATCGGCCTGGCTCCGCAGGAGCGGATCGCCGCCTTGCGGCGGGCCTGGGAGCTGCGCCTGCGCCGCCTCGGCGCCGACCCGGCGCAGGTGACCGCGCCGGTCACGGCGCAGGCCAGCTTCGACACCCGGCTGCCGGTCTTCACCGACCAGCCGACGGTCCGTCTCGCGGTCAGCGGCCGCGACGACGGCGGTCCGCCAGCACGCCTGATGCTGACGGTCGATGGCGTGCCGCTGCCCGACCGCCATGGCCTGGGCATCGGCCGGGCCGGGGTGCGGCGTGATGGTTCGACGCTGGCGGCCGAGATCGATGTGCCGCTGGCCCATGGTGCGAACACCATCGAACTTGCGGCGGTCGGCGCCGATGGCCGCGAGGGCCCCCTGCGCCGCCTGGTGGTCAACCGCACCGGCACACCGGCGCCGCGCCTGGTGGTCGCGGCGGTCGGTGTGTCGCGCCACACCCGCAGCGAGCTCGACCTGCGCCACGCCGCCGGTGACGCCCGCCGCGCGGCTGCGGCCATCACCGCCCTGCCCGGCTACGCCGGCAGCGCATCGCACCTGGCGCTGGACGCCGAGGCCACCCGCAGCGGCATCCTGGCGTTGCGCGAGCGGCTCGCCGCCACCACGCCGGATGACACCGTGGTGCTGTTCCTGGCCGGCCACGGCGTGCTCGACCAGCGCCAGGAGTGGTGGTTCCTGACCCACGATGGGGATCCCGACCGGCCGGAGGCGGGATGCGTGGCCTACCACGAGGTCGAGGGCCTGCTCGACGGGATCCCGGCACGCCGGCGCCTGCTGATCATGGACACCTGCCATGCCGGCGAGGTCGACGCCGCGGCGATGGCGCCCCGGCCAGGACTGGCGGTGCGGGCGGTACGCGGGCTGAAACGCATCGCATCCACCGGCTCATCCGAGGACGCCCGCCTGATGCGCGAGGTGTTCATCGACCTGCGCCGCGCGGCCGGCGCCATCGTCATCGCCGCGAGCGCTGGGCAGGAGGTCGCCTTCGAGGGTGACCGCTGGCAGGGCGGAGCCTTCACCCGCGCCCTGCTCGATGCCCTCGCCGACCCGGCCGCCGATCTCGACGGCGACCGCGCCCTGGACGCCCGCGAATGGCGTGCAGCCGTGGCCGGACGCGTGCTGGAGATGACCGGCGGGCAGCAGCAGCCGGTCGTCCGGGCCGACAATCCGCTGGCCGATATCGTCCTGCGACGCTGGTGATCAGACCCGCGGCGGGACGACCGACAGCAGGTGGTTCTCCAGCTCCTTGATGCCCTGGCCGGAGACGCCGCTGATGCAGCGTACCTCGCAGCCGAGCAGGGCGGCGACCGCGGTCGCGATCTCGGGCAGTTCCAGACGGGTGTCGAGCTTGTTGAGCACGACCAGTTGCTTGCGCACGGCGAGTTCCGGCGAGAAGCGCGCCAGCTCGGCGTTGAGCACGCGCACGCGCTCCGCCAGCACCTCGGCGTCGCCGTCCGAGCCGTCGACCAGGTGCAGCAGCAGCGCGCAGCGCTCGACGTGGCGCAGGAACTGGTGGCCGAGGCCCTTGCCGTCGGCGGCACCCTCGATCAGGCCGGGGATGTCGGCGAGGACCAGGGTGCGGTCGGGACGCTCGATCACGCCGAGCTGCGGTTCAAGTGTGGTGAAGGGATAGGCCGCGATCTTCGGCCGCGCCATCGACAGGCGCGACAGCAGGGTGCTCTTGCCGGCGTTGGGGAAGCCGACGATGCCGACATCGGCGATCAGCTTGAGCTCGAGCTTGAGATGCAGCTCCTGGCCCAGCTCGCCGGGGGTGAACTGGCGCGGGGTCTGGTTGACCGAGCTCTTGAAGTGGACGTTGCCCTTGCCGCCGCGCCCGCCGGCGACGATCACCACGCGCTGGCCGTTCTCGGTCAGGTCGGCGATGATCTCCTGGGTCTCGACGATGCGCACCACGGTGCCGCACGGCACCTCGACGATGAGGTCCTCGCCCGACTTGCCGAAGCAGTTGCTGCCCATGCCCTTGACCCCGTCCTCGGCGCGCCAACGCGGCCGGCGCACCAGGTGGCCGAGGGTGTTCATGTGCGGATTGGCGACCATGACGACGTCGCCGCCGCGCCCGCCATCGCCGCCGTCGGGACCGCCTTCGGGACGGAACTTCTCGCGGATGAAGGTCACCGCGCCATCGCCGCCGTTGCCCGAGCGGACCTTGATCTCGACTTCGTCCTTCAGCATGCGCGGGAGTCTCCGGTGGAATCCCGGAACACCAGAGCTTCCGCACCCGCACCCGCCGGTTAACCCCTGCCATGGCCAACCGTCTCGCCGCCTGCTCCAGCCCCTACCTGCGCCAGCATGCGGACAACCCCGTGGCGTGGTGGCCGTGGTGCCCGGAAGCCTTCGCCGAGGCGCGTAGTCGCGACGTGCCGGTGCTGGTCTCGATCGGCTACTCGACCTGCCACTGGTGCCACGTCATGGCCCACGAGTCGTTCGAGCACCCCGCCACCGCCGCGCTGATGAACGAGCGCATGGTCTGCATCAAGGTCGACCGCGAGGAGCACCCCGAGGTCGACGCCATCTACATGGACGCGGTGCAGGCGCTGACCGGGCGCGGCGGCTGGCCGCTCAACGCCTTCACCGACCACGACGGCCAGCCGTTCTACGCCCTCACCTACCTGCCGCGCGATCGCTGGGCCTCGACCGTCAGCCAGCTCGCCGACGTGTGGGCTGGCGACCGCGCCAAGATCCGCAACGCCTGCGGCGACCTCGCCGACCACCTGCGCAAGGAGGACGCCAGCAGCGCCGGGACGCTCGACCCCGCGATCTGGGACACCCTCGAGCAGCAACTGCTGCAGGCCTTCGATCCCGACCACCCCGGCTTCGGCTGGGGCGGCCAGACGGCGCCGAAATTCCCGCCCAGCCAGATGCTGCATCTGCTGCTCGACGGCGGCGAGGACCACCTCTCGCTCGCCCTGGCCATTCTCACCGCGCTGCAGGATGGCGGCATCCACGATCGCGTCGGCGGCGGCTTCCACCGCTACTCGGTCGACCGCGAGTGGCGCGTGCCGCACTTCGAGAAGATGCTCTACGACAACGCCCAGTTGATGGGCGCCTACGCCCGCGCGCATCTGCGTACCGGCCGGGCCGACGTCCTCGCCACCGCGATCAATGCCGCCGACTACCTGCTGCGCGACCTGCGCGTCTACGACGCCGGACGGTTCCTCGGCTACGCCGCCGCCGAGGACGCCGATGATCCGGGTGGCGAAGGCTCGTTCTACGCCTGGAGCCCGGCCCAGCTCGCCGCCGCCCTCGGGCCGGAGCGCGGCGCCGCCATCGCCGCCGCCTGGGACATCAGCGCCGGCGAGGCCGAACTCGGCCACTCCGGCCACCCCGAACCGGTCGCCAGCCACATCCCGCACCCGCGCGGCACCGGCGCCGATCTCACCAAGCTGCGGGCCGGGTGGGAGGACGTCCTGCCGATCCTGCGCGCCGTCCGCGCTCCGCGCCCGCGGCCCGGCCGCGATGACAAGGTGCTGACCGATCAGAATGGCCTCGCCCTGGAAGGCCTGGCGTGGGTCGCGCGCGCCTCCGGCGAGGCCCGCCACGTCGCCGCGGTCCGCGAACTGGCCGAGGCCCTCGCCGCCCGCCACACCAGCGACGGCCTGCTGCGCCTGCCCGGCCGGCCGGCCGTGGTCACCGACTACGGCGCCCTGGCCTGCGGCCTGCTCGCCGCCTTCGACCTGCTCGGCGATCCCGCGCTGGTCGACCGCGCCGCCGCCGTGCTCGACGAGGCGGTGGCGCGGCTCGGCGCCGACGATGGCGGCTTCCATGTCGCCCCGGCCGGCCGGGCCGATCTGCTGCGGCGCGGCCGCGAGCACCTCGACAACGCCTGGCCGGCCGGACAGGCGCAGCTGGCGGTTGCAGCCGCCCGTCTCCACCTCATCACCGGTGAGGCGCGCTGGCGCGGACTCGCCGAGGGCGCCGTCCGCGCCGCCGCCGGGCAGGCCGCCCGGGCCCCGGCCAACGCCGCCACCACCCTGGCAGCCTGGCGGCTGCTGCAGGACGGCGCCGTCGCCGTGCTGGTCGGCGACGATGCCGCGCTGGCGCGCGCCGTGCGCGCCGGCTGGAGCGCCTCCGTCGCCATCGTCCCGCTGTGCGACCGGCCGTGGACCACGCTCGACGGCCGGCGCGGCCTCGCCGAGGCCCAGGTCCTGGTCTGCCGCGGCTCGACCTGCCTGCTGCCGGCGCGAACGCCGGCCGAGGTCGCGGAACGCCTGGCTCAGCCGGCAGCAGAACGGCGATAGGCCGCCGGCGGACTGCCACGCAGCCGGGCGAAGACGCGGCTGAAGTGATGGCGGTCGCAGAAGCCGAGGGCGGCCGCGGTATCCTCGATCGCCTCGCCGCGCTCCAGCGCCAGGCAGGCGACGGCGATGCGCTGGCGCTGGTGCCAGGCTTGCGGTGTCAGCCCGACCTCGTCGTGAAAGCGGCGGATGAACGAGCAGCGGTGCATGCTGGCGGCGCGCGCCAACTCGTCATTCCCCACCCGGCGATGCAGGTGCCGTTCGCCCAGGGCCATGGCGGCGGCGACCGCTATCGACCAGCGCGGCCGCGAGTCCAGGCGCGGCGCGGCGCGGGCCAGGGCGAGCAGCAGCAGGGCGGTGGCGGTAAGCCGCCGCGACGGTGACTCGGGCATCGAGCTCACCGCCTGGCACAGGCCGCGCAGCTGCGCATCGCAGGCCAGGGCAGCGATGCCGGGCAGGGCCTCGGCCATCAGACCATCGCCGGTGGCATGCAGGTAGAGATGCTCGCTCGGGGCGGGGCCGATCCCCTCGTAGACCGTCTCCGGCGCGATCAGCAGCACGCGGTCGGGGGCGAGGCGTTCGGCCCCGCCGCTCCAGCGCACCGACCAGCCCGGGGTGGCGTTCCAATACAGCCGCCAATACGGTCGGGCCAGGCCATCATGCCCCCAACGCCGCAGAAGCCCGCTGTGGCAGCTCAGGATCTCGATGCGCATGCTACTATCGTACATACGCAGCAACAGTGATCCATGGACTTTGCCTGCCATGGTGCTGCCATACCACCCATGAGCATCACCCTCGCCTCGCCCACCGTCCTGCGCTACCGCCAGCACGCCCACGACTGGAACCACGCCCTGCCGATCGGCTGCGGCGCGCTCGGCGCCATGGTCTTCGGCAAGGTCATCCGCGAGGCCTACCAGCTCA
>JAIFKN010000258.1 GCA_020049615.1 bacterium | reverse complement strand
ATCCTGGAGGCGAAGTCCCCCAAGCCTCGCCATGGAGGCCAGAAGCACACGTACCGCTACGACCCCCAGCGGATCTGGGATCGGGTAACACAAAAAGTTGTCGAGCAGGGCGGCAAGTTGATCTCGCCACACGGCATGCGCCACAGCTTCGCCTCCAACCTGCTGATGGCGGGGGTATCAGACGTCCTCGTCGCTCGCTGGCTTGGTCACGCCAACACCGCCATGATCCACCAGCGCTACGGACACCTGCTCGCCTACCACGGCGACATCAACAGGATGAAGCTCACATGAACAGGCTCCGGTCTTCCGATGACCTCGGAAGATCGGAGCCACTGGGTGCAGAACTGGGTGCAACCTCAATTCTGGCCTAGTCAGCCAACAACCTGAAAAGCAAAAACCCTCGGCTTTTACCGAGGGTTCTGCTTGGTGGTCTTTACAGGACTCGAACCTGTGACCCCTACCATGTCAATTTTGCGGGACCAATAAATACAACATCTGTTTGTGACTGTGGTTATGATGTAAAACGTTGAGGGCTAACTGCATGCCGAAGTGGACAGGAGGTGACACGAGCGGACAGGAGGTGACGCAGGTGCTGCAAGTGCTGCACGAACTGCAGACTGCACGCCGAGGCTCAAGCACGGTGTAGGGATCGACGTGGAGCGGGACGAGAGCGGGAGCGCGACCGCTTCACGTCCCGCCGAGGTGAGGCGGCTGCTTGGCGGGGGCGACCGCAGACGATCTCGGTCAGATAGTGGTTCAAGCTGACGCCCTGCTCGGCTGCCTCGCGGACCAGCGTGGCGTGCTCCCGACGGCTCAGCCGTAGCAGGATGCGGCCATTGGGCTGGCCAGCGGGCGGGCGCGGTTCGCCCCGGTCGCCGAGTGGACTCTCGGTGATGGCGGCGTCCCCCCGCTCCAAGGCGGCGATGTCGGCAATGAGGTGCTTGGCGAGTCGGCCCATGTGGTCTCCGGTCAGATCGGCAGGTTGAGGATGTGGCACATGGCAATGCGAAGGCGATCGAGGGCGTTCTTGTCGTCCTTGTCCAAGTCCTCCTGCTCATTCTTGGCGTAGACCGCCAGGAGCAGGATGGTGGCCGGAGCCACAACCTGGAAGTAGATGACCCGAGCGCCCCCTTTCGAGCCTCGGCCTGGCAGCGGTATGCGGACCTTCCGCAGACCACTGGTGCCCTTGATGACGTCGCCCAGCGTCGGGTCCTCCGCCAAGCGGAGCTTCAGGTCGTCTACCGCATCCCAGGCATCTAGTTCCCTGGCCTGTCTGGCGAATGATGGAGACTTGAAGAACTGGCGACCTGGAGGGAGCCGTTCGCCGTGCATACCTGGCATGCTATCATGGGTACTATCACTGCAACCAGCACTCACGACGGGGCCTGATCTGGTGATCGAGGACATCGGCTCTGGTCGCGGCCTGTGGCCGCTTGCTTGCCAAGATTGACCGGCCAGCACCCTGCCGCGCATGTCCGTTGCCGATGCGTCTGATGCAATGATCCTGCCCGAGTCGCTGGTTAACCGGACCAATGACGAGCTGCAACGGATGGCCCGCCTTTTCACCTCGAAGACGCCTACCAACAAGCGTGACCTCGTTGGACTGCTGATCGCCCAGACGCATCTGCCGGCGCTGCAGCGCACTCTCGAACTGGCCGGCGAGGACGGCCGCAGGCTCCTTGCCGTTGCTGCCCACGGCAACGGGCTGCTGCGGACGGCGCAGGCCTGCGTCCGGGACTTCCCGCTCGGCAGCTGGCAACGGGATTGGAACTATTCCCGCGCTGGGCAGCAGAAGCCGTCGGTCGTGCTGCTGTTTTTCCCTGACGAACAGGTGATGCCCCGCACGTTGCGCATGCGATTGGCTGGCCAGTTGCCGGCCCCCCCGCGTCCAGCGTTGCCCACGCTAAACGGCGAACCGCCCGGCTTCGCCATCAGCAGCGATGCGCTTGTCGACCTGGGCCTGCTGATGGAATCAGCCCGGGCCGGGCAGGTGCAGATGACGCTGAAGGGGCCGAGCGTGGTCAGCCTGCGTCGGGTCGCTGCCGGCCTCACCTGCCCCAGCCCGCATGCCGAGGCCGACCAGTTGCGTTTGCGTTGTCTCGCCACCTTGCTGACCGCCTGCGGCTGGCTGCGCCAGCAGGGCAGCCTGCTGCGCACCGCACATGCTGCTGTCGACCGCGCTGGTCTGCAGGACCTGTTTGCCCGCTACAAGGCCTGGCCTCATGACGAACTCCTGGACCTCGACGGCCTGCGACATTGCCACGACGAGTACGCCCCGATCAGCGAGCCGGTGGCACGGCGCCGGGCGTTGCTTGGGGTGATGCGCCACTGCCCGCCGGGTGTGTGGATCGACAGCGGCGCGTTCAGTCGACACGCAGCCGCGCAGGACCTGATCGATCCCATCCTGGAAGAGGAATGCCAGGTTTCGATCGGCGGTGAGTACCACGGCAGCATGTCGTGCCTGGGCGAGCCCGGCCTGGTCGCCGTGCGCGATGCGTGGGTGCGGCTGGTCCTGGGTTGCTATCTGGCGCCATTGGGCGTGGTCGAGGTCAGCCTCGGTCAACTCGCTACCCTGCCACCGATGGACGACTCCTTCGATGACAGCGTACCGGACCGCATCTCGCATGCCGACCGCGTCGCTGCCTTCCGCCTGACCCCGCTGGGTGTCTGGCTGCTTGGCCTGGGACCGGAACCAGCCCGGGTCGAAGCGCTACCGGGTGGTTGGCGCATCCAGGCCGATGGCAGCGTCGTCGCGCTGGGCGAGCGCATCGCTCCGGCTGACCGGGTGCTGCTCGACAAGCTGGGCGAGCGCCTCGACGAACGCACCTGGCGGCTGGAGCGCGACCGTCTCATCGCCGCGATGGCGGCCGGCGATGGGTTGAACGTGTTGCGCGAGCGGTTGACCGCCCTCGCCGGCACCGCCCTGCCGGCGACGGTCGGGCGGCTGCTCGACGAGGCCGCCCGTCGCGCCACTGCGATCACGCTCGGCCCGCAACTCCTCCTGCTGAACGTCGCGGATCCGCACGCTCGCGAACAATTGCTGCATGACCGGGCGACCCGGGAACTGTGCCGCGATTGCGGCAGCGACAGCCTGGGCGTTGATCCTGCCCGCTTGGCGGACCTACGCCGCGCGGCGCGCAAACTCGGCTGGCACATTCCGGCGCCCCATGGCCACTGACGATCCGCTCATCGTACAAAGTGATCGCACCGTGCTGGTCGAGGTCGACAGCCCGCGCTTTGCCGAGGTGCGTCCACTGCTCGCTCGTTTCGCCGAGCTGGTCAAGACGCCTGAGCACGTCCACACCTACCGCCTGACCCCGTTGTCACTGTGGAACGCCCGCTCGGGCGGCCTCGATGCCGAGGCGATCCTGGCGGTGCTGCACAGCTACGCCAAGTACGCCCTGCCGACCGCCATGCCGGGTTGGATCCGCGAGACCGCCGGCCGCTATGGTCGTCTGGCCCTGCGTCGCGCCCCCGGGACCGACCTGCTGCTAGTCGCTGACGAGGCCGGCCTGGCCGACGAACTGCTCGGGCATGACCGGCTGCGGACCTTGCTCGGCCAGCGACTGTCGTCGACCACGTTCCTGGTGCCGGTCGATAGTCGCGGCCGGCTGAAGGTGGCGCTGGTCGACTGCGGTCATCCAGTCGAGGACCTCGCCGGCTACACCCCTGGCGAGCCGCTGGCGATCGGCCTGCGTAGCCGCACCGCCGCTGATCTGCCCTTTGCCCTGCGCGACTACCAGCTCGCTGCGGTCGAGGCCTTCCACGCCGGCGGAGCCGACCGCGGCGGCTCGGGCGTGCTGGTGCTGCCGTGCGGGGCCGGCAAGACGATCATCGGTATCGGGACCATGGCTGCGGTCGGCGTTTCGACCCTGATCCTGGTCACCGGCGTCACCGCGGCGCGGCAATGGATCGCCGAACTGCTCGACAAGACCACACTGACCGCCGACCAGATCGGCGAATACGATGGCAGCCACAAGGACGTGAAGCCGGTGACGGTGGCGACCTACCAGGTGCTGACCTGGCGCGACCGTGTCAGCGGCGGCATGCCGCATCTCGACCTGTTCAACCGTCGCGACTGGGGCCTGGTGCTGTACGACGAGGTCCACCTGCTGCCGGCCCCGGTATTCCAGGCCACCGCCGGCATCCAGGCGCGGCGACGCCTTGGCCTGACCGCCACCCTGGTGCGCGAGGACGGCCAGGAGCGCAGCGTCTTCGCCCTGATCGGGCCGAAGAAGACCGACGTGCAATGGAAGGCATTGGAGGCCACCGGCTGGATCGCCCGCGCCCGCTGCAGCGAGGTCCGCCTGGCGCTGCCCGCTGAACTCCGCATCCCGTATCTCAGCGCCGAGCGCAAAGAGCAGCACCGCCTGGCGGCGGAGAACCCGGCCAAGCTGGAGGCGGTGCGCGCGCTGCTCGCCCGGCATGATGGCGAGCCGGCGCTGATCATCGGCCTGTACGTCGAGCAGGTGGTGGCGATCGCCGCGGCGCTGGGCATCCCGCATCTCGTCGGTAGCACCAGCCAGCGCCAGCGTGAAGAACTCTACGGCGCGTTCCGCGCCGGCCGCATCCACGCCCTGGCGGTGTCCAAGGTCGCCAACAGCTCGGTCGATCTGCCCGATGCCAGCGTCGCCATCCAGGTCAGCGGCAGCTTCGGCAGCCGCCAGGAGGAGGCCCAGCGCCTCGGCCGCATCCTGCGCCCCAAGCGCGGCGCCAACCAGGCGTGGTTCTACTCGCTGGTCACAGCCGACAGCGTTGAACAGGATTTCGCCCTGCACCGCCAGCTGTTCCTGTGCGAACAGGGCTACGAGTACGCGATCATCGATGGAGTCCCGACGTGAACTTCGCCCAGCTGCCGTGGGAGCAGTTGCAGCCCGAACTCGCTCGCTTCGCCGCCCTGCCCCTGGCCGAGCGGAAGCGCCAGGCGGACGGCCCGGGGCAGGGCGCGCCGCTGGATATCTTCCTGCATGCCGCGCGGCGGATCGCCACCACGACCGACCCGTCTCCCGCCCGCACCCTGTCCCTGCTCGCCGAACTCGGTATCGACAGCTATTTCCTGCAGCGAAGGATCGAACTCCTGACCGAGTCGCAGCAGGACTCATCAGAACTTCTGACCGGATTGCTGGCCGAGGGGATACTCGACCTCGCGGCGACAGGCGCGATGTGGGCCTGGGAAGGCATCGCCCTGCGCGATCTGAAAGTAACCCCGCATGATGGCCTGCTGCAGTTCCGACTGCGCGGCCAGGAATTGCTGCGCTGGGTCGCCGAGCAGGCCGAAGCCCCGACCCTGGCCGAGGTGGCAGCCCGCCTGCCCGACCCTCCGACGCGGTGCCAGGTCCTGCGCTGGACTACGCAAAACCTCGCCCTGGTCCCGGGTTTTTGCGCCAGGCGCGGCCAGCCCACCCTGGGCCGGCCGGCAATGGCCTACGCCAACCGCAACCGGGGCCCGCCGGTGCGGCCGGACCGTCAGCCGCATCACCCTGGCGACGATCCCGGCTGTGCACTGGCCGAGGACGTCACCGTCATCGTTGCCGAGCTGGCAGTGCAGCCGGCCCGTGCCCGCCGGGATTGGGTCCTGCGCGTGATCGACGCCAAACGGCTGACCGTGCGCCTGGGTCTCGACCCGGATGCGCCGCCTGGCGACCGCCTGGCCCAGGCCTTCAACGCGGCGCACATGCTGCGCCTGGTCAAGCAGGTCTCGCAGGAAACACGGGTCAGCGAAACCGGCCTGGGCTGGCTGCGCCTGGACGCTGGCGAGCGGCAGCAGCGCCTGCTCGCTGGCCTGCTCGGCTTCCTGCAGGGCAAGAAGAGCCAGGCCGGTTTCGACGACCACAACGCCGCCCAACTGATCTACCGTGCCGTGGGCCGGCATCAGCGGGTGCACAATCCGCAGCACGCATGGAGCGATCTGGTCACGGCGTGGCGCGGACTCGGCACCGAGACCTGGTTGCTGGGTCAGGCATATACGTGGTGGGGCAGGCATCCGCCCCGAGGTGGCGGCCTGAACGCCGAGCACTCCTGGCGCACGGTGCTTGGACCTGCACTGGACGGCCTGGCCATCCCGCTCGGTCTGATCCGACGCGATATCGTTGGTGAACGGGCCACCATCCGCCTGACCGCCGCTGGCCGGTGGGCCGTAGGCCTGGACGACGATTGGACGCCGGCTGTCGCTGCCACCATCGAGCGCCCGATCATCGTCCAGGCCGACCACACGATCGTGTTCCTCGCCCCGGCCCCTGCGGTGGAGGCCGAACTCGGATCCTTCGCCGACCGGCTTCCCGGCGCCCACGGCACCGGCGCCCTGTTCAAGCTGGGCAAGGCCGCCTGCCGTCGCGCCGCGGTCGCCGGACTCGATGCCGCGCATGCGTTGCGCGTGCTTGCGGCGGCAGCCAGCAAGCCGGTGCCAGCCAACGTCGAGCGCGAGATCACCGGTTGGTTCGGCCAGCTGCGCCAGGCGCATGCCGCCCAGGCTCTGGTGATTACCACCGCCGACGAGGACACCGCGACCCGGCTGGTGGCGCTTCTGGGTGCGACGCGGCTCGGGCCGCAGGCCGTCTCGCTGCCGGCCGCCACCCGCCGGGGCGAACTGCAGCGGCGTCTCCTCAAGGACGGCATACTGCTGAACGGAGCAGGCCATGAACTGAGCCGTTGATCCAACAACATCTTACGGCGCAAGTCGTTAGTCCATAACTGCATGCCGAAGTGGACAGGAGTGGACACGAGCGGACAGGAGGTGACGTAAGTGCTGCACGTACTGCACGATCTGCAAAGCGGCCCCGGAGCAAATCTATCCTTTTGACAAGTATAGAATGTTGAAACTCTATCCTTCCATGAGTGACATACAGGCCATACTCCGCCAGCGCATCGCTGACGCCCTGACGACGCCGGCACCGACGCTCACCCGCCGCGACCTTCGCCTGCCCGAGGTGCGCGGCAAGGCGCACGCCGTCATTGGCATGCGCCGGAGCGGCAAGTCGACGTTCCTGTGGCAGTGCTTGGCAGACCGGCTGGCGGCCGGTTCGCCGCGTGATGCTCTCCTCTATCTCAACCTGGAGGATGAACGGCTCAACGGCATGACCGCCATCGACCTGGGCGGCGTGATCGAGGAGTGGTTCCGCCAGATCCCCGGCATCCGCGACCGGACCCGGGCGACGCTGTTCCTCGACGAGGTCCAGCTCATCCCCGGCTGGGAGACCGTCGCCCGCCGGATCATCGACCAGGAGCAGATCGACCTCTTCCTGTCGGGCTCGTCGGCCCACCTGCTCAGCTCGGAGATTGCGACCAGCATGCGCGGCCGGGCGCTGCCGACGACGGTCTACCCGTTCAGCTTCCGCGAGACCCTGCGCCATGTCGGCCTGGAGCCGGCCAAGCCCTGGGACCGCCTGCCCAAGGCGGAGCGATCTGATCTCGATGCGCGCCTGCGCCAGTACCTGCTGGCCGGTGGCTTCCCCGAGGTCCAAGGCGTACCCGATCGCGACCGCGCCGCCCTGCTGCGCAGCTACGTCGATGTCGCCGTCCTGCGCGATGTCATCGAACGGCATGCCGTCTCGCACCCGGTCGCGCTGCGCTGGCTGCAACGCCATCTGCTGTCTACGGCCGGCGGCCTGTTCAGCGTGCAGAAGTGCTGGGACACGATGCGGTCGCAGGGCTTGGCGGTGGGCAAGGACAGCGTCCATGCCTGGCTCGCCCACCTGGAGGACTGCTTCCTCATCCGCACCCTGAGCGTCGCCACGACCAGCGAGCGGCGCCGCATGGTCAATCCGCGCAAGTCCTATCCCATTGACCCCGGACTGATCCAGGTCTGGTCGCGGTCGCCCGAGGCGCAGACCGGGCACGCGCTGGAGACGGCGGTGCTCATCGAGTTGTTGCGGCGGGGCCATGAGGTGGACTACGTGAAGACCGACGAAGGCTTGGAGATCGACTTCCTCGCCCGTGATCACGCCGGCAGGGAGACCCTGATCCAGGTCGCCAGCGAGACCACGAATGCCGAAACGCTGGAGCGCGAAGTGCGAGCCCTCGTCGCAGAAACCCAGCGCAGACCCGGGGCGGACACCGTACTTATCACCATGGATGTCATGCCTCCCCAGGTTCCGACCGGCATCCGTTGGATGACTGCGGGGGAGTGGCTGCTGCACGGTCAATGCCGTTGACTTTGCGTGGTGTGACACAGTTGTGATGGAGCGTAAGGCATTGCAGTAAAAGCACTTGACACTGCTCGGGAGTCC
>JAIFKN010000218.1 GCA_020049615.1 bacterium | reverse complement strand
GCTGTGCGCCTTGACCCCGTCGATCTTCACCCGCGTCACGCCGTGCTGGCGCCAGAAGCCGAGCACCGCGTCGGCGTCGCGCCGCCAGTTGGCGAAGTCGTTGGCGCTGTCGGGGGCGAACCACAGGCCGAAGGCGAGGCCGTGCCGGCGCACGGCTGCGGCGGTGGGGGCGAGGCCAGCGGGGAAGCGCTCGGGATGGGCGTCCCAGAAGTGCGCGTCGGCGGCCCAGAAACCCTGCCACACCCCGCCCTTGTCCTTGCCATGGACCGAGTTGCTGGTGACGCCGCGCTGCCAGCCATCGTCGATCTGCACCACGTCGACGCCCAGGGCGCCGCCGGCCGCTATCTCGCGCTCGATGAACGAGGCGCAGATGCGCCCGTCGCGGTTGCGATCGCCCCAGGTGTTGGACAGCAGCATGCCGTCGCGCGCCGGCTCGTAGCTGCGGTGGCAGCGCTGGATGGCGTGCAGCAGGGCGATGCGGCCGGCGGCCCCGCCGCGATAGGCGCCGACCGTCCAGGCGTAGCCGGGTCCGCCGGGCGCGGCGCCGTGGCCGTGCAGGGCGACGGCCGGCCGGCCCAGCTCGTGCCAGGTGCGCAGGTCGACCGGGTTGGGCAGCGGGCGCGCATGTGGCAGCGGCGCGTGCTTGAGCAGGACCAGCCCGTCGCGGGCGAGCGGATCCTCGACCGCGAAGACGCAGCCGGCGAGGCGCAGCGGCTCGGGCGTGGCGAGGCGCAGTTCGCGTTCGACCGCCAGGTTGTCGCGCACGTCGGTCTGGTCGGCGAGGATCACGGCGTGGACGTGGGCGTGGAAGCAGGACAGCGCCAGGCGCTCGCACAGGTCGGTGGCGTCATCGTGCGCCGCCGTCGCGCCATCGGTCTCGATGCCGCTTGCAGCGGCTCCGGCGTTGGTTGCGGCGCGCACCCCGCCGGCAGGCCAGGCGAGCAGTTGCAGCGTGATCGCGGCGACGCCGGGGAAGACCTGCAGGCGCCAGGCGAGGTCGCCGCAAGCCAGCACGGCGGTCAGCGATGGGGCCTCGACCGGACTGGCCCGGCCGCGCGTGACGGCCAGCTGCGCGGCGCGCGTCGCGGCTGGCGGCAGCGCCGGCGGCACGCAACCGGGCTTGTCGCCGGACTGCAGCCATTCGTGGCCACCGGCGGTCAGCGTCAGCGGCACCAGCAGGCCGTCGGCGACGCGCCAGCGGCGCTCGATCAGGGTGTTGCCCAGGCGCAGGACGTCGCCGTCGAGGTGGGCGAAGCAGGAGGTCGGATCGGCCGGCATGGCCGGGATGATGGGGCGGGGGCTGAGTCGTCCACCGGGGTGCCTGGCGCTGAGATGGGGTATCGCCACGGAGGCACAGAGCTCCACAGAGGGCCACCGAGACGGCAGGCCCTCATCCCCGTCTCTGTGGCCCTCCGTGGATCTCCGTGCCTCCGTGGCAGAAGTCTACTTCCGCGCCCGCGATGGCGGAAATCCCATCACCTTGCGGAACACGCGCGAGAAGTGGAACGGGTCGGGGAAGCCCCAGCGCGCGGCGGTTTCGCCGACCGGACGGCCCTCGACGTGCAGGTCGTGCCAGGCGCGCAGCACGCGCTCGCGGCGGATGAAGTCGCCCGGGGTGACGCCGAGACCGTGCTTGAACAGGGCGTTGATGTGCTGCGGGGTCAGGCCGAAGGCGTGCGCGAGATGGGTGCGGTTGATCGGACGGTCGAGGTGGGCGCGCACCCAGGCGAGCATCGGCTCGAGGCGGGCCGACGGCGCGGGTCCGGTCTCGGTCTCCCAGGCCTCGAACAGATGCAGCCAGATCAGCCGGGTCAGGTCGCGGCACATCGCCGCCCGGCCCGGGCCGTAGCCCTGCCAGGCCTCGGCCAGTCGGCGGAAGGCGGCGATGATGAAGGGCGCGTCAGCGACCAGCGTGACGGTGTGCGGGGTGATCGCCGGGCGGTAGCCATTGTCGGCCCAGGTCGCTCCGTCGGCGAGCAGCTCGCCGTGCCAGCACGACAGGCCGCAGCGTCCGGCGGCGTGGTCGGGCTCCAGCTCGTGCTCGACTGCCGGCGGGATGAGCAGCACGCTGCGCTCGGGCACGATCTGCCAGGGGCCACCGATGAGGCGGTAGCGGAAGCGGCCGGCGTGGACCAGGCACAGCTCGGGGTCGTGCTCCCAGCGTGGTCCCCAGCGCATGCCGCGTGGCGCGTCGAACCAGTTGGCGATGCGCAGGGTCGGTTCGAGCTCGTCGGGACCGACCGTTCGCATGCCCCTGGTCGTACTCCCGTCCAGGTCGGACGCATCGCCGGGCATGGTCCGGCCTGGATGGGCGTATGATGACGGCATGACCCCAGCCCCCGCCCTGAACGACCGTGCCCGCGCCCTCGCCGTGCTGCGTTACCAGCCCGCCGATCGTCTGCCCATCGTCCACTTCGGCTTCTGGCACGAGACGCTGGCGAAGTGGGCGGCGGAAGGCCACTTGCCGGCCGAGTTGGCGCGTTCGTGGGGCGACGGCAACGACGCCGACGCCGAGATCGGCCGTCGCCTCGGCTTCGACGTCAACTGGTACAGCTGCTTCCACATGGACGTCGGTCTGCGCCCGGGCTTTACCCGTGAAGTGGTCAAGGAACTGCCCGGCGGCTCGCGCCATGTCCGCAACGGCGACGGCGTCATCGTCCTGGAGACGCCCGAGGCCGGCTCGATCCCGGCCGAGATCGCCCATCTGCTGACCGATCGCGCCACCTGGGAGGAGCACTACCGCGCGCGCTACGCCTGGCACACCGACCGCGTCGACCGCGCCCGCGTGCGCCGCTCGGCCGGCGACTGGCCGGCCTTCGCCGACGGCGGCGAGTCCTTCCTGAAAGCCGACACCCGCGACTTCCATCTCGGCATCCATTGCGGCAGTCTGATCGGCACCATCCGCAACATCGTCGGGGTCGAGGGCCTCAGCTACCTAGCCGCCGACGACCCCGATCTGCTTGAGGAGATCGTTACGGTCAGCGCCGACCTGTGCTACCAGTGCATCGAGCGCGCCCTGGCCGGCGGCGCGCGCTTCGACTTCGGCCACTTCTGGGAGGACATCTGCTACAAGAGCGGCCCGCTGATCGCGCCTAAGGTGTTCGGCCGCATCGTCGTGCCGCACTACGCCCGCATCACCGCGCTGCTGGCGAAGCACGGCATCGACATCGTCTCGCTCGACTGCGACGGCAAGATCGACGCGCTGCTGCCCTACTGGCTGGAGGCCGGGGTGAACACCATGTTCCCGATCGAGGTCGGCACCTGGCGCGCCAGCCTGGAGCCGTGGCGCGCGAAGTACGGCCGCACGGTCCGCGGCGTCGGCGGCATGGACAAGGTGGTGTTCGCCCACGACCGCGCCGCCATCGATGCCGAGATCGAACGGCTGAAGCCGATCATCGCCCTGGGCGGCTTCATCCCCTGCCCCGACCATCGCATCGCGCCGGACGCGGAGTGGGATCTGGTCAGGTACTACACCGACAGGCTGCGTGCCCTGGGCTGAGCCAGTTCGCACACGCGGGATGGGAGGCCTCTTGGCGATTCACCCGTGCTTGGCCGGCACCCAGGGCACGTCGCCACGGCCATCGTCGTTGGCACGGCGGGCCCAGACGAAGCAGCCATCGCTGAGCCGGTTGAGGTAACGCCGCAGGTTGGGGTTCCAGGTCCGCGCCGGATCGGCCGCGATCGCGGCCGACAGGTCGCGTTCGGCCCGTCGCACCACGGTGCGCGCCAGGTGCAGCCAGGCCGCGCCCTGGCTGCCGCCGGGCAGGACGAAGCTGGTCAGCGGCGGGACCTTGGCGGCGCTCTCGGCCACCAGCGCATCGATGCGTTCGACCTGGGCATCGCTGATGCGCTTCAGGTGCTGCTCATGCGGGCCGCCGGGTGGCACCGCCAGGTCGCTGCCGAGGTCGAAGAGGTCGTTCTGCACCGTCGGAAGGACCCCGGCCACATCGGTGGGCAGGGCGCAGGTCCGGCACACGCCGAACAGGCTGTTGGCCTCATCGACCGCCCCGATGGCGGCGATCAGGGGATGGTGCTTGGGCAGACGGGTGCCGTCGGCCAGGCTGGTCTCGCCCCGGTCGCCGCCGCGGGTGGTGATGCGATCAAGGCGGATCATGGCGGCACGGTTCGCCCTGGATGAGGCGGTGCAAGTTCTGCTTGGCCAGCCTTGCCTCGCCGATGGCCGGCCTACGAGATGGGCATGCAACCCATCGCCCCCGCCCAGCTCGACGCCGCCCTCGCCTGGCGCTACGCCACCAAGGTCTTCGATCCGACGCGGACGATCCCGGCCGAACTGTGGGCCGCCCTCGAACGCTCGCTGGTCGCGACGCCGAGCAGCTTCGGCCTGCAGCCATGGAAGTTCCTCGTCATCACCGATCCGGCGCTGAAAACCAAGCTGCGCCCAGCGAGCTGGAACCAGTCCCAGGTCACCGACTGCAGCCATCACGTCGTGTTCCTCGGCCGCACCGAGATGGCCGAGCGCGACGTGCTGCGCCTGATCGAGGCGACGATGGCCGCCCGCGGTCTGCCCGCCGCCGTCCTCGAGGGCTACAAGAACATGATGCTGGGCGATGTGGTCCACGGCCCGCGCGGCAAGGTCGCGGCGGAGTGGGCGGCGCGGCAGTGCTACATCGCCCTCGGCCAGTTCATGCTCGCCTGCGCCCAGCTCGGTGTCGACGCCTGCCCGATGGAAGGCTTCGATCCGGCGCAGTACGACCAGATCCTCGGCCTCGCCGGGACCGGCTACCGGGCCGTGGTCGCCTGTCCGGCCGGTTATCGCGCCGCCGGCGACAAGTACGCCGTCCTGGCCAAGGTGCGCTACCCGTCTGCCGAGGTCGTCGAGTACCGCTGAGCTGCCGCTTCCCCCGGCGATGCCGTGGCGCTAGGCTCGTCGGCAGTGCGTCGGGCCGTCCTGTTCATGCTGCTGGTGCTGACGGCGACGGCCATGGTGCTGTCGCTGACCGGCCGTTTCGCCCACCGGGCCAACGAGGCGGCCGGCGAGTCCGGCTGGGATCTGCATACCGGGGATGGCCCCGAGGCGCCGCGCCCGGTCTGGCAGGATGTCGAGGCGGACCAGGTGCGCGAACCCGGCGCCGAGCGGTTGGGGCCGCGCGATCCCGCTCCCTCCCGCCCCCGTTCATTCCAGGCGCCGTCCGGGGATCCGCCGCACGTCCACACCCCCACCGGCCAGCATCCCCCAGGGCTGGTCCAGCAGCGCGACCTGCGGCGCCGCATCGCTGAAGCGATCGGCCTGGGCCGGCGCGCGCGTGCCGGCGACCAGGCGGCCAAGGACGCGGTCGCCGCGCAACTGGCGGGCGAGGCCGATCCGCGCCTCCGCGAGGCCCTCGTCCTCGGCGAGCCACCGGCCGGCCTCGGCCAGAACCGGGGGTGGGCCCCGCCGGTGCTGCCCGAACCCGCAGCCCGGGCCGAGCCTGGCGAGGTGCGTGCCTATTGGGTGACCCCCGATTCCCGTGGCGGCACCTATGAGAGCGCGGTGACGGTCGATGCCAGCGGCCGCGCCCAGGTCGAGACGGTGTACGAGGCCGACAACGGCGAGCGCTGGCACGTGCGCTATCCGGCTTGGGCCTTCCGCGACGCCCAGGGCCGACTGGTGGTCGATGCCCGCGGCCAGCCGGTGGAGTGCTTGCAGAAGCCGGAGTGGGGCTGGTGGTCGCCCGACAGCATGGTCATCGGCACGGACGGGCTCATCGACATGATCGACGACAAGCATGATCCCGGCCAGGGGACCAGCGGCGCGAACGGGCCGGGCTAACCCTTCATCCAGGCTTCGACGCCACGGATGTCCTTGGGGATGGCGCGGGTCAGTTCCTCGCAACCGTCCTTGGTGATCAGCAGATCGTCCTCGATGCGGATGCCGAAGCCATCGTCGGGCAGGTAGATGCCCGGTTCGTTCGAGATGATCATGCCCGGGCGCAACGGCTGGCTGCGCTCGCCCGGATCATGCACGTCGAGGCCGATGAAGTGCGACAGGCCGTGGTGCCGGGTGAAACCGGCCTTGATGATCGGCGCCCAGGCCAGCTTGTTCAGCTCGTCGAAGGTGATGCCGGGCTTGGCGTGCTTGCGGCCGAGCGCGTTCGCCTGCAGCACCAGTTCGTAGACCTCGCGGAAGCGCTTGTCGTCGAAGCGGCCATGCTGCGGCAGCGTGCGAGTGACGTCAGCGCAGTAGCCGCCGGCGGTGGCGCCGCTGTCGATCAGCAGCGGCTTGCCGCGCTGCAGCGGCTGGTCGTTGAACGGGTAGTGCAGGGTCGCGCCGTTGGCCGCGCTGCCGACGATCGGCGGGAAGGCGAGCGGTCCGTAGGCGGCCGAGCGGTAGTGCATGGTCAGCAGGCTGGCGACCTCGGCCTCGCCCCGCAGCCGCGGGATCTGCGGCAGCACCGTCTTCAGTCCGGCGGCGGTGATGGCGATGGCCTTGCGGTGCCACGCGACCTCATCGGCGTCCTTGATCACGCGCAACGCCGCCAGGTGCGTCTCGGCGTTGAGCACCGTGGCGCGCGCGCCGAGCTTCTCCTTCCACTGGGTGAACGCGGCGGCCTGCGCCCCCGGCTCGCGCGCGCGGTGGCACATCGCCAGCAGCCCGCCCGAGCGGCGCAGCGCCAGTGCAACGGCATCATCGAGGCGTTCGCGGCGTTCGACCGCGGCGATGCCGTGCGCTTTGCGCGCCTTCTCATCGGCGCCGAGGCGCGCCCCGTCCCAGATCACCCGCGACGGGTCGCCGGCCTCGAGGAACAGGGTGTCCTGGGGCGCGCGCGTGGGGTCGAGCAGCAGCGCGGCGTCCGGCTCGGCGCAGCCGCAGAAGTAGTCGAACCACGGATCCTGGCGGTCCCGGCGCAGGGCCAGCTCGTCCGAGCCGAGCAGCAGCAGCGGCACGCGCTCGCCGAAGGCGGTGCGCAGCAGACGCAGCGCGTCGGCGCGCCGGCGGCGGTAGGTGGCCAGGGGCAGGGCGAGACCGCGGACGGGCATGGCGGGAGTGTGGCCGAATCGACGCCCCAGGCCAGCCCCAGGACAATCCCAGGACCGCGGGCTTCAGCCCGCGTCGAACCAGCGCGGGCTGAAGCCCGCGGTCCTTACAACGCCGCGCGTACGCGGGCGACCAATGCGTCGGCGCTGCGCTCCTGCGCCTCCAGGTCGGCCCCCACGGTCAGGTCGGGCAATGAGCGGTGTAGCTCGTCGAGTTCACGCTCGGCCCGCTGTCGCCGGGTCGCGTCGGCGATGCGACCGGTCAGCGGCTTGGTCTCCAGCAGCCGCCGTCTGGCCGCGTCGATGCGCGCCCGCGCCGCGTCGACGGCCTTCTCCAGCTTGTCGCAGCCCAGGCGCAGGTCGCCCTCGGCGCGCGCCGCCGCCGCGCCGGCTCCGGGCGTGGCATAGGCCAGGGCGCATTCCTCAAGCTGGCCGCGCAGGCGCCGCGCTTCGGGCGCCAAGCCGAGGGCGAGCTGCCAGCGGGCGTCTTCAGGCGCGAGGGCGGCGGCGCAGTCGCCGCCCAGGCGCAGGATGCGCTCCTCGATGCGTACCGCCTCGGCCGCGCCCTTGCTGGCCGATTCCAGCCGGCGCTCGAGGGCGCCGATCAACTGGTCGAGCCGGCGCAGCGTGGTCCATGGCAGGCGCACCGCCCACGGTTGCGCCGCCAGCCGGGCGAGGTCGGCAGCGGCCGCGCGCTGGGCTGCGGCCGCGCCGAGGTTGCGTGCGCCCTGCTTGAGCCTGGCGCGGATGCGCTCGGCGGCCTCGACCGCGCGGGTCAGGCCGGCATCCTCGCGCCGCGCCAGGGCCAGCGCCGCGCGCGCCTTCTCCAGCAGCAGGGCGAAGCCTTCACCGTCGCGCACCGAGCCGTCGATCACGCTCCACGCCGCGGCGCAGCCGATCTGCCGCCGTGCCGCGCCCAGGCTCAGGCCGAGCGCCTTCTCGCAGCGCGCGCCGAGTCCGCCCGGCACCGGGGCGGTGATCCATGCTGCGAGGTCGCTAGCCAGCGCCGCCTCGATCGCGGCTTCGAGCCCGTCGCGGTGCCACGCCTCGCCCGCCTTGGGCGAGGCGTGGACCGCGCGGCGCACCGCGACCTCGCCATCGGCGCCGCGCGAACGCTCCAGCGCGATGTGGCCGCGCACGCCGGCGAGTACGGTGTCGGCCGGGCAGTCGCCGGGCCAGCGCGCGGTCTCCCACTCGGCCTTGAGCAGGGCGAGGCGGTCGGGCGCGGCGGCGGCCTGGGCGGCGAGGAACTCGGGGTCGCGGCCCTGCCAGACGACGCCGGCGGCGCCGCGCACCACGACGTGCGGCCGCAGCCACTCCGGCAGCAGACGGCGGTCGAAGCGGACGCCGCGCAGGCCGTGGTGCTCCTCCAGCAATCCGCTGAGCGCGCCAGCGAGATCGGCCCGGCCGGCGAACGGTGCGAGCTGTCCGGCCAGCGTGCGCGAGGTCTCACTCAACGGGATCAGCGCCCGCCGCGCCTCTTTCGGCAATTGCTCGAGCAGGGCGAGGCAGAGGTCGGGCAGCCAGCCCGGCACCAGGCCGTCGAGCCCGGCCAGGGTCAGCTGCGCCGCCTGGCCCTCATCGAGCACCAGGGTCACGCCGTCGTCGACCGAACCGGGTGCGTAGCGGTACGAGAGCGGCGTGCGCCGGTCGCCGATGCGCACCGCGTCGGGGCAGCTGCCGGCGCGCTCGGCCGTCTCCGGCGGGACGAGGTCGTGCAGACGCAGGCGCAGGGCATCGTCACCGTGTTGCGAGATCCACGCCAGCAGCTCGGCGGTAGTGCTGATGCAGGCGGCGCCGAAGCGGCCGAAGCAGAGAGCGTACCACGCGGCGAGATGCTCGGGCTCGACCGCCAGGGCCGG
>JAIFKN010000276.1 GCA_020049615.1 bacterium | reverse complement strand
GCCTGCAGGTGCGCACGCTGGTCGGCCACGCCTTTCGCGAGGTCGGCGGCGTCGGCTTCAGCGCCGACGGTTCCAGCCTCTACAGCGCCTCTGATGGCGCCATGGTCCATCGCGTCGCCGACGGCGCGATCGAGGCGGCGTGCAGCGATCAGCCGTACAGCCTGGGCGCGCTGCCCGGCGGTGGCCGCCTGGTCCAGCTGCAACGCGAGGGCGGCCTGGCCGGACTCGGCCTGCGTCGTGGCGCGACCACCACCGTACTGGCCGAAGTGCTCGCTGCCGAGGTCCAGAAGTCGGACTGGATCGCCGGCACCGACATCTACTGGCTGTGGAACGGTACGACGCGCGTGCTCCGGGCGCTGCACGCGCTGGAGGCGAAGCCGGCCTTCCGTCCTGCCGGGCCGCCCGTCGCCCTGCCCGCCGGCACCGAGCTCGAGAGCGTGACGCCCAGCCCGGACCTGCGCTGGCTGGCCGTGCTGACCAAGCAGCCGCGCCGCCTGCTGGTCTTCGCGCTGGCCGATGGTGCCCAGGTGCTCGAGGTGGCGCTGCCGGCGAAGTCGCGGGCCTATGGCGAGGAGGTGGTGTTCGTGCCCGGCCGGCAGGAGGTGCTGCTCAACCGCGCCTCCGATTGGCAGCGCGTGGACGCCGGCCAGCCGGGCGTGACCGCGTATGCCTGGCCGGGCGGGGCGCGGCGCCGCTTCAGCGGCACGCTGCTCGGCAGCGAGGCGATGGCCTGCACCCCGGACGGCCGGCTGCTCGCCACCGCCGACTGGGACGGTGTGCTGCGCCTGTGGGACTACGCCAGCGGCACGCTGCTGCGCGAGTCGCGCAGCAGCGCCAGTCCGGCCAGGCTGGCCGTGGTCGCCTCGCCCGATGGCCGGCGCTGGGCGCTGCAGGAGCAACGCTGGAGGGGGGCGCCGTGGCGCATCCTCGACCTGGCCAGCGGACGGATCGAGGTCGAGGTGGCCGACGCCGCCGGCGTGCCGGCGTTCTCGGCCGATGGCGCCTGGTTCATGCCCGGGGCGCAGGCTGCAGCCGTCCGTCTGGATGCCGGTGCCGCGCCGGCGACGGCCTGGGTGCGGCCGGCGGTCTGGCCGGCCGGTGCGACCCTGCGTGGCGATCCCGCCGCCGGCACCCTGGTGGTGGCGCGCGCCGGCCGCGAGCAGGTCTTCCCGGTCGCCCTGCCGGACGGTCCGGCCGAGGCCGCGGCGAAGGACCGGGCGCAGACGCTGAAGGAGCCGGTAGCCGAGTCGGGCAGCGCCGACGGCCAGCTGGCGACGGTCAGCGGCTGGGGCAGCAGCGGCGACTGGGTCGGCGTCCTCGACCTGGTGTCGGGACGGGCCTGGCATCGGCCGAGCGGCCACCACCTGATCGAGAACCTGCTGATCGATCAGGCGCGCGGCCGCCTGCTCTACGGCACCTACGATGGCTTCATCGGCGTCCGCGACCTCGCCGTTGGCCGCGAGCTGGCCCGCTTCCCGGCCCATGCCGGGGAGGTCGCCTACGCTTCGGGGTCCGATGGTTCGAACAGCAATCTGATCGATCCGGACACGCATGCCTACGGACTGCAGTTGACCGCCGGCGGGCGCTGGCTGCTGTCGGTCGGCGGTGACGGCGTGGTACGCTGCTGGGACGCTGCCGATCACCGTCTGCTCGCCACCCTGGCGGCGAGCGTCGATGGCGACTACATCCTCGCCCTGCCCGATGGCCGCTATTTCGGCACGCCGGGCGGAGCCGCCCTGGTGGCGGTGGTCCAGGACGGGCGGGCCACCAGCCTCGACCAGCGCGACTTGGCGCTCAACCGTCCTGACGAGGTGCTGGCTGCCCTCGGCTACGCGCGTCCGGAGACCGTCGCCCTGTACCGGTCGGCGGTCGAGCGGCGCTGGCGCCAGCATGGCCTGGCCGACGCGCCGGGCGCGGGCGCGGCGGTGACGGTGGAACTCGCCGCCGATCCGCCCGAGAGCACCGCCGAGGCGACCCTGGCCGTGACCGTGCGCGCCGCCGCCCCCGCCGGCCTCGACCGCCTGGTGGTGACCTGCAACGGCGTGCCGGTGGGCGGCTCCGCCGGCACGCTGGTGTCCGGAGCCTCGGCCGAGCGGACCATCGCCGTGCCGCTGACGCACGGGGTCAACCGCATCCAGATCTCGGCCCGCGACCGCCGCGGCGGCGAGTCGCTGCGCCTGCAGCGCCTGGTCACCCGCACCGGCGAACCCGCGCCGGCGACCTTGCATGTCGTCGCCATCGGCGTCTCCGACTATGCCGATCCGGCCTGGCGCCTGGCCTACGCCGCTGCCGATGCGCAGGCGGTGACCGAGCGCTTCGGGCGCAGCGGCGGCTTCGCCTCGCTGCGCCTCGAGGCGGTGCTCGACCGCGACGTGACGCGTGAGCGCATCCTCGCCCTGCGCGCGAGCTTCGCGCGCTGCCGGCCGCAGGACACCGTGGTGCTGTTCATCGCCGGGCACGGCCTGCTCGACGACGCCGGGGCCTACTGGTTCGCCACCGCCGACACCGACTTCGCCGCCCCGTCGAAGCGGGCCGTCTCCTTCAGCGATCTCGAGGGGCTGCTCGATGGCATCCCGGCCCAGCGCAAGCTGCTGCTGATGGACACCTGCCACAGTGGTGAGGCCGATGGCTCGGCGCAGCCGCTGGCCCTCGCGGCCGGCGTGAAGGCCCGCGGCTCGGGCGTGCGCGGTCTGCGCCGCAGCAGCGTCGCCTCGGCGCCGCTGGCGCGCCTGACCCGCGAGCTGTTCACCGACCTGCGCGGCGGCTCAGGCACCGTGGTCATCGCCTCGGCCGGCGGCGACGAATACGCCTTCGAATCGGACGATTGGAAGGGGGGCGTGTTCACGCGCAGCCTGCTCGACGGCCTCGACGGGGCGGCCGACGCGGACGGCGACGGCCGTGTCGAGCTCGGCGAGCTGCGGCGCTGGCTGCCGCACACGGTGGTGGTCCGCACTGGCGGGCGGCAGCGGCCGATGGTGCGCCAGGACAGCGCCCTCATCGGCTTCGCCCTCGGCGGGCCGGTGCTGGATGCGCCGGCGACCCCGGCCTGGGCGCAAGCGGCGGGCGCCGACGCGCATGGCCACTGGGCCGACCTGGAGGTCGCTGGCGTCCGCCAGCGGCTGCGCTGGTGCCCGCCCGGCAGCTATCTGCGTGGTTCGCCCTTCGGCGAGCGCGGGCGTCCCATCGACGAGTTCCAGCATGCGATCCGCCTCGGCCGCGGCTTCTGGCTGGCCGACAGCGAATGCAGCCAGGCGCTCTACCGCGCGGTCACCGGCACCTCGCCGAGCGCCGTCCCCGGTCCCGCCTTGCCGGTCGAGCAGGTCTCCTGGGACGATGCACCGCGTTCTGCCGGATGATCTCCGGCGTCACCCCCGGTCTGCGCGCCCGCCTGCCCACCGAGGCCGAGTGGGAGTACGCCTGCCGCGCCGGGACCATCACCGCGACCTGGTGGGGCGATGGCGCCGAGCAGCTATCGCGCTGGGTCAATGGCTGCGATGCGGCGTACCAGCGGGCCGTGCCGAAGCATCAGGGGCCGTGGGTCGCCGGCGATGACGGCTTCGCCGGTCCCGCGCCGTGCCGTGCCCTGCCAGCCAACCCCTGGGGCCTGCACGGCATGCTCGGCAACGTCAACGAATGGGTCCAGGACTGGCATGCGCCCTACCCCCGCGAGCGGCTGATCGACCCGAGCGGGCCGTCCGGCGGCACGCAGCGGGTGCTGCGGGGCGGGCAATGCTCGTCGCCGCCCGACCACCTGCGTGCCGGCCAGCGCTTCGCTGACCTGCCCACGCTCCGCTCGTGGGCCGTCGGTTTCCGCTTCGCGGCCGATCCCTGAGCGTCAGTCGGTTCCGGCGTCCAGCGGGACGATCGTCACGCCGCTCTGGGATGGCGCCTCGTCGAGCACCAGGACCGCTCCAGGCGTGAGCGTGACCAGACGCAGGGCCTCGGGCAGGCTGTCGGCCTGCAGCGGCATGGCCGCCGAGCCGGCGAACACCAGGCGCTTCCAGCCGCGGGTCAGGCGGGCGACATCGCGGCCGGTCAACTCGCTCACGCAGCGCTGGCCGTCGAGCAGGATGATGACGATCGGCCCTCCGCCGCGCCAGGTGCTGACGCGGCCGGTGAGGATGTTGCCGACCCGCTCGCGCGTCAGCTCGGGATCATCGACCCCGTGGTGCAGCACGGCGACGGCCGCCGCGAGCTGCGCCACACCGGTCGCCACGAGGATGCACGCCGTCCGCAGCATCAGAAGTCCGCAGTCGTCTTGAACGCGACCATGCGCCACTGCTCGTCGACCCCATCCGGGTTGTCGATCGACGAAATGAAACCGATCGGCCCGTCCATCTCGCGCCACTCGACCTTGAGCGACCAGTTGCGGGCCGGCCGGAAGGCGATGGCGCCAACCACCGCCCGGGTCTCGCCGAACGTCTCATCAGCGATGGCCGAGCGGGCGATCTCGATCGCGCCGTATAGTTCGCACCAGCGGCTGACCTGCCAGGTGGCGGAGAAATAGCCGCCATCGGCGTTCATCGCAGCCTTCACCGCCGGGGATGCCGGGTTCAGCCTGGCCTCGCCGCCATAGTGGGAACGCGAGTATTCGGCGGCGAGGGTCAGATCTTCGCTTTCCCAGGAGAGCGAGGCGATCGTCCACCAGTACTGTTCGATGTCCGCGCCCGTCGCTGCTGCACCGCGCTGGCCGCCGACCTGCAGGCTGCCGGTGTGCCATAGGCTGCCACGCATGGCCAGGCCGCCGGGCGCGTTCCAATGCAGCATGCCGCCGAGGGTCAGGCCGGGATCGAGTTCGTTGATCGTGCCGTAGCCGATGCGCGACAGGCTGGTGGCGAACCCGCCCTCGGTGTCGACCGACGAGGTGCCTCCGTAGACGGTGTACTCGAACGACTGCCCGCCGGTCAGCGGGACGAAGCCGTAGAGCTTTGCGCCATCGACGGCGAGGAAGAAATCGCGCACGCGCAGCGGATAGACCGACCACGGCAGGAACACCTGGGTGCGGGCGGTGTCGTTGTCGATCTCCTCCTGGCCGAGGCCGACCGGGATGCGTACCCGACCGGCCTGGGCCCCGAGCCAGTCGGTGGCGCGCCAGTCGGCATAGGCGTAATCGAGTACAGGGCGGCCGTTGTCGTAGACCCCGAGGTCGCGGGCGAAGAGCTGGACGCCCAGGCGCAGGCGGTCGATCGGCCGGCTGGTGACGCTGATGGCCGCCTCCCACAACTCGGTGCTGCCGCTCTCGCTGTCGGCGGCCAGGTAGGCGTTGTCCCAGGTGTGGAACCAGCCCATCGAGACGAAGCCGTGCACGTCGATCGGCAGGTCTCCGGGCTCGGCGGCGGCGGCCGAGGACCAGGCGAACACCGCCACGACCGGGAGGAGGACACGCATCGCCGCATGCTATGACGGAGGGGCGGTGCACGCAACCGACGCCAGCCTTGCCGATCCAGCTCCGGGCCCATGCTGCGCGCGATGCCGCGTCCACGCCTGCTCAAGCTGTCCGGCGAGGCCCTCGCCGCCGGGGGCGACCAGATCCACGACCGTCCGACCGTTGACCGCGTCTGCCTCGAACTGCTCGCCGGCCTGGCGCACGGGCCCATCGGCCTGGTCGTCGGCGGCGGCAACATCATGCGCGGTGGCGGCATGCGCGACGCTGCCGATCCGACGCGTGGCGATCGGCAAGGCATGCTGGCGACGCTGATCAACGCCCTCGCTCTGCAGGATGGCATCGAACGCGCCGGTGGCCGTTGCGCCGTGCATGGGCCGTATGCCATCCCCAACGTGTGTTGCGCCTTCGATCGCGCCACCGCGCTCGCACAGATGGCCGCCGGCACCGTGGTAGTCTTCGGCGGCGGCACCGGGCATCCTTACTTCACCACCGACACCGCCGCTGCCTTGCGCGCAGCCGAGATCGGTGCCGAGGTGGTGCTCAAGGGCAGCAAGGTCGACGGCATCTACACTGCCGATCCGCGCAAGGACCCCACCGCGACGCGCATCCCGCGTCTGACCTACGAGCAGGCCCTGGCCGGCCGCTACGGCGTCATGGACCTCGCCGCCTTCGAGCTGTGCCGCCAGGCCGGCGTAGCCATCCGCGTCTTCGACATGACCGCACCCGGCACCATCGCCGCGGCCCTCGGTCCCAACCCGCCCGGCACGCTCGTCGCCGGCTGATCCTCCGGAGCATACCATCCATGTTCGACGCCGACATCGCTGAAGCCAAGTCCAAGTTCGACAAGGCGGTCGCCGCCCTGGCCAACGCCTTCAGCCACATCCGCACCGGCCGCGCCTCGCCCGCCATGGTCGAACACCTCCAGGTCGAGGCCTACGGCGTGATGACGCCGCTCAACCAGCTCGCCAGCATCACCGTGCCTGAGCCGACCCAGCTGGCGATCAAGGCCTACGACAAGACCGTGGTCAAGGCGGTCGAGAAGGCGATCGTCGCCTCGAACCTCGGCCTCGCGCCGTCCAGCGACGGTCACACCATCCGCCTGCAGCTCCCGCCGCTGTCGCAGGAGCGACGCAAGCAGCTCGCCGGCCAGGCCAAGGACGAGAACGAGAAGACCAAGGTGGCGATGCGCAACATCCGCCGCGACGCAATCAAGCACGTCGAGACCAAGGGCAAGGAGGCCAAGGCCTCCGAGGACCTGATCAAGAAGTCGAAGGAGAAGATCGACGCCATGCTCAAGGAGCACGAACAGCTGGCGGAGAAGAAGCTGGCCGAGAAGACCAAGGACATCCTGGAAGGGTGAACCTGGGACCGCGCGCCGCTGGCGCGCTCGGAGAGGTGCATTGCCCCGGCGCGCGAGTCGCGCGCGGTCCCAGGTCATTGCCCCATGGCGAGGTTCCTGCCGTCTGGGCAGCATGCCCTTCGTGCCGCGCAGCGGCGAAGGGATCACCATGACACTCTGCCTGGACGACAAGTGGAACCTGAAACGCGGCCTCAAGCCAGGACTGGCTCTGCTGCTGGCGCTGCTCGCCGTCGGGTGCAGCAATACAGGTGATTCCAGTGGCAGTAGCGGCACGTTCGTCGTCCATCTCCTCATTGCCGATCCCTCAGCGCCCGAAGTCGGGCAGCAGATCCGGATCTCGGGTTCTGCGTCGGGCATCGAGGATGCCTCATCATCGGCTTCGTGGGTCGCAGTCAGGGATGGTTCCGTCAGCGTGTCGTCGGGGACCTTGACGCTGCCTGCTGACGGCGCACCGGTGTCGTTCTCCTTCACCGATACCATTGCGACGCCGGGTGCGCACCGCTATGTGGTGACCCTGGCCTCGGCGCAGGGGGCAAGCCGCGAGGAGACCCTCGATCTTCCGGTGGTGTACAATGTGGCGCCATCCATACATGCCGATGCGGATTCGATCCTGACCCTGACCCTGACGAACAACGGTGTCGGCAGCGTGGCCTTCGCCATCCCGTATTCGGTCTCCACCAGCGGGTTGGCCTCGGGGGTCATCCAGATCTTCGACTTCTCCGGGACTCCGCTCGCTCCCGGAGCTTCGCGTTCTACCGCGTTGGACCTGACTCCACCGGTGTCGGGGACCTACACCTTCACCGTCGATCCCGAGGCCACCCTGGGGACGAATCTCGCCGGCTCACCGGCGGACGTGGCACTACCCTTCGGTTCCGGTTGAGGGATGGCTACGCCGCGTCTTCCTCTGCCACGCCTTTGCCGCGCGTCACGCTGATGCCGTATTCGACCAGCTTGCGGTCGAGGGTGACGCGGTTGATGCCGAGGGCCTTGGCGGCGCGCAGCTTCACCCCGCGTTCGCGGTTCAGCGTCCAGTTGATCAGGATGCGTTCGGCTGACAGCGCCAGCAGGTTGAGGTCCGGGCTGGCGAGGCTGGCGTAGCGTTCCAGCGCCTGCTTGAGGAAGCGGTCGGGCGGCTCGCTTGCCGGGACGGCTGACTGCTGGCTGGCGGCGTAGGTGCGGATCGTGGTCGGGACCAACTCGTCGACGAAGACGCTGCCCGGGGCGAGGACCACCGCCTTGTGGATGCAGTTCTCCAGCTCGCGCACATTGCCGGGCCAGGGGTAGGAGATCAGCATGTCGAGCACGGAACGCGGCACCTCGTCGACGTTCTTGTGCTCGTCGCGGTTGAACTTCTGCAGGAAGTGGTTGACCAGCAGCGGGATGTCCTCGCGACGCTCGCGCAGCGAGGGAAGCGCCAGGGTGACGACGTTGAGACGGTAGTAGAGGTCCTCGCGGAAGCGGCCAGCCTTGACCTCGGCGGCGAGATCCCGGTGGGTGGCGGCGACGATGCGCACATCGACCGGCACCGGGGTGTGGTCGCCCACCCGGGTGATGG
>JAIFKN010000157.1 GCA_020049615.1 bacterium | reverse complement strand
CGCCCGACGCGCACAGCGGTCAAGGGTGCCGGCCTCACACAAACGGTGCGTCAATCCGCCGTTAGGCGGTCATCCGACCCACGAATTCGCCAGAAGACCCCTATTTGTAATCGGCACCACCAAATATCAAGGTGCGGATTCCGGACCTCCCTGGCCCGAATACCGACTCGACTCCGATGAAATCCGCGTTCGCCGCCCTGGCCCTCCTCACCGCCTGCGGCGATGGGGGCGGATCCAGCACCCCGGTGGTTCCGCCACCCCTGACCGGCTGGGCAGCTGTGCGCGCCGCGGCGGCACCGCAAGTCGCTCTGCCGGCGGAACTCGGCACCCCGCGGTTCCAGCCCATCGCCCTCGACGGCTGGGAGGACGGCATCTGGATCAGCCGCGACGGCCTGCATCTGTTCTGCATCTACGCTCCGGCCGATCTCCTGTCATTGCTCCAGAACGATCCGAACCAGTTGAACTCGGCCGCCTACCTGCGCGGCCCGACCTTCGGCATGGACCTGACCACCAACCCGGCGGGACGGACGACGTGGGTCCACGGCGACCTCCTGCACGCCACCCGCGCCAGCACTGCGGTGCCGTTCTCCGCCTGGCAGCTCTCGGGCCTGGCCAGGGCGACCTTCTCTGAAGGCGCGCCGGTGGCGGTCGACCCCGGCGCCGGCTGGGGCATCTTCGTCTACACGTCCAACGAGGCGGCGCCGTACAAGTCGCAGATCTACCTGAAGCGCAATGCGACCACCGACCCGAGCAGCTTCGGCACCCTGATGCCGACCGTGAACACCGCCGGGCTCACCTCGGACAACCCGCATCTTGAGCGCCTCGACGCCAGCCACCTGGTCCTGTTCTTCGACAGCCCCGACCGCGGCGGGCCGGGCGCCCTCGACCTGTACTATGCGACCAGCGCCGACGACGGCACGAGCTGGACGGCGCCGGCAGCCGTGACCAGCGTGAACGGCGTGACCGACGACGAGCAGCCGCATCTCTACAATGCCGGCGGGACCTGGTGGCTGTATTTCACCGCCACCAACCCGGCCGACGGCAAGCTCGCCATCTACCGCGCCCAACGCACCGGGGCGACCTGGGACAGTTGGGGCGCGCGCACCCTGGTGATCGGGGCCGGCAACACCGCCGGGGTCGGCGAGCCGACCCTGACCACGGCCGGCGACCTGTCCTTCGTCGTCATCACCGAGGACGCGGCGCACGGCACCGCGACCAACCGCTTCGACGGCGATCCATGGATGGCGCTGCACGTCCCCAGCGCGGTCGGGGCGCGGCCGGGCCTGCGCTCCAGCCTCGCCGGCCTGCTGGGTACGCCGCGCTGACCGGATCTCACCCTAAGATATGACCTCTGCATCATGAAATTGTCCGACGAATCTGCCGATTTGATCTTCTGCGGCAAAATACCATGGGATGTTGTGGAGTATATGGCGGTAGCTACGAGAGTGGAAGAGACGTGCAGCGGCGATTTCTTGACTGAGTGTACGTGGATCCCGGTGACGCCAGGCGAGACGCTCCGCCTGCATTGGTAAGGCACCTGCTTCGGCAGCAGGCCGCCCGACTGATTCAGGCAGGCACTTACGAGCGGCGCATGCTGTGCGCCGACCGTCCATGGGCGGCCCGCCAGCAGCGGCTGAAATAGCCCGGGTCGCGGAATCCTGCCGCCCGCGCCACATCGGCCACCGGCCAACCCGGCTGACCCAGCAGTCGCGCCGCCAGGCGCAGGCGTTCGCGGCGCAGGAAGGCGGCAAGCCCCAGGCCCTCGGCGGCGCGCAACAAACGGGTCAGATGGTCGGTGCTCAAGTTGCACTCGCGGGCAATGGTGCGGGGTGACAGTTCCGGGTCGCCGGCCTGCGCCGCCACGATGGTCCGGCAGCGCTCCACGGGGTCCTCGGTTGCGTCCACGCCCGGTCCCGCTTCGGCACAGGCCATCCTCAGGTCGATCAGGGCCAGCGCCACATGGGCGGCGACGGCGGCGCGACCCATGGCGTCCTCGCGCTGTCGCCAGTTGCATGCCTGGTCGAGGTGTCCACTCAGCGACGCGGACCCCAGGGCCAGATGATCGCTGACCGTGCAGAACGGCGATGTGGCAGATGAGCGCCAGCGAAGATGGTAGCTGCACCGGTTTGCATCGCATTTGAGGACGAGGTTGGCGAAACGGGCGTTTGGGAACTCGCTGTGCACCAGTCGTGGCGGCACGACCAGGACGCTGCCGGCGTCCATGGTGACCATGGCACCCGGAACCGACAGGCGGCTGGAGCCGACCACCTGGATGAACAACTCAGGCACCGGGTGCAGGTGTCCCGTCTGCGGACCCGGCTGAGTCGGGCCTGGCACCTGCCAGCGCCCGGCCTCGCTCAGGATGTCGTGCGCCATCCGGCCCAGATGCTGGGCCAGGAAGCGTCGGAGCTGAGCGGTGTCAGCTGGCAGATCGCCAACGGAAAAGTCCATGTCCGTCGCAATATTCCGGGTGGGTGAGAGCAGACAATCCGCAACAATGCGTCGTACGCCATCCGGCCAGGCCGGAATCCACGGAAAAGTCTCTGCCAGGAGCACACATGAGCGAAATCATCAATACCGCCGTCATCGGTTGCGGCGGCATGGGCAGCGGATTCATCGGCGCCGTGCAGGCGCATCCCCAGCTGCATCTCACGGCCGTCTGCGACCGCGCCCCGGAAGCCCTGGCTCGGGCCCGCGACAAGGCACCGTCGGCCCGGCAGCTGACTGATGTCGCTGAAGTCTTCGCTGACCCCACGATCCAGTTGGTCGTGCTCTGCACCCTGGCCGATGCCCGCCCGGCGATGATCCGCGCCGCTCTGGCTGCCGGCAAGCACATCATCGCTGAGAAGCCTCTGGCAGCCACCCTCGATGAGGAAGAAGCCCTGCTGCATGACCTTGACCGCAGTGATTGCGTGGTGGCGGTCAACATGTTCAACCGCAATGCCTGGTACCACGAGGCGATCCGCGCGTTCATCGCCAGCGGCGAGATCGGCGACCTCGCGGTGATCCGCGTACGCCACCAGACGCCCGGCCTGTTGCCTGGTGGCGGGCACGGGCCGGAAGGCCCTCCATTCCACGATTGCGGGATGCATTATGTCGATGTGGCCCGCTGGTACGCCGGGGCAGAGTTCGCCACCTGGCATGCCCAGGGGGTGTGCCTGTGGGAACATCCCGTCCCCTGGTGGATCAATGCCCACGGTACCTTCACCAACGGTGTGGTCTTCGACATCACCCAGGGCTTTATCCACGGTCATCTTGCCCAGCAGAAATCCAACAGTTGCGGTCTGGAGGCAATCGGCACCCGGGGCGTGGCGTGGTACAGCCACGACTTCGCCACCGTCGAGCTGCACCTGCGCGGCGTCACCCGCAGTGAAGACCGCGTGGCGCCCTACGGCGGCAAGAAACTGGATGTCCTTGTCGATCGCACCGCCCGGGCCATCCTCAGCGGCTGCTACACCGGCTATCCCCGGGCCCGCGATGCGGTCATCGCCTCGCGGGTATCGCAGCACATGGTCGATGCTGCCCGGTACGGGGCACCGATGCGCGGCAAGGCGGACGAACTAGACTTGATCCGTACCCACCATGTGGAACTGCGCGCGGCTGCGGCCCGCGTCTGATGGCCAAGCCATGGCGTTGCAGGGACATCCGATAGGTGTGGGACATCCAGAATTATCCATGGTCACCGAGTCGCAACCCGATGAGATGGCCGATTCTGGATGGCAAAGCTACGAAGTCCCGGCATCAGGCTGTTCGGCCGATGCTGCGTGTGTTGGACATAGCCGGCCGCCCCGGCCATACGGGCGTCCTGTACGCCCCACGTCAGTGGTGCTGCTGACGTTGTGGAACGGCCGACGCTACCGTGGCCCTTGCTGGGAGCCGGCCCGACGCGGCCAGGACCATCGGCGGCCTGCCCATCGGCCGCCTTGCCGACGACGAACGCGGGTTGTTCGCAGGACTGGTGTTCATGTGCAAACTGCTGTTCTTCCTCTACCTGGGCATCTCACTCCGCTTCAATCAGATCGATCCATACCTGATTGCCGTCCTGATCGTCGGGGCGGTCTATGCCTGCCGCACGCTGTTCGCGAAATGGCTGCTGCCGCGCGACTGTTCGTGACGCGATGCGGCGGTGACCTCGATCATGGCTCCCAAGGGACTGGCCGCAGCGGTCATGCCGCGCGAGGCGCTGTCATGTGCCAGCTTCCGGCCAAGGTGGCAGCGGACCGGGCGGTAGCCGCAGGCGGATCGGCATGCGGTAGTGGCGACCGTCGCGCAACTCGACCAGCAGGCGTTCGCCATCATAGGAAGCTGTGGACACCTCAGCGCGCACCCAGCGCTTGGTGAACGATATGCCCCAGATGGCGTGCTGGAGGACGAGGGCGTCCGGAAGCAATTCCAACCGGTCGCATGACATCATGCGCAATCCCAACACGATCAGCGCGCCAGAGACCAGGATGGCCGAGGTCATGGCGCCAGCACCATCGTCTCGGTTCAGCGTACCCAGCAGCAGTGCAGCCAGCAGCAACGGGAACATGGCGCCAAGCCAGCGACGAGGTCCGGTGAAGGTGGTGGTCATGGTCGGAGCGCCTGATGTTGTATGCCGTATCGACTCGGCGGCGACGCGCACGGGGAATCGCAGACGGGCAAACCTGGACACGACGCCAGCCGTCAGTGGATCAGCCAGCCAACCGCACCAGCCGGTGAGTCCCTGGAGAGGTATGCCCGGCGGCGCTGACCAGCAGCTGCATCACACCAGGACCATGCTGCCACAGAGCCTGGAACAGGCTCATGCTCCGCTCCTGGCGCAGGCCGCGCGGGCGCAGCAGGCCGACGAGCGATCCAGGTGCGGGCAGGCCAGCGGCTTTGCGTGAGCCGCGCGCAAGCGAGGCGGTCAGGCGGTCGAGCTCGCGATGCAAGCGCACCTGGGCGGAGGCGATGCGGCGGTCGGAAGCATCGCCGAGACCGTCGATGGCCCGGGCGACCGCGGTCAGACGGTCAGATGATGGGGTGTCCGGGTGTCCGGGTGCGGCCCCTTCTGCCAAAGCGTCCGGAGACAGGCCGAGGCGGTCTGCGGCGCGTTCCGCCCAGGCCGGCAGCAGGGTCAGCGAGCAACGCGGCACCAGCTGCGGTCGCACCGCACCGAGCGCGGCATAGGCCGGGCCGATGGCGGCATGATAGGCGAGTTCGCCATTGCCGAGGATGGAAGCGGCGGCGGGCAGGGCGAGCTGCTGCAGCACCGGCCGCAATGCTGCACCAGGACTGAGTTCCGTGGCCGCAATCACGCCGGGTCGGTCAACCGCCATGCGTCCCGTCGCGCTGTCGTGGAACAGCGGCGCTCGCGGCAGGGGGCCGAACGGGTCGCTGTAGCCCTGCGCGACCAGCTCGCGCTGGCGGGCTGCGATGGCCTCTGCCGGCCAGGCGGCGCAGGCTGCGGACAGGCGCGACGCCCACAGCGGCCGCAGCAGATGCGCCTCGCAGGCGGCGATCGGCTCGCCGGCGCAGAGGTCGCGCAGCATCCGGCACAGCCAGGCGCCCATGCCCTCGTCGCCGCGCGGGGCGCGTTCGAGCAGCCAGCGGCTGCCGAGTCCTCCGCCCAGCTCGGCCTGGCAGCGCGCCACCAGCGGTTCCCACCACGCGGAGGCCGGGCGCCAGCGCAGCGCGGCGCGGCCCGCGCCGAGGTCCACGGAGACCCGGGCGATGCTGCCGTCGCGCCGCAGCAGGTCGGCGTGGTTGGCCTCGCCGACATCGTGGTCCTCGGAGGCGCACCAGAACCACGCCACCGCCGGCACGCCCTCGTCGGCCAGGCGGCGGGCGGTGACGATGGCGTGGGCGAGCTTGACCAGGGTGTACAGCGGCCCGCCGCCGACCGCCGGCTGCTGGCCGGTGACGACGACGACCGATGCGGGATCCTTGAGCAGCGGATGCAGGCGCGCCAGCTGCGCGCGGTCCCAGGCGCCGAGCGCGAGCATGCGTCGGGCGTGCTCGGCGGTGGAGCGGATCCCGGCCCACGGCCCGCCCAGCCAATCCCGCGTCAGCGCATCGCCGGCGAGGTAGGCGGTGGCGAGGTCCTGGGGCGAGGACATCCGTCTCAGCCGGTGATCAGCGTCTTGATCTCGGCCAGCTTGGCGTCGCGCAACGCCGCAGTGTCCGCCTCGAGGTTCAGGCGCACCACCGGCTCGGTGTTGCTGGCGCGCAGGTTGAACCACCAGTCGGCGAAGCGCACGGTGACGCCATCGAGCTCTGCGACCGTGCCGCCCTTGAGCGCCTTGGCGCGGGCGAAGACCGCGGCGGCGTCGGCGACCTTGAAGTTGATCTCGCCGGTGTGGAAATACTTGCGCAGCGGCTTGACCAGGTCGGACAGCTTGGCCGTCTCGCTGGCGATGTTGGCCAGCAGGATGAAGGCGTAGAGGCCGCTGTCGGCGTTCCAGAAGTCGCGGAAGTAGTAGTGGCCCGACAGCTCGCCGGCGAACACCGCGTGCTCGGCCTTCAGCGTCTGCTTGATGAAGCTGTGGCCGACGCGGGTCTCGACGCCCTTGCCGCCGAGCGAGGCGGCGTATTCGGCCACCACCTTGGACGAGCGCAGGTCGTAGGCGATGGTCGCGCCCGGTTCCTTGGCCAGGAAGTACTTGGCCAGCAGGGCGGTGGTCAGGTCGCAGGAGATGAATTCGCCGGTCTCGTCGACCAGGGCGCAACGGTCGCCATCGCCGTCGAAGGCGGCGCCGAAGTCGGCCTTCTCGGCCTTCACCCGCGCCTGCAGCTGCTTGAGGTTCTCCAGCTTGAGCGGGTTGGCCTCGTGGACCGGGAAGCGGCCATCCGGATCCCAGTTCAGCGGCACCACCATGATGTTGCCCAGCTTGGGCAGGAGGTGCTGGAACATCGTGCCGATGATGCCGTTGCCGCCGTCGATGACGACCTTCAGCGGACGCTTGGGCGCCCACAGCTTGGCCAAGTAGTTGGCATACGCGTCGAGGGTGACGGTCTCCTCGACCGAGCCACCCGGCTTCTTCACGATCTGCGCATTGCGCGCGATCTTCTCGATCTCCTCCATGCCGGTGCCGCCGCCGATGGGCTTGAAGCCGGGGCCGGTGATCTTGATGCCGCCGTAGGCCGCCGGGTTGTGCGAGGCCGTCACCTGGATGCCGCCCTCGGTGTTCAGCAGGTGCATGCTGTACGTCACCGCCGGGGTCGAGAGCATGCCGACGTCGACGACATGCACGCCGGCGTCGACCAGGCCCTGGATCACCGCCGCCTTGAGCATCGGGCCGGACACGCGCATGTCGCGGCCGACGGTGAAGCGCTTGCCGGCGAGGCCAAGCACCTGGGCGGTGGCGTTGCCGGTCTGGTAGGCCAGGGACTCGTTGAGCTCCTGGGGATAGAGACCGCGGATGTCGTAGGCCTTGAACGGGTCGGGCATGGGATCCTCGTGGGATCGGACCCTACCCGGCAGGAACGTGCGACAAGGGTCAGCGCAGGACGCGCATCGTGCCCTGGCCGGGCGGCGGGTCCGGCACCTTGCGGCAGTCGAGACCTTCGATCTTCAGGAAGCCACGTTTGCTGGTCAGCGGCCCTGGGTAGGCCCCCATGTGGCCATGGCCGATGGCGCGGTGGCAGGGGATGATGATCGGCAGGGGGTTGCGGGCGAGGGCATCGCGCACCACCGGCGCGGTGCCGCCGGCAAAGGTGGCGGCAAGCTGTTCGTAGGTCCGGGTCTGCCCCCACGGCACCTTGCGCACCGCCTCCATCGCCGCGCGGGTCTGCGGCGGGATGCCTTGGAAGTCGCAGGCGATGGGGAATTCGCGGGTGCGGCCGAAGACGTAGCCTTCAAGCTGGGTCAGCACGGCGCGGATCACGGGGTGGTCGGCGTCCTCGATCGGGTCGCGGCGATGCCGCATCGGCGGCTGGTCCGGCCAGGCGTGGATCTCGATCGAGACCACGCCGCGTTCCGACACCACGACCCCGACATTGCCGAGTCCCGAAACCTGGCCGATCCGCCTGCTCAACGCCATGCCGACATGTAACAGCGGATTCCGGCCAGGCCAACGACCGCTTCAGGGCACCTTGACGCTGATCTTGGCCGGTCCCGACGCGATTTCGAGGGTCGAGCCGCTGGCCGCACGCACCAGGACGCCGTCCCAGTGGCCAGTGGTCCTGGTCTCCCAGCTGACCGATCCGGCATAGCCATCCCCGGTCAGACGGTCGCCACGGCGGTTGCTGGTCTTGACCGGAGGCTTGTTCGCGCGGCTGCCGTCCTCGAAGGCGACGATCTTGACCAGGGCGACGGATGTGCCGGTGGCGGTGCCGCTCCAGGCGAAGCCGGAGCCTGACGTTGTCGATGTCGCCCCAGCGGATCAGCACGACGCCGGGCTGGCCGGTGACGGCGTTGGCCTCGAGGATGTGGCCGGCATCGACGGCTTGGCGGCCGAGGGCGGCGCCGACCTTCTTGTCGTGGCCTTTGCCTTCGGCGGCCGGCATGGCGGCGGCGCAGATCAGGAGCGGAATGAGCAGACGGGTCATGGGTGACCTCCTATGCACAGATATACGGAGAATCCATCGGCTTGTCGCCGTAGGAGTTGCCGGCATCCGGAGGGCACCTGTGGGGATGGCTGTCGGGTTTCCCCACACCCCTGGCATGGCCGTCCCAGCCTCTAGGCTGCCGCCCGCCATGGCCGCCACCTTCCGCATCGATG
>JAIFKN010000208.1 GCA_020049615.1 bacterium | reverse complement strand
GAAACCGGCGTCCGTCCTCAAGCGCGATGGCAGCGCCGTACCCTTCGAGGCCGGTCGCATCGCCCAGGCCATCGCCCGCGCCCTGGCAGCGGTCGGGGTGCGCGATGACGGGCTGTCGAGCGAGCTCGCCCAGGTGGTCGAAGAGCATCTCGGGCGCACCGCAGAGCACGCCTCGGTGGGTCTCGAGGAGGTGCAGGACGCGGTCGTGCACGTCCTGCAGGAGAGCGGCCACTACGAGGTGGCCATCGCCTACGCCCGCTACCGCGATGCCCGCGAGCGCGCCCGGCGCGAGCGTCGCGCGCGTGGCGACCGACGCGTGCCGCTGCATCTCGAGGTCACCGAGCCGGACGGCCGCCACCGCACCTGGAGCGCCGACTGGCTGGTCGACCGCCTCGCCCAGCGGCATCTGCTCTCGGGTGTGCAGGCCATCGACGTGCTGGCCGTGGTCGAGGACCAGCTGGCGCAGAGTCCGGCGACCGAGTTGTCGGTCGCCCTGGTCGACGCGCTGGTGGAAAGCGCACTGGTGCGCCTCGGGCTCACCGCCAACGCCCTGGCCCATGGCGATGTGCGCGTGCCGCGCGAGGAGCTGCGCGCCGCCCTCGACTGCGGCGATGGCTGCAAGGCCCTGGTCCTGGCCGGTCGCGCCGCCTTCCGCCAGGAGGCGGCGCACGGCTCGCTGCCGCCGGCGGTGGCCAGGCTCTGGAGCCGCGGCCGCCTGTGGGTCGATGGACTCGACGATCCGCTGCGCGGAGCGCAGGCCACCAGCGTGATCGACCAGGCCGGCAACCCCTGGCAGGTCATCGCCACCGCCGCGGCCCAGGCGATCGAGGGCGCCTGCGCCTGGCGCCGCGTACGCATCGTCCTGCCACCGTCGATCCTGGGGCATCTCGAACGCGGCTCGACCCTGCTGCACGAACCGATCAACGCCATCGCCCGCACCGCCCAGGTGCTGCTCTATTGCGACGGTCGGACTCCGCTGCTCGAGCGCTGGCCGTTCGCCGGCTGCCAAGTCGGCCTGGCGATCTACAACGACGACTTCCTCCTCGCCCGGCAGTTGGCCGAGCGCAACCTGCCGCTGCTCTCCGGTGCCCAATACGCCCGTGGCGGCTGGCATCATCACGTCGCGGTCGAAGTCGCGCTGAATGCCCAGGGCATGGAGAACGAGTGGTCGCAGCTCGACCTGCTGGCGATGGGCGCCGGCACCGCCGCTGCCACCAGGCTCGCCCGCCTGCCGGCACATGCACGCGAAGGGGATCTGCGCTTCGCCATCTACGGGCTTGCCGCAGGGTCGCCCTCGGTCGATTACCTCGAGCGGCAAGTCGTGCAGGAGGGTCAGCGTCAGGGGCTGGTCTTCACCCGCGCGGCGAATCTGCCAGCCGAGGCCTGTGCGCATCTGGGACGGCTGCTGGAGGGGTGAGCCATTGCACCATCATTGCCCCAGGGGTTTGGGGTTAAGGGTTAGGGCCGTGACGCACGGGCGGTTGCCCCGACTGGGGTCATGGGGCCATTCATGGCGAACGTTGTCGTGTTCTTCAGCATTCCTGCATTACGACCCTAACCCCTAACCCCTGGGGCAATGGCCCGACCCCTGGGGCAATGGACCTACCCGCCCTCGGCGGCCTGATCGCTGCGGAAGTACTGCCAGAACGAGGTGCGGCGCTTGATCACCTTGCTACGCTCGTCGTTGAGGTCGGCGAGTTGCTCGAGCACCTCGCGGTGGCTCTGGGGGCGCGCCGACGGGTCGGTGGCGAGCATGCGCATGGCGAGGTCGGACAGGCCCTTGTCTGCCTCGGCCCAGACCTGCTGCGGGTGCGGCGGCAGTTCGCGCAGGCGCTTGACCATCAGCTGGATCGGATCCGGGTCGCTGAACGGCGGCTGGCCGGTCAGGGCGTGGTACAGCGTGGCACCGAGCGAATAGATGTCGCTGCGCTGGTCGGCCTTCGCCACCCCGCCTTCGACCAATTCGGGGGCGATATAGGTCGGCGTGCCGATGACCGTGCCCTTGCTCACCAGTTGGCTGTGCAGGCCGCCCTTGTCGCGGCCGGGCACGCCGGCGAGGCCGAAGTCGGCGATGCGGACGCGGCCGCCCTTGTCGAGCAGCAGGTTGTCCGGTTTGATGTCGCAGTGGATCAGGCCCGAGGTCTCGTAGGCGTAGGCCAGGCCTTCGGTGACCTGGGCGAACATCGGCAGGCAGGTCTCGGCGGCGAGGTGGCTACGCGATTTGATCAGGCGGGCCATCGACTGCCCGTCGATGTATTCCATCACGAGGAATGGGTAAGCGCCGAGGTCGTCGAAGTCGAAGATCCGCATGATCGCGGGGTGGCCCAGGCGGGCGAGGACCTGCGCCTCGTTGGCGGTCAGCAGCAGGGCGTGCGGCGCGCCCTCGGCACCGGGCAGCAGCACCTTGACCACGACATCGATCTTCAACGTCAGGTGCCAGGCGAGGAAGATCAGCGAATTGGCGCCACGGGCGAATTCCGTGACCAGGCGGCAGCGGCCGAGGGTGGCGCCGACCGCGGGGGGGACCTGGCGCATGCCCGAGCCGTCGCCCCCGCGGCTGGGCCGGGGCGGCACCTTGATCCCGGCGTCGCCCAGGACGCGGGCGATGGACTGCAGGACGAAGGCGGTGTCCTGGTGGATGTTGCGCGGCGGGCGCGGGGTCCCCTGGGTCAGGCTGAACTCGGCGTCTTCGAGCATGATCGTGCGGGTCAGCGCGGCCGTGCCGGTGTGGTCGCCGAAGGTGGCATGGCGCAGGCGGCCGCCCTCGAGATGGATGTCGGAGACGCTGGCTCCGCTGGAGATGCGCAGCAGGCCGCTGAGTTGCAGATCACGGCACGACTCGAGGATCTCCAGCAGGCCAGGACGGGCGACGCGGCCGTGGAACGACTGCGCGCGGATGGCGGGCTGCTGGGGGAGTTCGGGGACGGAGGCCGGCACGGGCGGCATCATGCGGCGCGGGCTCCTGACGGGAAGAGCCTGCTGGCGCAGCGCCGCTGCGTCCTAGAGTCCCCGCCCATGCGCCTGGCGGACGCCGCCCACGTCGACCTCGGATCCTTCTATGCCCGGCAACCCGGCCTGGGACGGATCTACCGTCTTGCCGGCTATGGCGCGTGCCTGGCAGCGGTGTGGTGGGCGCATCAGCCGCCGCGCATAGGCGCCCTGCTGGTCGTACTGCTGGTCGCCTGGCTGATGGCGTGGAAGCGAGAGGTCGGTTCGCTGTTCCGTGCCCCGCTGGTCGCGGCCATCCTGATGTGCGCGGTGCTGCTGACCGCCGCCCGGCTGGGACATCCGCTGCAGGGCGTGGCGCCCCCGCTCCCGCCGCCCGCCGATGGACGTCGGCCGATCGAGATCCGCTTCCACGACGGGCCGCCACCCGAACAGCCTGGAGTCCGTCCGTGATCGCTCGCTGGGGCATCGTCCCGATCCTGGTCTCGTGGAGCGTGGTCGGCTGGGGTGCCTGGCTGCTCCCCGAGGGCCTGCCGCGTGATATCGGCATCGCGGTGGCGATCGCGCTTGGCCTGTTCGTGCTGTGGTTCTTCCGCAGTCCACGCCGCACCCCGCCGCCGGGACCGCACCGCCTGGTCGCGCCGGCTGACGGCGTGGTGTGGGATGTCGACGAGTTGCCCGAGCCGGTGGTGATCGGCGGTCAGGCCCGTCGCATCGGCATCTTCCTCAGCGTCTTCGATGTGCATGTGAACCGCGCGCCCTGCGCCGGAACGGTCACCTACGCCGCCTACCGTCCAGGCAGCTTCCTCGATGTGCGCCATCCCGATTGCGCCGAGCGCAACGAGGCCAACACCCTCGGCATCGCCTGCGATCCCGAGGTCGGCAAGGACATCCGCATCGTCGTGCGACAGCTTGCCGGCCTGATCGCCCGCCGCATCATCTGCACGCACGGGATCGGCGACCGCCTCGCGCGTGGCGAGCTCTTCGGCATGATCCGCTTCGGCAGCCGCACTGAACTGTACGTCCCCCTCGACCGCCCGCACACGGTGCTGGTCAAACGCGGCGACCGGGTGAAGGGCGGGGAGACGGTGCTGGTGGAGTTCACGTCATGAGCACGTGTCGCTCTGCGGTGGGGCGGGCGCCGAGTGGCGGTGGCGGCATACAATCGGCGCAGCTGCTGGTCGAGTTCGCCCAGTGAACCAGAAGCTGCAGCAGCGCCTCAAGCGCCTGAAGACCCTGCCGGTCTTCCCCACCCTGCTGACTGCGGGCAATCTCGCCTCCGGCATCACCGCGGTGCTCTGCGCCGCCTCATATGTGCCCAACAGCCCAGCCCACAGCTGGATGCTGCTCATCGGGGCCAGCGCCGTGTTCGTGGCCATGATCTTCGACCTGTTCGACGGCAAGGTCGCCCGCATGACGCGGACGGCCGGACCGTTCGGCGCGGAGCTGGACAGCCTGGCCGACGTCGTCTCCTTCGGTGTCGCACCGGCGATCCTGGTCCATCGCCTGGTCCTCGGCCAGCCCGGCGTCTTCGCCTACGGCGACAAGCTGCTGTGGTTCGTCACCGTGTTCTATGCCGTGATGGCAGCCATCCGCCTGGCCCGCTACAACGTCGAGCACAGCGACGAGGCGACGCCCTGGTTCCGCGGCCTGCCCAGCCCGGGCGCCGCGGCGCTGGTCTGCGGCTGGGTCATGTTCCATCAATACGCGCTGCTCTGTCCCGACAAGCTGATCGCCCGCTGGCTGACCGACACCGGGCTGATCGTGCCGGGTACATGGACAGGTCTGGAAAGCATGGATCCGTACCGTTGGGCCATGGTTGGGATCACCGTCGGTTCGGGGCTGCTGATGGTCTCGACCGTGCGCTACCCGCATGCCGGCAACACCCTGTTCGGGCGACTCGGCTTCCGTTCGATGATCATGCTGATCATGCTGATCGCCGGACTGGTCATCGTGCCCTTCCCCTACGTCCTGTTCTTCGGCACCTCGGGCTATGTCGCCTGGGGACTCTTCCGCGGCAGCTACGAGGTCTGGTGCAACTGGCGGCAGGGCCGCAGTCCTCTGACCGACGAGGACGAGGAGGCGGCCGACGATCTCGGTGATGAGCCCGACCAGTCCAAGGACGTGGGTCCGGCGCCCGGACGCTGATCCGTCCGTGTTCCTCGAGCCTGGCCCCGACCACGCCAACGCGCCATGCCCGGCGAGCGAGATCGCTGGCCGGCTGCGGGTCACCGAGCGGGACATCGCCCGGTGGACGGCCGACGGCTGTCCTGCCCTGCCCGACGGACGGTTCGACCCGTATGCCGTGAGCAACTGGCTGAGCTGGGGGCGGCTCGACCGCTGCCCAGCGCTGGCCCGGCGTTGGAACGCCTGGTTGCGCTGGTTCACCACCACCGGGCGCCCCTGCCGCGTCGTGGTGCGCCGCGCCCAGACCTGCCTGCTGCCCGCGCCCCTCGGCCTGCGCTGGCAGGTGCCGGAGCCGGTGGACGCTCCTGGCCAGCGGATCCTGGCCCGGCAGTGGGATGAGGGCGAATCTGGCGACGGCTGCCGTCTGCTGGAGCGTGCCCCGGCGCGCGAGCATCGCTGGACGGCCGAGGATGAACTGGCGTTGGAACCGCAACTGGCCGAGCCGCGTGATCGCGCCGGGTTTGAGAGCCTGCTGCGCGATCTCGCCGCATCCTTCACCTATGCCTACCGCCGCCATCGGCCAGGCGAACCGGCGACGACTACCGGCACCTGCCTGGATCTCGCCCGCCTCTGTGGCGAAGCCCTGACGCTGCAGGGCCGGCCCTGGCGGCTGGTGGCCGGAGTGGTGGCGCACCGCGGCCTGGCCAATGCGCACTTCTGGGTCGAGGCCGACGATGGACCGGCAGGCTGGATCCCGCTCGATCCGACCATCCCGGCGGTGGCGCGCATGCTCGGGGCAGACTGGTCCGCGACCGTGCCGCTGGCGGTGGGTCGGCATGACGCCCGCCGCATCCGGGTGGCTGCTGCGGCGGGTCCGGTTGGCGACGACCTCGGTGGGATCGGCGGGCGCCTCGACGCAGACGGAGATGATGCCCTCTACTGCACCGACTGGGCCATCGGCGAGTGCGGCTGGAGCATTGCCGCGGCGTGAAGCTGCGGCAGTCTCGCGCCTATGATCCGCAACCTTCTCTCCCTCTGCCTCATTCTCGTCTGTGCCGGCTGTGGCGACACCATGAACCGTGGGATCGTGATCACCGGTGACGGCAAGGTTGGCGCGAACAATGCGCGGAACGAACGGGACAACACCCAGGAACGCCTGCGCAATGCCATCCAGGAAGATCTTGGCGAGAAATGGACGGTGCTGGTCGCCATTGAGGAACTGCCCGTGTGGGTGGAAGGGAGGCAGCATGATGACGGGGATTGGCGGTGGGAGCGGCTGACAGCCAAGGTGCGGATCAGCCCGCCGGCCGGTGCTGCGCTGAGCGAGGCCAAGCGCAGCGAATTCGAAGTTGCCGCGCAGACGTATCTCGGTGACAAGCTGGCGAAGCGCGATCCTGCGCGACTGTCCATCGCACTGGTCGTGGATGAGACCGCTGTTGCGGTTACCCCGCCCCACGCGGTTCCGGCAGGCGACCGCACCTATCTGGTCCAGCCCGGCGATACCCTGGCCGACATCAGCACGGCGTTCTATGGCAGTCCGCAGCACTGGCGGCTGATCGCCCAGGCCAACCCGGGCGGCACGCAGGCCGGCCAGAACATCATCATCCCGGTCCAGCCGGCGGCTCCGGCTCCTTCGGCTCCGTAGCCTCCAGGTCGAGCCGGTCGAAGCGCCGGCCGAAGGCGTGGTAGTTGACCTGCGCCAGCATGCCGCGCAGGGCCTGCACGTCGGTCATGGTCAGATGCCAGCGCGACAGCATGCGGGTCAGCATCGGGCGGAAGCGCTCGACGTCGGCACGACGGAAGTAGCGGATGCGATCCAGCGTCGCCAGCCAGTAGTCGTACAGGGCGCTGATCGCCTCGCGCGGCGCGCCCGGCTCGTTCTCGCCGCGCACCGGCGGGATGCCGACCGTGGCGATGACGTAGGTGGTGATGGCGACGGCGTTGGCCAGATTGTAGCTGCTGTTGTCGCCGAAGGTCTCGAGATGGACCCAGGCCTGGCAGCAGCGCAGCTCGCGGGTGTCGAGTCCGTCGGCCTCGTTGCCGAAGACCAGGGCCCAGCGCTCGGCGGGCCGGACGGCGAGCAGCGCCGGCACCTCGTGCGGCGCCAGGCTCGAGCCCAGCTCGCTGTCGCGGAAGCGGGCGCTGGTGCCGATGACCAGCTGGCAGTCGGCGACAGCTGCGGCAAGGTCGGGGAAGATCCGGGCCGACAGCAGCAGGTCGCGCGAATGGGTCGAGAACTTGCGCGAATCCTCGCAGTTCACCTCGGCGATCGGCGCCACCAGGCGCAGGTCGCTGACGCCCATGTTGCCGCACACCCGTGCCACCATGCCCAGGTTGATCGGCCCTTGGGTGCGCACCAGAATGATGGTGCAGCCGGCGAGGTTCGGCGATGGGGTCGGGGCGACTGAATTGGGATTCGGCGGGCCGCCGTCGGGGACGGTCATTTCCAGGCTGCGCGCAGACGCTCGGCCCAGCGCGCCAGTTCGCCATCGGCGTAGGGCGCGGCGGGCCAGGACAGGCGCTTGCCGTCATCCGGGAAGCGGGGGAACACGTGGAGGTGCGCGTGCGGCACCTCCTGGCCGGCGGCCGGGCCGTCGTTCACGACCACGTTGACGGCCGGCGCCCCGCTGGCCGTCTTCACCGCCGCGGTCAGGCGGGCGAGGCGGTCGCCAAGTGCCGCCAGCGTCGGCGCCGGCAGCTCGGCGAGGTGCTGCGCCTCATGCAGCGGGACGAGCAACGCATGGCCCGGCGATACCGGACGGATGTCGAGCACGGCGGCCCACAGTTCGTCGCGGAAGACGAACTGGCCGGGGATCTGTCCAGCGAGGATCTTGGTGAATATCGAAGACATGGGTGCTTCCTGGGACCGACGAGCTCCAGCTCGTCGGAACGGCCCGACGACGAGCTGGAGCTCGTCGGTCCCAGGCCTAGGCGATCTTCTGGATCCCCGCCTGCTGCAGCAGCCCGATGACCAGGTGCTGGGCGGCGACGCGGTCCATCCAGTGGCGGTTCTGGATCTTGGCGGTGAGGATGTCGACCCGGCGCTGGCTTTCGCTCAGGTCGAGCGGCGTCAGCTTCGGGCAGGCCTTCTTCAGCAGCGGTTCGAGGGCGGCCCACTGGCTGTCGGTCAGGACGTTCATGGCGGCGGAAGCTAGCGGCGGAAGGCGGTCACGGAAGCGCTTGCACGCTGGGACTCGGCCTCAACCCTCCCGCATGACCAACCCGCTCCTCGGCCCCGTCGGGCTGCCCGCCTTCGACCGCATCCAGACCGAGCACGTCGAGCCCGCGATGCGGGCGCACCTCGCCCAGGTCGACCGGGACTTCACCGCCTTCGAGGCCGCCGTCGGCGGTGCGTCTGGCTATGACGGGGTGGTCGCGGCGCTGTCGGCCATCACCGAGCCGATGGCCTGGGCCTGGGGCGTGGTCAACCATCTGCTGGGGGTGCGCA
>JAIFKN010000031.1 GCA_020049615.1 bacterium | reverse complement strand
GGCAGCCAAGCGCATCGCCTGCATGCATGCCGGCAACATGAGCGTCGGGGTCAACGTGCTGCTCGACGTCGCCGCGCGCCTGGCCAAGGCGTTGGGGACCGACTACGACATCGAGCTCACCGAGGCGCACCACAACCAGAAGCAGGATGCCCCGTCCGGCACCGCCTTCGCCCTGGCCGACGCCATCACCGCCGCCACCGGCCGCAGCCGCGCCGACCACGTCTACGGCCGCGAAGGGCAGACCGGCGCCCGCCGCAAGGGCGAGATCGGCATCCACGCCCTGCGCATGGGCGATGTGGTCGGCGACCACACGGTGTGGTTCGTCGGCAATGGCGAGCGCATCCAGCTCGGCCATCTCGCGCATACTCGCGACATCTTCGCCCGCGGCGCCCTGCGTGCTGCAACATTCCTCGCCGCGGCCAAACCGGGCCGCTACACCATGCGGGATGTGCTTGGATTGTAGGGCCTCGGCTGGAGAGACCCTGGCCGTCCGCCTCCCCAACTGGCTGGGTGATGCCTGCATGGCCCTGCCGGCGCTGAGCCGGCTGCGCAGCGCTGGGTTCTCGCTCGCCTGCTTCGGCAAGGGCTGGGCGAAGGATCTGCTCGCGGCCGAACCGGACCGGGTGGAGAAGCTCTCCGGCTCCTGGCGGGCCGATGCGGGCGTGATCCGCGCTTGCGGGGCCCGCCGCGGCGTGCTGTTCCCCAACTCGTTCGGCTCCGCCCTGCGCATGCGGCTCGCCGGCGTCGCGGCTGCCGGTCACGGCGGCCTGCGCAGCGCATTGCTTGGCAGGAGCATCCATCGCGTGCCGGGCAGTCATGAGGTCGAGGCGTTCTGGCAGGTCGCCGGTGCCTGGTGTCCGCCGGCGGACCCGCCGGCCAGCCTCGGCCTGCGCCTGGCCGAGCGGCACCGCGCTGAGGCCGCCGCCGCGCTGGCCCGGGCCGGCGTCGCCGGGCGGTACTGCGTGGTCGCGCCCCTAGCGGTCGGACGGATCCATGGCCAGAGCAAGCAGTGGCCCGGTTTCCGCCTGTTGGCGCGCCTGCTCGCGGAGCGCGGCCCAGTGGTCGCCTGCCCTGGTCCCGGCGAGGAGGCGGCGATGCGCGCCGCCCTGCCCGACGTGATCCTGTGCAACGGCCTCGGCGTCGGGGCGTATGCTTCCGTGATGGCCGATGCGCGCGTGGTCGTGGCCAATGACAGCGGGCCGATGCACCTGGCCGCCGCCTGCGGCGCCTCCGTGGTCGGCGTGTTCGGGGTCAGCGACCCCGGCCGCACCCGGCCGTGGTCGCCGAGCGCCCGTACCGTCGGCGACGCCGCCGGCTGGCCGACCGTCGATCAGGTGGCGTCCGTCGCCCTGGAGGCGGCATGAGGTCCGCACTGCTCCTGGCCCTGGTCGCCGCACTGTCGGCGGCGGAATGGCGCCTGACCACGTCCGAGCCGCTGACCCTGTCCTGCGACGCCCTGGCCGGGGTTGCCGCTCTGCGCCTCGATGCGGCCCGCGACGCCGCTGACGAGACCGATTGCTGGATCGAGTTGCGCCTGATCGCTGCCGATGGCCGGCGTTACGCCCTGGCCGATCCGCTGCGCATCTCGGCCGGCGAACGGCGCGTCGGCGGCGTGGTCGGGCTCGATGCCGGCTCATGGTCGGGCAAGGACGGGCCGCTCGGCGCCGATGCGGTCAGCGCCGTCGCCGGCCTCGAACTCGCCGTGCATGGCTGGACCGGCGAGGCCCAGGCGCGGGTCCAGACCATCGCCATGCCGAGCAGTTCGCCGCAGTTCACCGTCGTCCTGTCCGAGAACGGCCTGGTCGAGGTCGGCCCGTGGCGGGAATGGCGGCTGCGTCTAGCGGGCGGGTTCCGCGGCGAGCAGGGGGAACTCGAACTGCGCGATGCGGCAGGGCGGTACTGGCCGCTGTTCCTCGACCAGTCCGGCTCGCCCGATGCCGCCGGCCGCTGGCGCGCGCGTGGACCTGCCCGATGGGTCCTGCGCCTGGCCCCCGGGGAGCAGCCGCCCGCCCCCGCCAGGCTGCTGTGGCGCGACGGCAACGAGGCCTGGGAAGGTCCGGCGATCACCGTGCCGGACGCCGTCTCGGTCCACGAGGCCGCTGCTGGCATGGCCGTCGGCGTCCTGCCCCTACCGCAGGCCGAGGCCTGGTCCGGGATGGCGTGCGCGCTGGTCGACGGCTCCTGGCGCCGTCTCGGCCAGCGCGAGGTGCCGAAGGCTCTCGCCCCGGTCCTCGCCTGGCGCCAGGGCTGGACCGGGTTCCGTGGTCCGGACTCGGTCTCGTGGCCGCAGGCCGCCGCGCTGGATCGCGCCCTGGTCGTCGGAGTCGAGGCGATCGACCTGCTGCCGGCCGGCTTGGCCGACGAGCAGGGGCCGTTCCGTTTCGGCCTCTCGCCCTGGACCGGTGGCGAGGGGCCGTGGCACGCGCCGCGCGACCTGTGGGCCAGCGAGGCCCCATGGAAGGCCTGGCGGGCCCAGGCTCGCGTCGTGCTGGCGCGCAGCCGCGCCGCGCCGTCGCTGGCGATGTGGAGCCTCGGCGCAGTGCGCTCGGCCAACGACGATGGGCAGCGGCAGCGGCTGCAGACCCTTGCCAGCGATCTCGCCCAGATGGTCGCCCGCTACGACCGCCGGCCGCTGCTCGCCCGGCATGCGCAGCTGGTGTCCTTCGCCCGTACCGATCCGCAGGGGACCTGGTTCTCCTTCGCCGACCAGGCTGGCGGCTGGAGCCAGGGACCGCCGCCGCTGTTCGGTCCGGTGCAGCGCGATCCGAACGGCAGCGATGGCAGCGGCTGCATCACCGTGCCCGTCGCGCCCGGCGACGGGGTGCGCCTGGCCGGGGCGCAGGTCGCCCTCGACATCAACCTGTTCAACCTCGATCGTCTCGAACTCGATGCCGCCCTCGACGGCGGCGGCGAGGCCACCCTCTACGCCTGGGCGACCGACCATCACCACCGCTGGTGGCAGCAGCGCCTCGGCGTCATCCCCGGCGACGGCGGCTGGCAGACCCTCGGGCTCGACGCCACCACCGGCTGGGCCTGCGCCGCCGGCGAGGCGCAGTGGAGCGCCGACCTGCGCCGCCGCATCCGCGCCTTCGGCGTGGTCGCCTACGTCCGTGGGGCGGCCGGCCAGGCCCGCCTGCGCCTCGACCGGCTGCGTCGGCTGGGCTGGGCGACCGAGGTGGCCAGTTCGACGCTGACGATCCGGGATCTCGTTCCCGGTCCGGCGGCGTTGGCCCGCTGGCAGCCCATCACCGCGTCGTTCGATCTCAGCCAGCAGACGCAGAACCCCTATGATCCCGATTACGCCGATGTGATCGGCGAGATCGAGGGCCCGGACGGGCAGCGCCGCCGGCATCCGGCCTACTGGTTCGAGCCGCAACGCCTCGATTTCGACGGCAAGGCCGAGCGGGTCGTCGCCGCCGGCTCGGGCTCGTGGCGCTGGCGCTGGACGCCACCCACGCCGGGTGCGTGGCGCTGGCGACTGGTCGCCCGGATCAAAGTGCGCGACACGTGGCAGAACTGCGAGAGCGACTGGCGCACCGCCACCATCTCGACCGAGGAAGGTGGCATGCCGACGGTGGGCCTCGATGCGGCGGACCCGCGGTGGTTCGCCGATGCCGACGGGCGCTTCTGGTATCCCATCGGCATCAACCTGCGCTCCCCGGGCGACGAGCGCCAGGATGGCGACCTCGCCCGCGAACGCGCCCTGACCCCCGTGTCCGAGGAGCCGGCCGCCATCCGCGGCTGGAACTCGATCGACTGGCAGCGCCTGGGCACCCGGGCCTACGAGCGCTGGTTCCCGTTGATGCGCGCCAACGGCATGGACTGGGCGCGGGTGTGGATGAGCCCGTGGTGGTGCGGCCTGGAATGGCGGCGCGACTGGGACGACTACGGCGGGCTGACCTGGTTCAGCCAGGCCAACGCCGCGCGCATGGACCGGGTGATGGAACTGGCCGCGGCCAACCGCATCTATGTCCAGGTAGAACTGATGAACCACGGCATGGTGGGCGAGCACGCGGACCGGCAGTGGGCGGACAGCCCCTACAACGCCCTCAATGGAGGTCCGTGCCGACATGTCGCAGAGTGGTTCCGCTCCCAAGAGGTATGGAAGCTGCATGCCAAGCGTCTGCGCTACACCCTCGCCCGCTGGGGCTGGTGCAGCAACCTGGCGGCCTGGAGCCTGTGCAGCGAATTGGAATTCACCGGCACTTTCGACCAGGAGACGCGGCGCAACGATTACGGCTTCAGCCCCGGGCTGCAGGCATGGCTGGAGAAGAGCCTGACGTGGATGCGCGAGAACGACCCCGTCCCAGGTCGCCTGACGACCATGCACTGGAGCCATCCGTGGGCGGCGCCGCAGCACTGGCGCACGCCGGGGCTGGGTTTCAACAACTCCAATGCCTATACCGCCTTCATGGACTTCGATCCGACCCTGGGCAATGGACTGAAAGGGCGTCGCGATCTCCCCCTGGCGCTCGACTCGTACCTCAACCGCGTCTTCTCGCCCGATGAGTTGCGCCGGCCGACGCTGCTCGGCGAGTGGGGTGGCCACTGGTCGGACAACGAGCCGTGGGTGCTGCGCGGCGAGTTGCGCACCGGCGTATGGCTGCAGGCCGTCACGCCGTACGCCGGCAACACCGGCTTCTGGTGGTGGCTGTGGCTCGACATCACCGACCGCTGGGGCCAGTACAAGGCGGTGGCGGCGTTCATGCAGGGCGAGGAGCGCCGCGGCATCGCCTGGACGCCGATCCAGCCGCGCGTGGCCGGGTCGCGGCTGCTGGCGCAGGGCATGCGTTCCGATCGTGCCATCCGCCTCTACGTCTGGCCGCGCGGCATGGACCAGGACCACCGCCGCGCCCAGGCCAACGGCGGCGACGCGCTGATCGACGGTGTCGCGGCCGGGAGCCGCTGGCGGGTCCAACGCTATGATGCGGGCAGCGGCGAGGTCGTCGCCGAGCGCGAACTGGCTGCCGACGCCACCGGCAGGCTCCGCCTGACCGTTGCGGCTCCATCCCCGGACGCGGTGTTCAAGCTCGACCGCCTGCCGTGAGGACCGTCCTCGCCCTGGCTGACGTCCTCCCGCTGACCTGCACGCGGTCCGGCACCTGCTGCCACGGCAAGGACATCCGCATCACCCCGTGGGAGCTGGCCCTGCTGGCCCGTGCCCGCGGCGTCCCGGCCCGCGATTTCCGCGCGCAGTGCACCGAGGACGCCGGCACCCGGTTGCGCCTCGGGGCTGCGGGCTGGCGCGGTCTGCCTGCGTGCAGCCAGTACGACCCGGGTCGCGGCTGCACCGTGCATGCGGCTCGGCCGTTGGCCTGCAGGCTCTATCCCCTTGGCCGCGAGGTGCAGGGGGGCGAGGTCCGCATCATCCACGAGGGTGCTGCCTTCCCCTGTCTCGACGGCTGCCCCGAGGTGACAGCGGGGCCCGCCCTGACCGTCGCGGACTATCTCGCGGAACAGGGTGCCGAGCCGTTCGCTGCGGCGCGCGATGCCTACCTCGAACTCGCCCAGGATCTTGCCGAGGCCGCGTTCACCTTGGTGTTCGATGGCGGGATCGGAGCAGGCGCCGACCGCCGCTGGGCCAACGCCTGGCAGGTGGCCGTCGAAGGCGGACCGGCCGCCTGGCCGCAGGTGTTGGGCGGGGCCTGGCACGACCAGCTCACGATTCCGGATCTCGCGGTCTGGAATGTCGACCGATGGCTGGAGGCGCATCGCCAACGGGTGGACGGCCAGGCATCCCTCGCCGCCCCGGCGGTCGCCTGCGTTCGTCTGTTCACCAGCGCCCTGCTGCTGCTGCAGGCGGTTGGCGGCGATACCGCGGTGCTGGGGCGCCGTTGGCTGGCCCAGGCGGGTGTGTGACGGCTCCGGGTCTGGTGATCAAGTACGCAACAAGCCCCACTTGACCTGCGCAAGTCCGCGGCTTATCACTCGCAGCGGAAACCCCACACCCCCAAAGGGATGATCCGCATGCGCAAGTTCCTCCTCCCCGTCGCCGCCCTCGTCGCTTCGGTCAGCCTCCACGCTGCCGACGACCTCCGTCAGAACGTCGGCATCGGCATCGGCACCATGATCTTCGAGGGCCAGCAGGGCCTCATGTCGCAGACCGCCGCCGCCACCACCAACGGTCTGTTCGGCAACCAGACCTTCGCCATCACCACTGGCACCCTGGGCGCCCGGCCCTTCGTCGGCATCGTCGGCAACGGCGAGGTCCAGACCTTCGTCCGCGAGAACATGGACCAGCTGGCCCGCGAGATGGCGGCCGGCCAGGGCGAGTCGATCGAGACGCTGGCTGAGCTGATCGCCGTGCCCGCTGCCCAGCGTGGCGACTTCGCCAAGACCCTGCAGTCCAAGTTCGACGTCATCTACGCCTCGCCCGAGATCACCTCGGCCGAAGTGGTCGAGAACATCGCCAAGGTTGTCGGCTAAGGCCGATTCCGCAGCGCCGGCGGACCCTGTCCGCTGTTGAAGGAGCCGGTGGTCCGCCACCGGCTCCTTTCTTTTTGCTCGTCCGCCAGCACGGTTCCGTTCGCCTATGCGCCGCCTCGTCCCGCTCCTGCTTGCCGTCAGCCTATCGGCTGCCGATCCCTACGCCGTGGCCGAACTGCAGGTCGCCGCCCAGGACCTGGCCGAGGATCGTGAATGGCTGACCCTGCTGCATGTCGAACGCGGCTGGCACGGCTTCCGCCGCAGTCTGGTCGACACGCCCGAATTCTTCCTCAGCCCACGTGGAAAATACGATCCCGCCGCCGAACTGGCGGCGACCATCGCGGCGCTGCTAGCCGAGCCGGTTCCCGGCGCCAAGCACGCCGTCGAGCGCTTCCCCGCCCGGGCCGAATACCTCATCCGTCGGCTGTCGCTGGACCGCGCCCGGCTGCCCATGCCGCGTTCGCAGGAGTTCGAGGACGCCTACGCCGGCCTCGGTCCGCGTTCGGCGGCGCTCGCCTTCCCCACTGCCTACATGAACACGCCGGCCTCGATGTTCGGCCACACCCTGCTGGTGATCCGCAGCCGGGTGAGGACCGGCATGGCCAGCCAGGCGATCAACTATGCCGCCCAGGTCGGCGATGACGGCGGTGTGGCGTTCGCGCTCAAGGGCCTGCTGGGCGGCTACCCTGGCGCTTATTCGCTTCTGCCCTACTGGCAGAAGCTGAACGAGTACAGCGACCTCGACCAGCGCGATGTGTGGGAGTACGAACTCGCCCTCTCGCCCGAGGACATCCGGCGCATGCTGCTGCATGTCTGGGAGATGCGCGGGATCGGCTCCGAGTACTGGTTCTTCGACGAGAACTGCGCCTACTACCTGCTCTACCTGCTCGACGCCGCGCGGCCCGAACTGGCGCTGCATGCCCAGGCCCCGCCGTGGGTCATCCCCCTCGACACCGTGCGGATCCTCAGCGATGCCGGCCTGGTCAGCAGCATTGCCTGGCGGCCGAGCCTGGCGACCAAGGTGCAGGCCCGCGCCGCCCGCCTGCCGCCCGAGCGGGCCGAGCGTGCCCGGCGCATCGCCCTCGGCGAGTTGCCGGCCAATGCGGCGGTGGAGGGCGACAGCGCAGCCAGCGCCGACGAACTCGACCTCGCGGTGGACTACCTGCAGGCGCTGCGCAACCGCAAGAAGCTGACGGTCGAGGAGTTCCAACCGCGTTTCATGCCGTTGCTGCAGACGCGGGCGAAACTGGGGGTGGCAAGCCGCGAGGCGATCACCGAACCGCCGGGCGTCCCACCCGACCAGGGTCACGGTTCGCTGCGCCTGGGATTTGGTGGCGGCGTCAGTGGTGGCCTGGGGTACGTCGAAGGCTCGATACGCCCAGCCTACCATGACCTGCTCGATCCCGCAGCCGGCTATACGCCGGGCGCGCAGATCGACTTCTGCGGCCTGACCGGCAGGTGGTACGAGGGCGAGGAACGGCCGACCCTGGAGCGCTTCGACGCCATCGGCCTGCGCAGCTTCAGCCCACGCGACAGCTTCTTCGCCCCGCCTTCGTGGAAGGTCGATACCGGGCTGATGCGCATGCGCGTCGGCGAGGCCGGGCACAGCGAGCATCATGCGTTCGTCGACTTCGGCGTCGGCGCCAGTTGGACGCTGCCAGCCGGTGGCCTGTGGTATGCGATGGTCGATGCCGATGCGCGCATGGTCGACAGCGATCCGTCGGTGGCCCTCGGCCTCGGGCCGGAACTCGGCGCGGTGATCCGGGTCGGGCCGGTGGCGCTCAACCCGGCCGCCCGCTGGTCCTCCTACGTAGGCGATCTTCCGGCAGACAACTGGAGCCTGGGACTGCGCGGCACGGTCACCATCCATAACGGCCTGGCGGTCGGGTTCGACGTGTCTCGTGCCAAGACCTGGGACTGGCTGGCGACCAGCGCTGCCGTCCGCGTCCTCGCCTACTTCTGATCCTCACCCCATCGCGCAGCGATGGGTCTGCCGCCGAGCGGCGGTGGGCGGATAGAATGGGCGAAGCCCATCCGCCCACGGTTTCGGAGCCAGCGACGAAACCGAGCTGCGACAAAGATACTACCACCGAATCAAGACCTTCTTTGTGGTCCATGCCGTAGGGATAGACTAGCCGGCGAGCCGATC
>JAIFKN010000240.1 GCA_020049615.1 bacterium | reverse complement strand
GCACAGCGGTCAAGGGTGCCGGCCTCACACAAACGGTGCGTCAATCCGCCGTTAGGCGGTCATCCGACCCACGAATTCGCCGGAAGACCCCTTCTATCCGCCCACCGCTGCTCGGCGGCAGCCCCATCGCTGCGCGATGGGGCCCCACCTGAGTTGTTTCGACCCGCGTTCAGCGGTCGCGCGGCCGGAAGCGCGCGAGCCAGGCCTGCAGATCATCGACGTAGGTGAATACCACCGGGATGACCAGCAGGCTGAGGAAGGTCGAGGTGACCAGGCCGCCGATGACGACGATGGCCATGGGCGAGCGGAAGCTCGGCTCGGCGCCCAGGCCGAGGGCCACCGGCAGCATGCCGGCGGTCATCGCGATGGTGGTCATGAGGATCGGCCTGGCGCGCTTGTGGCAGGCGTCGATCAGGGCCGCGCTGCGCTCAAGCCCGCGTTCGCGCCGCGCCACCAGGGCGTACTCGACCAGCAGGATCGAATTCTTGGTCACGATGCCCATGAGCATGAGCAGGCCGATGACCGAGGGCATGGAGATGCCGTTGCCGGTCGACAGCAGGGCGATGAATGCGCCGCCGGCCGACAGCGGCAGCGCGACCAGGATGGTGACCGGCTGCAGGAAGTCGTGGAACAGCAGCACCAGCACGATGTAGATGCAGAGGATGCCGATGAGCATGGCCGAGCCGAAGCGGCCGAACAGCTCGGCCATGCGCTCGGCGTCGCCGCCGCTGGAGCGGGTCACGCCGGGCGGCAGGTCGGCCAGGGCAGGCAGGCGGTTGGCCTCGGCCAGCACGTCTCCGAGGGGCCGGCCGGCCAGCTCGATGTCGAGCGACACGGTGCGCATGCGGTCGAGCCGGTCGACCTGCGCCGGTCCGCCGCCGAGGCCGAGCTCGGCCAGCGAGCCGAGCGGGACCACTCCGCGCGCGGTCGGCACGCCCAGTCCGCCGATGGCGGTCAGATCCTGGCGGAAGGATGGAGCCAGGCGCACACGGATCGGCACCTGCCGGCTGGGCAGGTTCAGCTTGGGCAGGGCGGCGGAGAAGTCGCCGCCGCTGGCGATGCGCACCGCGGCCGCCAGGCCCTGGGCGGTGACGCCGAGGTCGCTGCAGCGCAGGGCGTCCGGCCGGATGTGGATCTCGGGGCGCTGCAGGCTGGCGCCGGAGGTCACGTTGCCGACGCCGCGCAGGCCCCGCAGGCCTTCAAGCGCGTGCTGGCCGGCGGCGGCCAGGGCGATGGGGTCGTCGCTGGCCAGGGTGATGGTCAGCTTCTCGCCGCTGTGCGAGCCGCCGACCGAGACGCGTGCCCCCGGCAGGGTGCGCAGCCGCTCGCGGATGGCCGACTCCACCTGCGCCTGCGGTATCCGGCCGGTGCGGTGCAGCAGGCTGACGGTCAGAGCCGCCTTGCGTACATCCGTGCCGCCGCCGGCATCGAGCGGTCCACCGCCGCCAGCCGAGCTGCCGACGGCGGCGAACACGTGCGTCACCTCGGGGAACGAGGCGAGCATGCGACTGGCCTCCAGCGCCGCGGCACGGGTGCCGGCGATCGGCGTGCCCGGCGGCAGGGCGAGGTTGACCGTGGTCTGGTCGCGGTCGGCGGCCGGGACGAAACCGGTTGGCAGCAGGGGGACCAGCAGCAGCGAGCCGATGAAGAAAGCCGCCACCCCGAGGGTCGAGAGCAGGCGGTGGGCCAGGCACCAGCGGGCGGCCCCCAGGTAGGCCGACATCAGCCGGCCGTCGCCCGCTGCGGGCGGGTGCGCCTTGAGGCCGTAGGCCGACATCATCGGCGTGAGCAGCCGCGCCACGAGCAGCGAGGCGAGCACCGCGGTCGCAGTGGTGACGCCGAACTGGATGAAGAAGCGGCCCGGTATGCCGCCCATGAAGGCGGTTGGCAGGAAGACCGCGACCAGGGTCAACGAAGTGGCGATGACCGCCAGGCCGATCTCGTCGGCAGCCTCGATCGCGGCGTCGATGGGGTTCTTGCCCATGCGCAGATGGCGGACGATGTTCTCGACTTCGACGATCGCGTCGTCGACCAGGATGCCGACCACCAGGGCGAGGGCGAGGAGGGTGAGGAGATTGAGGCTGAAGCCGCACCACTGCATGACCAGGAAGGTGGGCAGGATCGACAGGGGCAGGGCGATGGCCGAGATGACGGTCGCACGCCAGTCGCGCAGGAACCAGAACACCACCAGCACGGCGAGGATGGCGCCCTCCCACAGCAGCTCCATCGAGCCACGGTAGTTGTCGAGCACCGGGTCGACGCTGTTGAACGCCTCCTCGATGCGCACCTGGGGATTGGCCGCGCGCAGCCGCGTCAGCGCCTTCTGCACGCCGGCGGCCACCGCGACCTCGGAAGCGCCGCGTGTGCGCGAGACGTTGAAGGCGACGACCTCGACGCCGTCGGCGAGGGCATAGGAGGAGCGCTCGGCGTGGCCGTCGCTGACCGTGGCCACGCGGTCGAGGCGGACCTGCCTGCCGCCGCCGACCGGGATCTCCAGGGCGGCCAGGCCGTCGGCGGTGCCAACCGCCGCCAGGGTGCGCACCGACTGGACCGCGCCGCCGATGTCGCCGCGGCCGCCGGAGGCGTCGCGCTGCACCTCGTCGAGGCGCCGGCTGATGTCGGCCGCGGTCAGTCCGAGCCCGGCCATGCGTACCGGGTCGAGGTCGATCTGCACCTCGCGGTCGATGCCGCCGATGCGTGAGACCTTGCCGACGCCCTTCACCGCCAGCAGGGCCTTGGCCACGTCGTTGTCGATGAACCACGACAGTTCGGTCTCGTCCAGGCGGTCCGAGCGCACCGTCCAGGTGCTGACCGCGGCGCCGGCGGTGCTGACGCGCGAGACCACCGGATCGCGCAGGTCGGCGGGCAGATCGCCGCGCACTGCATCGACTGCGTTGCGCACCTCGTTGAGCGCGACCTCGCTGTCCTTGTCGATTTCGAACTCGACGCGCATCGCCACCATGCCGTCGGTGATGGTGGTGCGGATGTGCTCGATGCCGCCGAGAGAGGCGACGCTGTCCTCGAGCTTGCGAGCCACTTCCGTCTCGAGCTGCGGCGGAGCCGCGCCCTCCAGCGCCGCCGCCACCGTGATCACCGGCACATCGATGTCGGGGAAGTTCTGGATGCCGAGCTGGCGGAAGGCGCCGAGGCCCAGCACGGTCAGCAGGGCGAACAGCAGCAGCGCCGGCACCGGCCGGCGGATCGACCAGGTGCTGACGTTCACGGCTGCACCCGGACGTGGTCGCCGTCGTCGAGGAAGGCGCCGCCGGCGGCGACCACCTCGACGTCGGCGGCCAGCCCGCCGGTGATCTCGACCCGGCCGCCCTGGCGCCGCCCGGTGGTGACCAGGCGCTGCTCGACGCGCTCGCGCCCGACGCAGACGAAGACCAGGCTGCGCCCGTCGCGCAGCACCAGCGCCGATTCCGGCAGGTGCAGGGCGGGGCTGTCGCCCAGCGCGATGGCGCCGCGCGCGTACCAGCCGGCGCGCGCCCCAGCCGCGGCCGGCAGCGCGACGCGCACGCGCAGCAGGCGGGTGCCGGGGTCGGCGGCCGGCTCGACCAGCTCGACCGTGCCGCTGCAGCTGGTGCCGTCCGGCAGGTCGAGGCGGGCGGTCAGGCCCGGGCGCACCTGCGCGGCCGGCGCCGCATCGAGTTCGGCCAGCCACATGATGCGGCCCTGGCGGATCAGCCGGAACAGCTCGCTGCCGGCCGGCACCACCGCGCCAAGCACGGCTGGACGGGCCGAGACGATGCCGTCGTCGGGGGCGCGGATGCGGGTCTGGGCCAGGCGCAGCTCCTGGTTGGCCAGGCGCGCGGCGGAGGCGGCGCGCTCGGCGACGGCGCGCCGTTCGGCGGTGAGGTACTGGGTCGTCTGCTGTTCGGACAGGGTGCCATCGGCCGAGCGGCGGGCGCGGTCGGCGTTGGCCGTGGCCTCGGCCAGGGCAGCCTCGCTGTGCGCCAGCTGGGCCCGCGCCACCGCCACGTCGGCCTGCACGCTGTCGTCGGCCAGGCGGGCGAGTTCCTGGCCGCGTGCCACCACGGCGCCGACGTCGACCAGCAGGTCGGCGATGCGCAGACCGCCGGTCTCCGCCGCCACCACCACCTCCTGCCAGGCCGCCAGCGGGCCGTTCGCAGGCACGCTGCGCGGCCACGCGGCCTGCTCTGGCCTGGTCAGCGTCACGGTCAGGGCGGTGTGCGCGGCGGTCGGCGCCGGGGTGCGCCGGGCGCGGATCACGACCACGGCGATGCCACCGGCGGCGGCGAGCAGCAGAATGGCGGAGATGATGCGGGCAGGACTCATGGGGCGCCCTCCCCGGGCAGCGGCAGGTGCAGCAGCAGGATCATCGCATCCGCGGTCTGGCGGACGGCTTGGTCGAAGAAGGCGGATTCGAGCCGGTCGGTGCCCATGATCAGCTGCAGGGTCGGGCGGGCCGTCATCAGCAGTCGCAGCATTGCCGGCAGATGCAGGGCCCAGACCTGGGCTTCGGCTTCGGAAGCCTGCGGACGGACGCGGCGGTGGATGGCGAGCCAGCGGGCGTGCATCGGCGCAGCGATGCGCTCGACGATGAGGCTGTGCTGCGAGGAGGGCTGGGTCATCTCGCGGAGGATGAGTTGCGATTGCCAGGGGATCGAACGTGGTCCCAGGACCATGCTGAAGAAGAGCCCGACCCTGGCGCGGATCGCCTGCGCCGCTCCGGCAGGCGTGTCGAGGGCCCCGGGCTGGCTGGCCGGGTCATCGGCCTCGCGGAAGACCGTCTGGTGGTGCCGGCACACCGTCTCCAGCACAGCCAGATAGAGCGCCTGCTTGCTGCCGAAATGGTAGTGGATGGCAGCGAGATTCGCCCCGCATGCGGCGGCGATGGCACGCGTGCTGACACTATCGAAACCCTGTTGGCCAAACAGCTTGCCTGCAGCGAGGATGAGCTGCTCGCGAGTCGAGGCATGGGCGGCGAGGGGCAGTGGCATGATTCAGTCAGTCGAATGACTGAATGATGGGCGATCGGGCGCGCGGTCAAGCCAGAGCGCAGCTCGACGTCAGCCCAAGCGGTTCCGCCAAGCGACCGAGCCGCGCATCGTGGCGATGGCAAGCCACAAGGCGGTGCAGGCGGCTGGTTCCTTGGCATGGAACGGTTTGGAGAAGACCAGGTAATATGGTTTGGCCGGCAGCAGCATCGGGTCGCGGACGATGCGGGAGCGCCAGGCTGGCGATCCGGCCACCATGCGGTCCGCGACCTCGCTGAGCAGGGCGGCGGCCGAGCAGCGGCCCTCCGCGAGATCGGCGAGGATAGCCCCGGGGTCGTCGCTGCGGTCGTCCACCCCGATGCCGAGGTCCGACAGGATCTCGACCACGGCGAAGCCACGGGGAGCCGCGACGCGCTCGTCGGGATGCGGCTGCACGCCGATGCGGCGGTAGATGGCGTAGCTGTCGGTGTGCAGGCAGCGCGCGGTGTCTGGTCTGCCATCGCCGAGCGTCGGGTAGACGACGGCGCTCAGCCGACGCAGGCGGTAGGACGCGGACAGCACGCCGTCGACTTCGCCCGCCTCGGCGGCGGAGAAGCAGTGATCCCACGGCATGGGCTGGAGGCGCACCGCCATGCCGGCATGCAGCGCGGCCTCCCGCACCAGGATCTGGTCGAACCCATCCGACCTGGCGCCTATCCAGGGTGGTGACGGTCGATTCTCATGCGCGATGATGACGGTCGGCATGGGCGGGAGGCTAGACGCGCCACCGCCCAGCGGCAAGACTCATGCGCCGCTCATCAGCCACCTACACCGTCTTCATCCGGGCGTTCAGGGCTTGGCGGCGAGGATCGCCTCGGCGGCGGCGATCCACGCCTTCGGGCCGCCGGGCTTGTAGCCGAGCCGGCCGATCTCCTCGCCGGTCGCGGAGAGCAGTACGATGGTCGGGAAGCCCTGGATCTCGTGCTTCTCGGCCAGGGCCTGGTTCTCCTTCGCCAGGTCGGCGGCGAGCTGGGTCTTGCGCGGGAAGTCGACCTCCAGCAGCACGACCTTGTCCTTGGCCCAGGCGGCGAACTCGGGGGTGTTGAACACCTCGGCCTTCAGCTTGACGCACCAGCCGCACCAGTCGGAACCGGTGAAGTCGGCGAGAATGGGCTTCTTCGCCTTGGCGGCGGCCGCGGCGGCATTGGTCCAGCCGGTGGTCCAGTCGGCGGCAGCGGCGAGGGTGGCGAGGGCGAGGCAGAGGACGGTGCGCAGCATGGTGGGATCCTAACGTGGGGGCTGGTGGACGTGGACATCGCCGTCGACATCGAGGCGGGCCTGGCAGGCGAGGCGCTGGTCGTCCTCGCAGCCGTGGAAATCCTCGGCCGAGGTGCGCGGCGCCAGCGCTTCAAGCCCGGCGCTGACCCGGCAGCGGCAGCGGCCGCACGATCCGGCCATGCACAGGTACATCGCCGGCAGGCCGGCATCGAGCATGGCGCCGAGCAGATCCTGGCCGCGCTGCAGCGGGGCGGGCGGCAGATCGTTGAGGGTGATGGTCGACACGGGCGGCATCCTATGCCGGCGGCGGTGGCTGCCAGCCATCTGGTGCTGTGCTGAGACATCGCTAGAACCCCCACGTGCAGACGCGATTCGACGGCCTCGGCAGACCCTTCCTGCCCGCACCGAATCAGCGCCCCGGCTGAGCCCAGGGCGCGCATTTCCGCGCGCTCCGACCACTCGCCAGGATTCCGCACATGTCCGACATCGTCCAGGCCCCCGCGATGGGGCTGTTCCGCTCCCTGCTGTGGCCCTCGGTCCGCCCGTGGCGCTGGTGGCTGGTCCTCGCCATCGTGCTCAACGCCGGCCACGGCATCGCCATCACCTACCAGAACCTGCTGCCCAAGTACCTCATCGACGATGTGATCAAACCCGGTCCGGATGGCCTGTGGGTGCGGCTGGCGTGGCTGGTCGGCACCTACCTGCTGGTCTCGGTGCTCGGCCGCATGATCCAGTGGCATCTCTCGATGCGCATCTTCACCTGGGTGCGCGAACGGGCGATGCAGGACCTGCGCGGCCGCTTCTTCAACCACGTCAACCGCCTGTGCCTGCGCTTCCACGGCCGCAACGAGAGCGGCGAGCTGTTCAACTACCTGTTCGGCTCGCCGATCGCCAAGCTGCAGGGCTTCCTCTCGCATATCACCCTGATGCTGCCGGGGGCGATGATCGCCTTCGTCACCACCATCATCGCGGTCGGCTTCTGGGACCTGCCGATGACCGCGGTGCTGCTGCTGTCGATCGGACTCAGCGTGTGGGCGATGACCGCGGCCGAGCAGCGCGTCCACGGCCTGTGGCAGGAGTACCAGAAGACCGAGGGCAAGGTCTCGGCGGTGGTCGCCGATCTGCTGCGCGGCAATCGCGCGGTGCGCCTGCACGCCATGGAGGAGCACGTCCAGGGCCGCTTCAACAGCGAGATCGACCGCATCCGCGAGCAGGTCTACCGCTTCGACGTGCGCTCGCACATCGAGTGGATGAAGCAGGAGGGCATCGGCTACACCTGCTTCGCCCTGCTCTGCGCGGTGGGCGCCTGGCGCTACGTCGGCGGCCACATCAGCGACGGCATGCTGGTGACCTACATCACCACCTTCTTCGCCCTGCAGTGGCCGCTGCAGACCGCCTTCCAGGCCGCCACCTTGCGTGGCGGGGCGCGGGCCGCCCTTGAACGCATCGACGCCGTGCTGCGGACGCCCAGCACCACGCCCGATCCCCAGGGCGGCACCGCGGTACCGGTGCCGCCACGCGCCGCCATCCGCCTGGAGGGGGTTCGCTTCGCTTACGAGGCCGAGGAGGTGATCAAGGGTGTCGACCTCGACATCCCCTACGGCCAGCGCGTCGCCTTCGTCGGGCCGAGCGGCGGCGGCAAGAGCACGTTGTCGTCCCTGGCCCTGCGCCTGATCGATCCCACGCAGGGCCGGGTGCTGCTCGACGGCACCGATGTGCGCCGCTGCCGTGGCGCCGAGCTGCGCCGCCGCTTCGGCGTGGTGCCGCAGGATCCCTTCATCTTCCGCACCAACGTGCGCGAGAACGTGCGCGTCTCGCGGCCCGAGGCGGACGACGGGCAGATCCGCCGCGCGCTGGAACTGGCCAATGCCTGGGAGTTCGTCGCCCAGCTGCCGGAGGGGCTCGACACCGTGGTCGGCGAAGGAGGCAGCACCCTGTCCGGCGGCCAGCGCCAGCGCATCGCCATCGCCCGCGCCCTGCTCGCCGAGCCCGACTGGTTCGTCTTCGACGAGGCGACCAGCGCGCTCGACTCGCTGTCCGAGCGCCTGATCCAGGACGCGGTGGAGAAGAACCTCGGCGGCCGCACCGCCATCTTCATCGCCCACCGCCTCGCCACCGTCCGGAACTGCGATCGCATCGTGGTGGTGCAGGGCGGGCGCATCGTGCAGGACGGGACCTACGACGCCCTGTGCGAGGCCGATGGCCTGTTCCGCGAACTGGTCCACCGGCAGGAATTGCTGGCATAGCGCCGCGAGCCAGGGCCCCGTCGCGTAGCGATGGGGCGGCTGCCGAGCAGCGATGGGCGGATAGAATGGGCGAAGCCCATCCGCCCACGGTTTCGGAGCGTATGCGACGAAACCGAGCTGCGACAA
>JAIFKN010000079.1 GCA_020049615.1 bacterium | reverse complement strand
GGCGGTCGCGAGGCCGGCCTGGTCGCCGGCAGCCAGCGCCGCCACCACCGCCGCCACCGCCGCCGCCGCGCGCGGCTGGCCGGCGAGGGCCTCCGCCGCCGTCGCCAGGACCGGGCGCAGTTCGCGGCGGCGGTCGGCGTCGCCGGCAGCGGCAGCAGCCACCTGCGCGGCGGCGCGGCGCGGCGCGTCGGGGCGCTCGGCAGCCGGCAGCAGGCCGAGGACGATGGCTTCATCGAGCCGGGCGGTCGGCGCCGCCTGCACATCGTGCACGCCCATCGAGCCGCTGCCGTCGAGCAGCACCGCCACCACCGGCAGCTCGCTGCGCTCGCGGATGATGGTCAGCACCGGCTCGATCAGCAGCAGGACGAGGGCGGCGCCGACGCAGCCGCGCAGCCAGGCGAGGCGGCGGGCCGCCGGCTGCGGCAGGTGGGCGCGCTCGGCCCGGCCGAGGCGCGCCAGGCCCCAGCCGGCGGCGACGGCCAGCGGCAGGACCAGGAGCGGGCTCCAGCCGACGAGGTCGAGGCTGAGGTTCACGAAGCCTCCAGACGGCGTTCGCCGACCACCGTGCGGCGGCTCCACAGGCCTTCCGCGACCAGCGCCAGCAGGGCGGCGAGCAGCAGCCAGCGCCAGATCTCGCGCCCGGCGGCGCTGCTGGCGAAGGCCTCGCGCACCGCCGTCTCGTCGCCGGCGCGGACCAGCGGCAGGCCGCCGAGGCAGCCTTCGAGGGCCGCGTCGCCCAGCGGTTCGAGTCCCGACTCGGAGGCCGGCACGGCGACGGCGTAGACCGCCGGCTGGTCGCCATCGGCGACACGGTAGCCGCCGGGCAGGCGCAGCGGCGGGCTGGTCACGGCCGGCCGGCCCTCCCACGACGCCGGCTCCAGCGCCACCGCCCCGTCCGGGCCGCTGGCGGTGGCGGCGGCCCCGGGCGCGCGACCGGGCGGGACGTGGACGAGGCGGTCGCCGGGGCGCAGATTGCGCGGCGGCAGCAGCACCGAGCCGAGGTCGGCGACCAGGCCGCGCAACAGCGGCACCACCGCCGGCGCCGAGGCCAGCGAGCTCCACGCCGGATCGAAGCCGGTGGCGAGGACGGCCGACCGGCCGAGACCGCGCGGACGCACCGCCACCAGCGCGTCGCCCTGGTCGAGGGCGAGCAGCACCTCGGCGGCGGGCGCGCCGCCGGCCGCCGGCGCCGGCTGCAGGCGCCACCAGCGCAGCACCTCGACCGCGCGCAGGGTGTCGGCGGCGCCGGCGAAGGGCGCCATCGCGGGGTGGCCGACCTGCGGACGTCCGGGACGGGCGCGGCCCTCGCCGGGGCCGATGACGCGCCCCGGCAGCAGACCGTCGCCATCGCGCCACCAGGTGTCGGCCGGCTGGCCGGCGCGCGGTCCGAGGATGGCCAGCACCCCGCCGCCGGCGGCGCAGAAACGCTCGAGTGCGGCGACCGCCCCGGGATCGGCGGTGAGGCCGCCGGCGATGACCACGGCGCGCACGCCGCGCAGGGCGGCATCGTCGAGGTCGGCGAGGCGCAGGCGGCGGACGGCGAAGAGGCCGGTGCCGTCGCCGGCGGGATCGAGGGCGGCGGCGACCACCAGCCCGGCGCCGGCGCCGGCACCATCGTCGTCGGCGACCACCACCGGCAGGGCGCGCTCGACCCGCAGGGCGAGGGCGCGACGGTCATCGCCCGGCAGGTCGTCGCCGGCCCCCGCCAGCACCGCCTCGATGAGGACGGGGCCGGGTTCGCTGAAGACATGGCGCAGGGTCACCTCGGCGGCACCGCTGGCGCCGATCGCGACCGGGGCCTCGTGGACGGTGCGGCCGTCGATCAGCAACTGCAGGGTCGGCGCCGCGGGCTGGCGCGTGCCGCGATGGCGGACGCGCACGCTGATGCCCACCGGGGCGCCGGCCGGCACCAGGCTGCGGTCGACCAGCAGCGACTCGACCGACCAGGCGTCCTCGGGCGGGGTCGCGGGAGACGACAGCAGGACGAGGCGGGGCCGGGCGCGCGTGCCATCGACGGTCTCGGGACCGCCGGCGGCGCCGAGCCGGGCGCGCAGGTCCTGCCAGCGGGCGCGGTCGCCGGCCTGCCGGCCGTCGTCGACGCCGTCGCCGGCCAGGACCAGTTCGACGGTCGGGTTGAGATGGCGGCCGAGGCGGTCGAGGCCGGCCGCGAGCAGGGCCGGCAGGTCGCTGGCCACCGCCGTCGGGACGATGGCGTCGAGGCGGGCGCGCGCCGCCGCCAGGTCGTAGAGCGGATCCTCGGGCGCCTCGGCGAGGCGCGACAGCGGCAGCACCGTCACCTCGTCGCCGGCCTGCAGCGTGCCGAGGTAGGCGCGGGCGAGGTCGAGCGAACGCGCCAAGCGGGTGGCCCCGAGGCCGCGCGCGCTGCTCGCCGAATCGTCGACCAGGATGACGGCGGCGACGCGGCCCTGGCGCTCGACCGTGCTGCCCGCCGGTGCCAGGGCCGGGCGGGTGAAGAGCAGGGCGATGAGCAGCAGCGCCAGCACGCGCAGCGCCAGCAGGATCCAGCGTTCGAGACGCAGCCGCGCCCGCGAGGCGCGCAGCAGCTCCTCGAGGTAGCGCATCGCCGACCAGTCGAGGCGGCGCTCCTGGCGGCGGCGCGCGACGTGGATGATGATCGGCGCGGCGGCGGCGGCGACCCCGGCGAGCAGGGCGGGGTTGAGCAGTTCGATCATCGCCCGCCATCCTCTTCGCCGCCGAGGACGCTGGCGAGGACCAGGGCGAGGTCGTCGCGGCACGAGCACCAGTGCAGCGGGCAGCCGTTGTCGGCGCAGGCGCGGGCGAGATCGCGGCGGTGGCCGCGCGCCACCGCCCGGTAGGCGGCGCGGACGCGTTCGGCGTCGATGCGCAGGCGCGCCTCGCCCTCGAGCCCGTGCACCGCCAGGGCGCCGGCGAAGGGGAAGTCCTCCTCGGCCGGATCGCGGACGACGAACAGGCGCACCTCCTGGCGGCGGTGGCGGAGGTGGGCGAGGCCGCGCGCGAGGTCGGCGGGATCGCACAGCGCGTCGGTGACGGCGATGACCAAGCCGCGCCGGGTCAGCCGCCCGGCCACCGCCTCGAGCGCCGGCCCGATGCCGGTCGGCCCGGCCGGCTTGGCCTCGTCGATGGCGTCGATCAGGCGGAGGAGGGCGGGTTCGGCCGAGGAGGGCGGCAGGGCGGTGCGCACCGCCGCATCGACCACCGCCAAGCCGACCTGGTCGCGGGCGCGCACCATCAGCACGGCGAGGGCGGCGGCGAGAGCGCGGGCCCAGGCCATCTTGCCGCCCCACGCCATCGAGCCGGAGGCGTCGAGGACGAGGGTGGCGCGCAGACGCGTCTCCTCCTCGTATTCGCGCACCTCGTAGCGGTCGCTGCGCGCCCACACCGCCCAGTCGAGGCGGCGCAGGTCGTCACCCGGCTGGTAGGGCCGGTGGCCGGCGAACTCGACCGAGAGGCCGCGCCGCAGCGAGCGGTGGCGCCCGGCCAACGCCCCCTCGACCGCCTGGCGGGCGGTCACCGACAGCCGCCCGAGGCGGCCGAGCACCTCGCGCTGGACCTCGTCGAGCAGGGGCATGGCGGGCTAGCGCGGGACCTTGGCGACCAGGCGGCGCACCACCTCGTCGGGGTCGATGCCGGCGGTCTGGGCGGCGAAGGTGGTGATGATGCGGTGGCGCATGACCGGCGCGGCCAGCGCCGCGACGTCGTCCTGGCTGGCGTGGAAGCGGCCGTGCAGCAGGGCGCGAGCCTTGGCCCCGATGACCAGCATCTGGCTGGCGCGCGGGCCGGCGCCCCAGCGCAGGTGCTCGGTGGCGTCGGGGATGTCGCCGCCGCGGCCGCTGCGCGTCGCCCGCACCAGGCGGGCGGCGTACTCCATCACCGCGTCGGCCGCCGGCACCTCGCGGATCAGGGCCTGGATGCGGCGCAGCTCGGCGGCGTCGAACTGCGGCACCGGCTTGCGTCCGGGCCGGCCGGTGGTGCGGCGCAGGATCTCGACCTCCTCGGCCAGATCCGGGTAGTCGACACGGACCAGGAACATGAAGCGGTCGAGCTGGGCCTCGGGCAGCGGGTAGGTGCCCTCCTGCTCGATCGGGTTCTGGGTCGCCAGGACGAAGAACGGATCGGGCAGCTCGTAGGTGCGGCCGCGGCAGGTGACGCGGCGCTCCTGCATCGCCTCGAGCAGCGCCGCCTGGGTCTTGGGCGGGCAGCGGTTGATCTCGTCGGCGAGCAGCAGGTTGGCGAACACCGGCCCGGGCAGGAACTCGTACTGGCGCCTGCCGCTGGTCGGGTCCTCCTGGATGATGTCGGTGCCGGTGATGTCGTTGGGCATCAGGTCGGGGGTGAACTGGATGCGGCTGAACGAGCACTGCATGGCCTGGCCGAGGGCCTGGACCATCACCGTCTTGGCCAGGCCCGGCACGCCGACCAGCAGGCAGTGGCCGCGGCACAGCACCGCCAGCACCAGCTGCTCGAGCACCTCGCGCTGGCCGACCACGACCTGGCCGATCTCGTCGAGCAGGCGGTCGCGCGCCGCCCCCAGCTTGGCCACCAGCTCGGCATCCTCGGCGCGTTCGGGAACGGTGCTCATGTCGACCTCCGCGCCGTGAACGCCAAGCCGGGGTCATATGTGACAGATGGACCGGCTGGACGGCGGGCCTACCCTGGCCTGCGTGGCCGACGAGGACCTCGACGCGTGGATGCAGGCGGCGCAGCTCGGCGACGCCCAGGCCTATGGCCGGGTGGTCGAGGGCACGCAGTACGCGGTGCGCGCCGTGCTGGTGCGCGACACCGCCGACCACGACCTGGCCGAGGAGCTGGCCCAGGAGGCCTACGCCACCGCCTGGGAGAAGCGGGCCCAGTACCGCCCCGGCACCAGCCCGCGGGCCTGGCTGCTGGCCATCGCCCGCAGCCGCCTGATCGACCGCCAGCGCCGCCAGGACCGCGAGCGCCGCAACCTGCCCGACCTGCTGCGCCAGGAGCTGCTGCGCCAGCGGCCGGCCGAGCAGCCGCGCGAAGCTCTGCTCGAGGCCCTGCGCGCCTGCCTCGCCGGCCTCGGCGAGGAGCACCGCCAGCTCATCGATCTGGTGCACTTCCAGGGCCTGACCTGCGAGTCCGCCGCCGGCGAGCTGGGCATCCAGCCCGACGCCTGCCGCCAGCGCATGTCGCGCCTGCAGCGCAAGCTGCGCGAGTGCGCCGAGGCCCGCGCCGGGGTCCAGCCATGAGCGCCGCCGAACGCGCCGCCGAGCTGGCCGCCGCCTTCGCCAGCGGCGACCTCGACGCCGCTGGGCAGGGCGAGCTGCTCGGCCTGCTGCAGCATCCGGTGGATGGTCCCGCCACCGCCGCCGCCGCCTGGCGCGAGATCGACACCGCTGCCGCCCTGCGCGCGGTCGAGCCCGCGGTGTTCATCGGCCAGGTTGCGCTGCGCATGGGCGAGGACGGCAAGGCGGTGGCGCGCGCGGTGGCGGTGCGCATCGGCGCACCGGCTCCGGCCATCGCCCCGCTGATCGCCCCACCACCACCGCCGCGGCCCCGCCGCGCCGTGGCCGTCCTGGCCGCAGGTCTGGTCGCCGGGATGGCCCTCGCCTTGTGGCTGGCCATCCCGGCTGCCCCGCCACCGCCGGCCGTCGCCAGCCGCGTCGAGGGCGTGGTGCTGCTGGACGGCGCGGCCCTGGTCGCCGGCAGCGCAGTGCGCGCCGGTGCGCTCACCGTCCCGGCCGGAACGCGCCTGCGCCTGAGCTGGAGCGCCGGCGGCGGCATGGTGCTGAGCGGTCCGGCCAGCGCGGTGATCGGCGGCGATCAATGCGCCCTGGCTGCCGGTTCCGCCACCGCTTCCGGACCCATGCTGGTAGCCCTGCCCGATGGCGCCCTGACCCTCGCCGCCGGCGACCGCGCCGCCATCCAGGTCGAGGACGGAGCGGCCGTCGTCGCCGCCCTCGCCGGCGCTCCGCTCCTCGCCCCCGGCGGCGCCGCCGCGACGGCCATCGCCGTGGGCACCGCCCGCGGTGCCACTGGGTCGTGGGCCTGGCCAGAAGGGACCGCGCCGTGGTGGAGCATCTGGCTGGCGCCGGCCGAACCGCCTGCGATACGCCGGACCATCTGGCCCGACGCGATCCTGAGCCATGCCCACGGACGCCTGCGGGGAGAGGGGCGCCTCACCGGCCTCGACTGCGACATACCCTGGTCGGTCCAACTCGAACTGCGGCGGCGCCCCGGCCACCTCGAGATCCTGGCGGACGGCGCCTCGCTCGGCCGCTGGCCGGGAGCTTGGCCGGCACCGGACTGCACTCCGGCCGCTGCACCGGTGCCGGCGCCACGGCCGCCGCCGACCGGCTGGGAGCCCTAGGCCAGCGGACACCAGCGGTCGAGAAGCGGGCGCAGCGACTCGGCGGTGACGGGTCGGACCAGGCTGCCGTCAAAGCCCTCGGGCAGATCCATGCCCGGAGCCAGCAGCGCGATCAGCGGGACCGGCCGGCTCGCCGGGGCGGCGGCGCGCAGGGCGGCGCGCACCTGGCCGGCTCCGCCGGGCAGTTCGAGGTCGACCAGGACCAGAGCGCAGGGCGAGCCCAGGGCCTGCGCCACGGTCTCGGCAGCGTCCTCGCTCTGCTCGACATCCTCCACGCCCTGGCCACGCAGGAGCAGGCTGGCGACGGTGCGGTTGGTCCGCCGACCTTCAGCCACCAGCACGCGGCCGCGACGACGGGCGCGCGGCTGGCTCGGGTGCAGGTCCGACGGATGCGCCACCTCGGGCAGTTCCAGCTCGACGGTGAAGGTGCTGCCGACCCCGGCCTCGGAAGCCAGCGCGATGCTGCCGCCCATCAGTTCGACCAGCCGGCGGCTGATCGCCAGGCCCAGGCCGGTGCCGCCGGCGCGGCGCGTGAGGCTGCTGTCGATCTGCACGAAGGGCTTGAACAGCTCGTCCTGGCGGCCGAGCGGGATGCCTATGCCGGTATCCTCCACCGCGATGGTCAGCTTGCGCCGGCCGGCGCTCGTGGGCTGCGAAGCGAGCCGCACCGTAATGCCGCCCTTGTCGCAGAACTTCACCGCGTTGCCGATCAGGTTGCCGACCACCTGCCGCAAGCGCAGCTGATCGACCTGCAGCCAGTGCGCTCCGGGGGGGTCGCAGACCAGGCTCATGGCCAGACCCTTGGCCTCGGCGCTGGGCCGGAACAACGCCACCACGTCGGCGACGAGGGTCGCCACCTCGCAGGGATGCGGCTCGATGCGCATCGCCTGGGCCTCCATCTTGCTGAGGTCGAGGATGTCCCCGAGCAGTTGCAGCAGGGCCTCGCCACTGCGATGCACCACCTCGACCAGTTCGCGCCGCCGGGCATCGAGATCGCCCTCCAGCAGCAGCCCGGTCATGCCGAGCATGCCGTTGAGCGGGGTGCGGATCTCATGGCTCATATTGGCGAGGAAGGCGGTCTTGGCTGCTGCAGCGGCCTCGGCGCGCTCGCGGGCGCCGCGCAATTCGGCCTCGATGACCTGATGCTCGGTGAGGTCGCGCAGCAGGCAGACCAGCCACGGCGGGCCGCCGGGATGCGGCACCGGCCGGACGTCGGCCAGCAGCCACGAGGCTCCCGGCTTGCCCGGACCGGCAAGCTCGCACGAGCCGCCTGCGTCGAGCATGCGGCGCAGCGCTTCCGGCTCGGCGGAAGCCAGCAGCCAGCCGAGCGGACGGCCGACCACCTTGCCGGAGTCGACGCCGAGGTGGTGTGCACAGGCGGCGTTGGCCCACACCACGTTGCGCCCGGGATCGGCCAGCAGCACGGCATGGCCAGTGGCATGCGCCACCTCGGCGAGCAGGCCGAGGTCGCGGCGGGCGCGGCCGAGCTGGCGCAGCACCGCATGCAGTCCGCCGGCAAGGAAGATCCCGGCGAGCAGCCCGATCGCCCCGGCCCACAGCACATCGCGGCGGTTGCGCGCCAGGGTGGCGTCCACCGCGGCCAGGGTCAGGTCGGCGCCGATCGCCCACCTGCGCCCGCCGGGATCGGTCAGGCCGAGGTAGGCGCCCCGGAAAGCGCCGTACTCGTCGGTGTAGGTCGCGTAATGCAGGCCTTCGCCCCGCCGGATGGCCTCCTTGGCCGCGTCGGCGGCGCCGGGATAGACGCGGCCGAACCAGGTCTCGGGCCCGTCGCCCAGTTCGTTGGTGAAATCGCTGCTCCAAAGCTGTTTCACCGCCTCGCCGTCGAGGTACATGGCGTAGAGGTAGGCCAATCCTGAACCGCTGCAGAGCTGGTTGGCCCGCTGCAGGTACTGGCGGTCCTCGGCCAACGGGATGCTGCCGGGATCCTCCGCCCGGGCGCGCAGACCCTCGGGGAAGGCCGCCACCGCCAGATGCACCCCGATGCGCAGCTGGGCGTCAATCTGCTCGCGCACCATCCGTCGCGTCGAGCGGTCGAAATGCCAGGCGACGAAGATGACGCCAACCGCATAGATGGCGAACAGCCCCCACAGCACCGGCATCAGCCGGCGCGGATCGCGTCCTTCATGCAGGGTCCTGCTCACTGCTCCCGTTCTAGGCAGCCGGTGACCGCCGTCCATGATCGGCTGTCTGCTCATGGGCTTCGCCCCCGCGGCCCCGCCGGGCCTGCCCCCATTGCCTGGTAAGACCAAAATCGTCGCTGCTGGCTTTCCTGGTAGGCATACCTGGAAGGATGACCAGGGTGGCACTCGCTGACGGAGAGCACG
>JAIFKN010000053.1 GCA_020049615.1 bacterium | reverse complement strand
TCGCCACCTGGCCGGAGTCGGACGGCAACCCGCGCAGCGACTGCCACGGCTGGGGCGTCTATCCCGTGCTGGCGGCGGCCAGCCTGCTGCTGGGTGTGCGCCCGCTGCAGCCCGGCATGGCGGCCGTCGCGCTGGAACCGCTGGCCTGCGATGCCGCCGGCAGCGTACCGACGCCGCATGGTCCGCTCCGCGTGCAAGTGTCCTCCGTCCCCGGTGGACGTCGTCTGCGCTGGAACAGCCCCGTCCCGGTCCTCGCCGCGGGACGCAGATTCCGCGCCGGACCCGGGTCCGCCATGATGTGATGGTCGCGCGGCTGAACTCAGTTCGCCGGTCTACTTGAGCAGCCTGGAATCGCTCTTCATGAAGCGTGCCACCGCCTCGGGCGCGACGGGCTTGCCTGCGATGACCCGGATCGTCCCGACCGAGAGATTCAGGTACTCGTCACCGCCAGGCGAATTGACGCCGATCTCGAGCCTGCCGGTCCTGTTCTCCAACGCCGGGACGGGGACCTTGCCGGCTTCCTTGCCGTCGAGATACAGCGTCATCCCGGCCTTGTCCCACTGGCATCCGAGGTAGGTCCAGCGGCCGACAGCGAGGGCGATCGTGCTAGGAGCCATGCGGGCGTTGGGCCATCCAGAGTAGGTGGCGAGGCGACCGTCCCCGAGTGCGAGGAGCGACAATTCATCGCGGTTCTCCAGCGCTATGCCGAAGATGGAACCGCCCACCCCGCCTTCGTATTTGACCCACATGGAGACGAACACGGGGCCGTTGCGGATCGCTTCATAATTGTCCTTGAACAGGGCCGCGGACTTGAGGATGGCGACCTCGCCTTCGTTCACCTCGGCATCCTTGCGGAATTCGACCGCCCCCTGGAGCTTCCAGCCGGCGGCCTGCAGCGCCGCACGGCTGGCCGCCGTCACCTCGCCGTCGCGGTGCTCCTCATCGCCGAGGAGATCGGTGGCCGAAACGTTGATCATCTCGTCGAGGTAGACGCCGTTGCCAGCCTTCTCGAAGGCCGCCTTGAGCGCGATCGCCTCGTCGAACTTCCCCGCCTTGGTTGCGGTCTCCAGGGCCTTCTTGATCTGCGCAACGATCTTGTCGTTCTCGATCCTGGCCTTCCTGGCGTATTCCTGCCTGGCCTTGTCGACGTTGGGCCGCACCGATTCGATGATGTCGCGCACCACCTTGGGGGTCTCCTCGGCGGAGGATGCCGGCAGGCAGGTCAGGATCAGCAGCGGGATGATCAGGATCGACTTCATGTCATGCTCCACGGTAGGAGTGACGCGTTTCGCGTCAGGCCTGGACGCTCCACCGTACCGGGCCAGGCGCAGCGATCCAGCGACCGGCTGGGTCATGACGCGTCAACGCACGACCACTGACGCGCACGATCTGAGCCCATCTCGGCGATCGGTCGGGGTCAGCAAGAGAAGCAGGACATTAGCCGAGCGCGCCGCGCAGCGCCTCCGCCAGCTGGCCCATCGCCTCGGGCGCGTCTACCGTCCAGTTGAAGCCCATGGTGAACTCGCGCTCGGCGCGCCATTCGGCGTGCGGACAGGAGATGCGCCGGTAGTCGACGCCGGCGCGGCTCAGTTGCTCGTGCCACAGCACGCGCGGCCCGTCGTAGCCGCCCGGGTTCAGCCGCTTGAGGCGATGGATCGGCACCGGGATGTAGCGGAAGGTGCCGACCCCCCGTTCCTGCAGCCTGGCGCGGTAGGTCTCCAGGTCGCAGCCGGCGCGCTCGGGATGGAAGACCAGCGACAGCAGGTGCCAGCAGCCTTCGGCCCCCTCCGGCTCGGGCGGCATGGTCACGGCGGCGAAACCGTCGAGCCGACGGCGCAGTTCGTCCGCGTTGCGGCGGCGGGCGGCGACCTCGCCGTCGAGGTTCGGCAGGGCGGCGAGGACCAGCGCGGCGCCGACCGTGCAGGGCCGCCAGCCGAGTTGCAGCGCGTCGAGCAGACCGTCCTCGGCCAGGGCCGTGGCGCGCTCGGGCTTCAGCCCACGCGGGTGCTTGCCGTAGAGATAGGCGCGCTCGGCGGCGACCGGATCGTGGAACACGGCGTAGCCGCCCTCGGTGCCGGCGAGCAGCTTGAGCCCCATGCAAGAGAAGGCCGAGGCGTGGCCGAAGGCTCCCACCCGCGTCCCGCGCCAGCGCGCGCCATGCGCCTGGCTGCCGTCCTCGAACAGCAGGATGCCGCGGCGGTCGGCGATCTCGCGCAGCCGCGTGCCGTCGCAGGGCAGGCCGAACAGGTGCACGCACATGATGGCGCGCGTGCGCGGCGTGATCGCCGCCTCGGCCGCCGCCGGATCGAGCAGGCCGGTCAGCGGATCGACGTCGGCGAACACCGGGATGGCGCCGATCATCAGGATCGCCGCCACCGTGGCGCCCCAGGTATAGGGCGTCACCACCACCTCGTCGCCAGGTCCGAGGCCGTGGCCGAGCATGATCGCCTCCAGCGCGGCGGTGCCCGAGGAGACGTACCAGACCTCGGGGTCGGTCCCGGCGACGCCGCGGCCGTGGAAGGCGGCGAGGGCGGCCTCGGTCTCGGGTTCGCCCTCCAGGCGCGTCCAGTCGCGATGCTCGAGGCGTTCCAGCGCCGCGGCGATGACTTCGCGGCGGCGGACGGGGAAGATCGGGGGCTGGATCATGGCAGCTTCCTGAACGAGAAGTCGTCGACCCAGGCCCTGGCGTCCTTGCCCAGGGCGACGAAGCGCAGATCGGCGTTGCCGCGGTTGGTGAACTCCCAGCTGATCTGCTGCCACTCGCCCTTCGGCGCGACCCGGGCGGTGGAGCGGTGCTTCATCGCCCCCTCCGCCTGCACCTCGCCGCTGCAGATGAAGAAGCGGGCATCCTCGCCGCCCTGCAGCCAGACCCAGGCTTCGAGGCGGTACTTGGCCGAGCCATCGAGCGGGATGAACGGGGCGGTGAAACGGCCGGTGTTGCCGTCGGGCTTCTCCACGCCCTTGACCAGCATGGCCTTGCCGCCGCTGCGGGCGTGCTCGCCGTTGACCTCCAGGCCCCAGTTCCACAGGCCGCGGGCGGTGGTGTCGAGCGGCAGCGGCTGGTCATCGAAGGTCTCGACGACGCCGAGGCGGACCATCACCGCCTTCTCACCGAACTCGATCAGCCTGGTCCGTTTGGCCAGCTCGGCGACGACCTGCGGCGGCAGGCCGGCCCAGCGCCACTTCGCCTCGATCACATGGCGACCCTTGGCGTCGGGCTGCTCGGGGAACAGCAGCATGTTGTGCTGGTCCATCCACACGTTGCAGGTGCTGTTGGGCCCATGCTCGTTGGCGGTGTCGCCGCGCACCAGGGCCAGGCCCCAGCCCTGGGGGTCGGCGACGAAGGCGGTGAGGCCGTGATCGCGCATCTTCAGCTTCCCGCCGTTGTCGCTGCGGTCGGCGGCGACGAGGTTGCTGGCGAAGCCGAGGAAACCGTCGGAGCCGGCCAGGCTGACCACCGTGCGGTCGTAGCGGGCCTCGTCGGGCCAGGGGCTGCTGAGCGCGGCCGGCTGGACATTGAACATCTCCACCTGGCGGACTGGCTTCCCCTCCTTGTTCTTGGCCAGCTGGTCGACGGCGATGCGCGTGGTGGCATCCCAGCAGTAGCCGAGCACCGGATCGAAGCGGATGGTCAGGCGGTACTCGCTGTCGCCCTGCCGCTTCTTCGTCCAGGTCTCCGTGGCGACCAGGGTGAGGCTGGCGCCGCCGCCCTCGAAGGCGTGCGTGCGGGTGTCGCCCGAGGCCCCCTGCCCATCGATCCATGCCACCGTCGAGATGCGGCAGCCGAGCAGCCTGGCCCACGAATAGACGCGGGGCATGTCGAGCTTCTCCACCGCCTGATCGAGGCGGGGCCCGATCCAGTCGAGCTGGCAGGCGCCCTCGTCGAGCACGGCGATGGCCTTGCCGCCGTCGCGGATGACCCAGAACTCCTTCTGCTCCTCGCCCTGGGCCTTGGCCTGGGCGAAGGATTCCTTGGCGGCGGTGAAGGACGGGCGGTGATCAGCCCACAGGACCGGCGGTTTCGCCGCCTCCAGCAGGCGGTCGAGGTCGTCACCGGCTGCGAGGCAGACGGCGCAGGCGAGGAGGAGCGCGATGTGCATACGGCCAGCATACCGCCTGTTGTGCCGCGCCAGAGCAGCGATTCGAAATCCGCGTTCGCGACACCGAAATAGAAGGCTGGTCACGCGGTGGCTGGCGCGCTCGTTGGCGGGAACACCGCTGCCACCTGGTCGAGCAGCGCCGTGCCGGCCGCCGTGGTGGGAAGCAGCACCGCGCCTTCGGTCCATTCGTTCCAGGCATTGAGCGTCAGCATCGGGACGGCCGCCGGATGGTCGGCGAACCAGGTGCGCGCGGCGATCAGCTCGCCGCGGAAGCGCTCGGCATCGCCGGGCAGCACCGGGTACCAGGGGTAGGATCGCCGCTGCCAGGCGTCGGTGGGACAGCAGCGGGCGCTGGAATCCCAGCCGGTGGTCAGATTCGGGATGTACGGCAGGCCGCTGCCGGCATCCACGGTCCGCCACGCGGCCCGGTTGGCGGCGTCCACCTCCGCCCAGGGCGCGACCGGGAATGGGCTTTCCCAGATCGGATGGTGATCGCTGCAGTTGTACGGGGTGATGCTGTCGAGCCCCAGCATGCGGTAGATCTGCGCCTCCGGCAGATCCAGGCCGCCGAGCTTGCCCCACACGGCGCCGAGATGCGGCTCGACGCCGAGCCGTCCGCGCACGAGCCCGCGGAACCATGCGAGCTCGGCGGCGGCGGCGGCGGGGGACCCGCACGACTGGATGAAGGTCCGCACCTGATAGATGCTGAAGTACGGCCTACCAGCCAGGCGCAGGTAGAGGGGATCCCCCATCCAGGCCGCCAACTGCTCGGCGAACCGGCGCCAGGAGGCGATGGAGACCGTGCCCTCGAGCAGCAGCGCGTCGCGCCAGGGGTGCTGGGTGGCGCTGCACGGATGCCAGTTCCGCCACGCGTGATTGGCCCACATGCACGCGAAGCGCATGCGTCCGCGGTTCGCCGCGCGCAGGAAGCCGTCGCGCAACGCCCGGTCGAGGAACGGTCCGTCCTCGTACCAGTAGGTGTCGAAGATGAAGGCCTCGACGCCGTGGTCGGCCGCCAGATCGATCTCCCGGGCCATCTGCTGGGGATCGGCCTCGTCGTGGCAGCCCCAGGCGGGCATCAGCGGCTGATGGCCCGGGAACCTGGCGCGGTTCGCGCGCACGAGTTCCCATTCCGTCCACCCCGGACCATGCCACGCGTCATTGCGCGGGTCGCGGTGCCACTGCGGGAAATGGTAGGCCGCCACGATGGGTCGCATGGCGGGGCATGGTGGGCAGGGCCGGCTTGCGGCAAGCCGCCGCCGCGTCGCGGGTCAGCTCAGCGGCAGAGCGAGGACGGATCAGCGTGGATCAGCGATGCAGCACACCTGATCGCCGGGGCCGACGCATGCGCCGGGCAGCTGGATGCGGGTATTGGCCGGAACCGACATCTCGATGTGGACTCCATCGCTCTGGCGCTGGCAGTGCACCGCCAGCCGACCATGCACGGTGTCGAGCTCGAGGCCGATGCGCTCCAGACCGGACGGTAGGTCGGGACGCAGGGTGAAGCCCTGGCCGGGTGGCAGCGTCTCATCATCGCGCAGGCCGACGGCGCGCTCGACCAGCCAGTTGGGATAGACGCCGAGCATCGGGTGGTTGTGGCTGTTCATGTCCATGGTCTCGCCGCCCTCCCAGCGCTCCCACAGGGTGGTGGCGCCATGCTCGAGCATATAGCCCCACGACGGGTATTCGCGCCGCGTCACCAGGCCCCAGGCGAGGTCGCCCCGGCCGGCGTCGCTCAGAGCGTGCAGCAGCGGCAGGGTGGCGATGTTGCCGGTGGTCAGGTGGCCGCGCTTGGCGACATCCGCCACCAGCACGGACTGGATGCGGACGCGCTCGGCGGCTGGCGCCAGATCCCAGGCCAGCATCAGGGCCTGGCTGGCCTGGTCGCCATCGCCGTAGCAGCCGCGCACGGCATCGAAGTGCCGGGCGTGGATGGCGGCGGCGAGTCTCTCGGCGGTGGCGCGATGGCGCGCCACCGCCGCGGCATCGCCCAGGGTAGCGCAGCTCGCGGCGAGGATCCGCGCCATGCGCGCGATGCAGGCGCTGGCGACCAGGGCCTTGGTCGGCAGCCGCGGATTCGGACCATCGTGCCAGCCATAGGCCTTGGGCGGGCACCAGTCGCCCCAGTAATGGGTGTGCACAAGCCCGTCGTCCAGGCGCTGGCCGAGCCAGTACGCCAGCCAGCGTTCAGCGACCGGGCGCATGCGCTCCAGGGTGCGGCGATCGCCGGAGTGCCGCCACAGCCGCCACGGGATGCTGGCCGGACCGATGCACACCGGATCGGCGGCGCGGTGGCCCCAGTGGTAAGGCACGGTATCGGGGATGCGGCCTTCGCCGTCCTGGGCGGCGGCGATCTGCTCCATCCAGCCGGACAGCAGGCGGGCGGCGTCGCGGGTCCAGATCAGCGACTCGCCACGCCCGGTGAGGTCGTTGAGCCAGCCCATGCGCTCGGTGCGGTTCGGGCAGTCGGTCGGCACATGCAGCAGGTTCCCCTGCTCGCTGCGCTGGTAGATCTGCCACAGGCGCTCGACCAGCGGATCGCTGCAGGTCAGCCTGGCCCGCACCGGGCAGTCGCTCATCACCGGCACCGCCTCGACCGTGGCGCCCGCCGGCAGTCCCTCGACCTCCAGATAGCGGAAGCCGTGGTAGCCGAGCTGGGTCTCGAAGATCTCGCGGCCACCGCCGCGGCAGATGTAGCTGTCGGCGGCGCGCGCCACATAGAGCGGCTCCTGGTTGAGCCGGCCGGCGGCATCGCGCAGCTCGCCGTAGCGCACGGCGATGCGTGTGCCGGCCGGAGCCTCGACGCCGATCCGCGCCCAACCGGCGAGGTTCTGACCGGCATCCAGGCGTAGCACGCCGTCGGCCTCGCCATCGCGCTGCGGCAGGATGGCCGGCAGGCGATAGGCCTGCACCGGCCGTAGCCACATCCGGCCGCTGGGACCGCTCATGCGGCGCGGATAGAACCAACGCTCGGTGCGGGACGGAAGATCATCGGGCATGGCGATGTCATCCCAGCCCGGCGGCTGGCGGCGGGCATCGAAGTCCACGCCGTCGTAGAGCTGGTCGGCCAGCCAGCCGCCCGGCCGGCACTTCCAGAGATCGTGGCCATTGATGCGCAGGCTGCGCGTCGTCCAGCGACTGCCGTCGGCGTGCTCGATCTCGATCAGGGCCTTCAGCAGGGGCTGGCCGTGCCAGCCATGACCGACCACCACGGCGACGACGTTCTCGCCGACCCGTGCCAGGGGTGTCAGGTCGTGGCTGGTGTAGGGCACCAGCTGATCGCGCTCGAACGGGCCGCCCAGCAGCACCGCCTCGGTGACCGCCTGCCCGTTGCAGCGCAGCACATGCACGCCGGCTGCGGCGGCATGCAGACGCACGCGACGCGGGATGGCCGCGCAGTGGAAGGTAGAACGGAAGAGGATCGCGCGCCCGGCCGCCAGCCAGCCCGCGCCCAGCCAGTCGGCCTCCGCCCACTGCACCTCGGAGGGGCCCATCTCGAAGCACTGGACCGGCCCGCTGTGCTCGACGCCATCCTGGTCTCGTACGCGCACCTGCCAGTGCGCCTCGCCCTGCGCCTGCGGCAGCCGACCGGCCCAGACGATGCCGCTCTGGCTGCCGTCCTCGATCCATCCCGAGTCCCACAGGTCCCAGCGTCCGGCAGCCAGATCAATAAGGCTGCCAGCGGCGCTGACACGATACGCACGTTGCATCAGAGGGCGATCGCCAGGGGCGAAGCGCCAGGCGAGCTGCGGCGGGGCGACGAGTCCGAGCGGCGCGATGGCGCCATCGGCGGTGCAGGCGATGATGGGCATGCCCGCCAGCCTGCGCCCCAGTCTCGGCCTGTCGATTGGCGGTGACGATCCATCGTGGTACGCTACGCGCATGTTCGAAATGCCGCTATCCCGCCCGCCCTGGCTGCTCGACTGCAGCCGCCAGACCCTGCACGGCACCCGGGGCGACGAATCCTACCGCATGGAAGGATTCTGGTGCCTCAACCTGTTCCATGATCCGGCCGAACTGGACCTGGCCGGCGTCCATCATGCCATCGCCGCCGGCAGTGCGGTCATCACCCCCGCCGGCATCGACCATACCTACCGTTTCCGCAAGCCGACCCGTCTGACCTGGTTCCATTTCGTCCCGGATCCTGCTGCCTCGCCGACCGCCCTCCCGGTGGTGACGTTGCTCGCCGAGCGCTGGCAGACCGTCCTCGCCTCCGCCCTCGACGGCATCACCGCCAGCGGCGCCCGCAGGCAGGCCCGGCTGTGGGATCTGCTATGGTGCCTTGCCAGCGGGACCGACAGCGCCGAGCGGCCACCCCTGGAGCGTGCCCTGATGGTCTGGCTCGATGAGCACCTCATCGAACCGATCGGCCCCGCCGATGCCGCTCGCGCCCTGCACCTATCCACCAGTCAGATCGGCCGCATCTGCGTCGCTGCGACCGGTCGGCCGCTGCTTGCCGAGATCCGCCACCGACGTGCCGCCCGCGCCGTGCATCTGCTGCGCTCGACCGGATTGCGCGCCGCCCAGGTCGGAGCCCTGGTCGGCTGGCCGGACCCGCAACATTTCAACAAACTGATGCGCCGGATCACCGGACAGTCGCCAGGATCGTGGCGGAGAGGCGGTGGACATGCCGAACGCAAGGGTGGCGCCTCGCGGACACGCCAGCCAGC
>JAIFKN010000172.1 GCA_020049615.1 bacterium | reverse complement strand
CTGTCCTCGCCCAGCTTGGTCCCGCCAGCGTAGAACGCGACCTTGCTCACCGTGCCGTCGCTGTCCGCCGCCGTCGCGGCCAGGGCGAAGGTCGCTGGCGCCGTGCGGGTAGCACCGCTGGCCGGCGCGGTCAGCGTCACCGTCGGGGGCTGATTCGTGATGATCGGGTCTGGATTCCAGCGATATAGCAGGATCCGCTGCGCACCGTCATCCTCCGCCTGGACGATGTACTCGCCGTTGGGCCGGCGGAAGACCTGGAGCGACTGGACGATGTCGGGCCAACCAGAGGTGCCGCCAACCGAAGCCGACGGCGTCATGCGCCCGACCTCGCTGCCATTGGTGACATTGTAGATGACGATTTCGCCCGAGTAGGCCTGATTGGCAAAGAGATACTTATCGGTCGCCGTCAACGACTTGGTGCCCAGACCGATGGTCGGATCCCACCACGGTACGACATAGGTGAAGGTCGGGGTACGGTTGCCGGTGCTCCATCGGTCGTACTGGCAGATCTGCCGGCCGAGGCACCACCATTGATCGTTGCTGTCCGGCAGAGTGTTACTGAATCCGCCAAGATACATGCGGTCGGCGGCGCTGTCGTATTCGATCCGCTTGACACCGTCGAGGCCTGCTGGCAAAGCCGTCTTCACCGAACTGGCCACGGTATAGATCGGGCATCCGTGGGCATTGACGCCTTGCAGGGGGAAGGATCGGATGCCATTTTCACGCAGTCCGATCCATACCGTCCCGTTCAGATCGACATTCCAACCCATGGAGTACGGATTGTCGACCGGATAAGCGTCAAACTCGTTGGCGGAGAACGCGCCATCGCCGTTGCCGTCGATCCAGATCCACGCCGATCCACCGGGATGGCCATTGGGGTAGGAACCGTCGAAGGTGTCCGTGGCCTTGACGATCAGCCCACAGGGGATGGCGATCTCGCCGGTCTGGCTCGCGTTGAAACGGTAGATGGCGAGCATATCCCCGTACATGTTGGTCAGGTAGAGGAAACGCCGGCCGCCGATCGAGCGGACCCAGCTCGAATGGGCCGAAATGTGCAGGCGCGGATCCTCGGGATACCGGAAGGGATCGAGCGTGGTCGCCTGGTAGGTCCATTCCTGGTTCACCGGCCGGGTGTAGTCGATGGTGAAATGCTCTTCTGCGGTGAACAGGTCGTTCTCGGCCCGCGGATCGATCGAGCCGTTATCGACGAACAGCAGGCCCAGGCGGTTCCATTGCCGTACGCCGGCCGCGTTGTACTTCTCGATCACGGCGCCACCGCCACTGCCCGTCCGGTCGCCGGCCACATAGATGTTGCCGCTGCCATCGACGCCGACCCCGACCGGTCGGTTGAAGCGTTGCGGCCCGTAGGTTCCTATGGTGGCCCCCGTACCCGAGAAGATCCCGCCTGCGACCCCGAAGGTGCCTGAAGCCACCGGCGAGGTGGTGATGCTGGTGTAGATCAGGATGTTCTGGTCGATGCCGTCATTGGCGATGAGCATGCGGTCGCTGCTTGGATCCAGCCCGAATCCGGTCGGCACCTTGGATGCGTCCAGGACCACCGACTGTGCCAGCAGGGTGCCCGTGGGGCTGTAACGGACCAGGGTGCGGTTCGCACGTTGCAGCATCCACAGGTTGCCGCTGCGATCGAACTGCAGCTGCCCGGGATCGCTGACCGCCCAGGTGCGCTTCTGCACGGTGCCCATGGCGTCATAGACGCGGATGCAGCTGCCCTGGGGATCGGCGATATAGAGTTCGCCATTTCGCACAGCCAGACCCAGCGGCATGGCCCCGCTGGTATGCAGCCGCAGCGTCGAACCATCATAGACCATGCCACCGGGAAACGAGGCGCCCTTGCCATCCGAGAGACGATATCGCCGGACACCGATGACATGCGTGCTGACATCGCCATCATCGTTGTTGGTGTCGCTGAACGCCTGGTAGATGTAGGTGCCATCGCCGGTGACCGCCGTGCCCGACATCCGGCCCCAGCTCCCGGTGCCGGTCTCTTCATACCACGAACCCTTGACCCCGTTGGCGTCGAAGGTCTGGATGTTGGCGCCACCCTCATCCCAGAAGGTGATGCAGTAGACCGTGCCACTGGCATCGACATGCATCTGGTCCACATCCTTGATGATGTGCGTCTCAGCCGTGGTTCCGCTGTTGCCCACGCTGGAGGTGGTATAGCCGGAGACCACCGCCGCATGAGCCAGGCCCAGGCAGACACCCATCAACATCAGGATCCGTACGGCTCCGTTGGTCAGGATGGCCATGCAATCGATCTCCACATGCTTCGTCGTAGCCCGCCGGCAGCTGATGCGGCCCCCGTGTAGACCTGGCCCTGCCAGCGTCACACACCTGGGAACGAAGCGGGTACCGTTGGTGTCGTCGTGGTAGGCGGGTACGTGGCCGTAGTTCTGACGGGGGGCACCGTGCTCTGCGACCAGCGGCCAGTTCCCAGGCGACCATCCCAAGGTCCCGCAAACCGATCGGATCCCGCGGCAAGCAGCCGCGACCATGCCTTGACGGCCCTCGGGACCGTGCTGTACCCTCCACTTCTGCCCACCGACTCCGTCCATCGTCCTGCCACAACCAGGCTTCTGCCCGCGCAGGCCCAGCAGCGCCGTGCCCTGGCGATATCCGGATCCGTTGGTCCTGACGGTGCCCGACCGTGAGTTTGGCCGCCGGCTGCGGCGACTCGACCTGGCCGAACCGGATTCTAGCCTCCGCCCATGCGCCTGCTCGCCATGCTCCCCGGCCTCCTCCTGGTCGGGTGCGCCACGATGCCCCCTCGGGCCGACCACCGGTCCGATCCTACCGTCCCCGCGACACCACATCCAGCGGCTGAGCAAGCGGCTGCGCCGGTGGCGCCGACGCCCGGGATCGGCCGGGAGGTCGCGGCGTCCTCCGCGGAGCCGGTCTCCCGTGAGGCCGACGCCGACGCCTGGTCCGCGTGGCTGGTCGGCTGGCGCGCGGGGGACCGGTCCGACGCGGCCATCGCCAACGGGGTCGCCCACGCGACGGCCCGTCGGACCGCCCTCAAGCACCTGATCCGCACCGACCCCTCGGCCGCCATCGCCCAGCGGGTGTCGTGGCTGGACCGGGCCACCTTGCCGCCGGCCATCATCGGCCTGCTGGAAGAGCCGATCGTCGACCAGGGGACCATCCGGGCGGCCGCCTCGTATCCATCGCAGGATGGCGATGGGGCCCCCGTGGCCGCGCCGGCCGTGCGCCGCACCGTGACGACGCTGAGCGACAACCGGACGCGGACGGCCCACCTGTTCGGCGCCCGCGCCGGCGCCATCACCAAGGCTCCGGTCCCGGTCTGGGGCATCGCCATCGATGCCGAGGCCGCCATCAGCGACCGGCCGGGACGTCCTCTGGAAGCCGGCGAGCCGACGGCCGACCGGGTGGTGGCCGGCGGTGATTGTCCGGCGGTGGGGGCGCATGCCGGAGCGCCGGTGGCCGGCTACGGCTTTGTCAGCGGCAAGACCATCCAGTACACCTGCTGCGCCAACCATCTGGCGCAGCTGGATGCGGCCGCCGTCGAGCGCGATCCCGTGGCCCGCGACATGCCGGTGGCCTCGGCGTGGACGACCGGCACCAAGACGGTGCTGTACGTGGTCGTGACCTTCTCGGGCCAGACCACCGGGGCACCGACCGTGATCGGCGCCGAAGGCACCATCGCTGGGGTGAACGCGTGGTTCCCGACCGTCAGCTACGGCGCGTTCCTGGGCTTCACGGCCACCTACGTGCCCGTGACCATGTCCAAGACGGCCGCCGAGTATGCCGACGAGTACGCGGTGCGGACGGAGGCGCTCGGTCTGGCCGCCGCAGCCGGCCATGCCACGAGCAGCTACGACCACAATGTCGTCCGCTACAATGGCGGCCCTGGCAGCTTCAGCGGCCTGGCCTACGTCGGCGGCTCCGGTACCTGGCTGAAGACCGATTCGGTCGGCGTCGCCGCGCACGAGTTCGGCCACAACCTGGGCCTCTGGCACGCCAACTACTGGAACGCCGCCGCCGCGTCGATGATCGGCCCCGGAGTCATGAATGAGTACGGCAACGACTTTGACACCATGGGTTCAGCCTCGGCCGGCGACAAGCATTTCGGCCCCGGCGCCAAGGCGGAACTGGACTGGCTCCTGCCGGCCAACGTCATCTCGACCAGCACCTCGGGCACCTACACCATCGTCCCGCAGGACATCACGCCCCTGGCGGGCAGCCATGCCATCGAGGTGCTGCTGCCCAAGCGCTTCGATGACTACACCTCCGATGCCCGCTACTGGATCGATTTCCGTTCACGCTTCACCTCCAACGCCTACGTGCAGTCGGGCGTCCTGATCACCTCGCACGGCGTCAACAACACCGACGAGCTGGATCTCCTGTTCGACACGACGCCTGGCACGGTTCCCGGGAAGACCGATGCGCCGTTGACCCTGGGGCGCACCTTCTCCGACCGCCTCCTCGGCCTGCATGTGACGCTGCTGGGCATCGACACCGCGGTCTCGCCGCGGCAGGCCCAGGTGCGGGTCAATATCGGGGCTTTCGCCGGCAACCAGAACCCGACGGTGTCCCTGTCGGGTCCCAGCAGCCTGGCGACGAGCGCCTCCGGGACCTGGACGGCCTCGTCCGCGGATCCCGATGGCGACACCAGGGCCTTCGCCTGGACCTCCGGCCAGACCACGATCTTCCCCAACGCCTCCACCCTGACGACCTCGTGGTCGACCGCCGGGTACTATCCCGTCCAGGTGACGGTCTCGGACATGAAGGGCGGCATCGCCCTCGCCACCCAGGTGGTCACGGTCGGTTCACCCGCCACCCGCATGATGACGGGCACGGTCACGGGCCCGGGCGGAGCGCCCTTGGCCGGCGTCCTGGTGTCCAATGGCCTCACCGGCGGTTCCTACCGGGGATGCCTGACCGATTCGGCGGGCTTCTTCGCCGTCACCGGCATCACCGCCGGGGCGGCGGTGACGCTGACGGCCGCGAAGTACGGCTTCAATCAGGCGACGGTGTCGCCGGCGATGCCGCAGACGGTGTCCAGCAACCTGACCGGCATCGCCATCACCATGACGGCGCAGCCGCGGGTCTCCCTGACCGTGGTCGACGGCGAGGCTGATGAAGGGACGACCAATACCGGTCGCTACCGCATCAGCCGCACGGGCGACACCGCCGCCGCCCTGGCGGTCACCCTGTCGCCCTCGGGCACGGCCTCGACTGCGGAATACACCCTGAGCGGCGGCACCACGACGGCCGTGACGATCCCGGCGGGTGCGTCCTCGGCCGACCTCGTGCTGACGGCGACGGCGGACGGCGTCGCGGAGTCGGCTGAGACCGCCATCCTGCGCATCGTCGAGATGACCGCCTATGTCACGGATGCTCCGCAGTCGGGGACCGTGACGATCGCGGGTCTGCCGCCGCCGGCGAATGACAACTTCGCCAGCGCCGTGGTCATCACCAGCCTGCCCGCAGCGTTGTCGGGGGCGAATGTGGGCGCGACCATGGAAACGGGAGAGCCAGGGCACTGGAACTCCTCGTCGGGGGCCTCGATCTGGTATGCCTGGACGCCGACGCTCACCGGCCTGGCCACGGCGACGACGGTCGGCTCGGCCTTCGATACCGTGCTGGCCGTCTACACCGGTTCCACCGTGGGCGGGTTGAGCCAGCTGGTCAAGGATGACGACAGCGGTGGAGGCGGCACCAGCCGGGTGCAGTGGACCGCCAGCGCGGGCACGACCTATCGGATCGCCGTGGCAGGCTTCACGTCCTCCACGCAGGGTCTGACCACGCTGAACCTGTCGCAGGTGGGGCCGCCGTCGATCAGCGCCCCGCCGGCCATGACGGTCCAGATCGGCACGCCTGCCACGGCCCAGGTCGTCCTGGCGGATCCGGATACCGCCGCCACCTCCCTGACCATCACCACGGCCAGCAGCAACACCGCCGTCGTGCCCACCTCGGCCGTGAGCCTCACGACGACGGGTCTGACGCGGACCCTGACCGTCACCAGGGCGTTCGGATCGCCGACCGGGACCGCCAACCTGACGCTGACCGTCTCGGATGGCACCTCGACGGCCTCCACCGTGCTGGCGGTCACCATCGCGACGATCGGCTTGCCGGCGCCGGTCATCACCTCGGCCACCACAGCCACCGGGACCATTGGCAGTGCGTTCTCCTATCAGACCACGGCCACCAACAGCCCGACGGGCTTCGCCGCCACCGGTCTTCCCGCAGGCCTGAGCGTCAATGCGGCCACGGGACGCATCTCGGGCATTCCGACCGCCATCGGGACATCCTCGGTGACGCTGACGGCCAGCAATTCAGGCGGATCCGACACGGAAACGCTCACCATCACCATCCAGGCCGTGGCGACAGGCGGCGGGACGTCGTCCGACGGCGGTGGCGGCGGTGGCGGCGGTGGCGGATGCGGCATGGGCGCCTTGGGACTCCTCGTGCTGGGGAGCCTGGTGCTGCCGCTCGCGGGACGCCGGTCAGCACGCACGCAGGTCCGCGCAGGTCGCCCAGAGCGAAGCCCGTGATCCAACCGTCGATGACGAGGTCGGACCTCTGGTTCGCGTGACGACGCGGGCTGAAGCCCGCGCTCCTCAGTCGCCGGTGCCGGAGCGCAGGCGGCGGACCTTCGGCTTCTCGGGTTCGGCCGGCTGCTCGGGCTTGTCAGCGGCGGGCGGCGCGTCCTTGCCTGCCGGCGCCGTCTCGGTCGGTGGCTTGGTCAGCAGCGGATCATCCGCCGGCAGCTTGGCTGCGGCCGCCTTCATCTCCGTCTCGGCCTTGGCGACGGCGGCCTCCAGTTCGACGATGGCCGTCTTGGCCCGCTCGGCCGAGGCCTTGTCGCTGCTGCCGGTCTGCTTGGCCTTGTCGGCCGTCTTCTTCGCCTCGCTCTGTTGGACGCGCGCTTCGCTCAGGCGCTTGCTCGCGCCCTCGATCGCCTGCTGACGGGCCTTGCGCTCCTCGTCGCCACGGCCGACCGGTTCCTCGCGCGCGGCGGCCAGGGCCTTCTCGGCCTCCTCGATGGTCTTCTTCAGCGCTTCGGCCTGGGCCGCCGCCTCCTTGGCCTTGGCCTCGGCGCTGGCGGCGCTGCCCGACTTGCCCGCCACGGTTTCGCGCGCCTCGGCCAGCTTGCGCGTGGACGTCTCGAAGGCTTGGCGGGCGCGGCTGTAGCTGCGACGCGCCTCGGCCAAGCCGGCGGGCATGATCTCGCCGTCGACGCGGACCAGGTTGTTGGCCTTGAAGTGCTCGGCTTCGTCGACCCACTTCGCCGAGACTTCGATGTAGCCGCAGTTGTCGAGGATGCGGCGGGCCCAGGCGTTCTCGGCATCGAGTTCAAGGACGCGCAACGCGTGCACCTTGGCCGGTTCGCGCAGGCAGTTCTCGTAGGCCCACTGGGCCAGGGTGCACTGCTCCGGCACGGTGTCCGGGGTGCGCGCCTTGCGCTCCTCGTACTGCTGGGCCGGGCTGGGCAGCTCCTTGCGCTTCAGGATGTCGCCCTTGGGGTAGACCGACTCGACCAGCTTGGCGGCCCCACGGGCGGGAAAGCGGCTGCGCAGGGTGATCAGGGCGTCGTTCTCGCTGACCAGTTCGCCGCGCACGGTACGGCCGTTGGTCAGGGACAGTTCGACATCGGCAGCGCCTGCAAGGACGGCGAGCAGGAGGAGGAGGCTGGAGCGCATGCAGTTCCTACGCCCGACCCCCCTCGCGCGTTGCGGGCCTGTTCAGACCCGTCGGGCGTCCGGGTCCGGGTCCGGGTCCGGGTCCGGGTCCAGGGCAGAGCCCTGGCCGCAGCGTCAGCGAGGACCGGCCGCCAAGCGGCGGTGGGCGGATACAATGGGCGAAGCCCATCCGCCCACGATTCCGGAGCTTGCGACGGAATCGAGCCGCGACAAAGGCCGCGGGGACAGGCCCGCAGGGCCGTAGGGGCGGAGCCCCTAAGCAGGATTGCGCGGAAACGAGCACAGCGGCCGGTTGGCCCCCGGCAGGTTGATCATCTGATCGACGGTGGTCTTGCGGAACAGGTCTTCGACGTGGCCCATGGCCTGGTCGAGCGTGCGGTGCAGCGGGCAGAGCTCGTCGCCGTGCCCTTCGAGCTGCAGCGGGCAGCGATCGATGCGCATGATCGGATCCACCGCCTGCACCACCTCGTAGATCGACAGCTCCTTCGGCTCCTTGATCAGGGTGAAGCCGCCATGCAGTCCGCGCTGCGAGTTGACCAGGCGGGAGCGTGACAGCCCCTGCATGATCTTGGCGAGATAGCCGACCGGCACCTTGGTGGCCTTGGCGATCTCCTCGGTGGTGTGCGCCTCGCCGGCGTTGTCGGCGAGGAAGACGATGGCGCGAAGCGCGTATTCGGCGGTCTGCGAGATCACGGCGTCATCCTCCTGCCAAAGCCGCACAGGGAAAGCGGATATTCGCATCGATTGGTCGCCATGATTCGCCGTCGTGGCCCCGCGATGTTCAGGCCAGCCATACGAGGACGAAGATCTGGGCCCCGACCACGCGCAGCAGCATGGTCAGCGGATAGACCGTGGCATAGGCCAGGCCGGGCAGTTCGTTGCCGGCGGTGCCGTTGGCGAAGGCGAGGGCCGGCGGGTCGGTGCACGAACCGGCCAGCACGCCCATCAGCGCGGTGTAGTTCTCCTTGAAGAACAGCCGCGCGATGATGCCGACGGTCAGCAGCGGCAGCATGGCGATGGCCAGGGCGCAGCCGATCCACAGCGCTCCCTGGGAGCTGAAGGCGTAGTGCACGAAGCCCTGCGCCGAGAGCAGGCCGACGCAGGCGAGGAACA
>JAIFKN010000097.1 GCA_020049615.1 bacterium | reverse complement strand
TCTCCTTCTTGAAGTAGTCGTTGAACGAGAAGTTGCCCAGCATCTCGAAGAAGGTGTGGTGCCGGGCGGTGCGGCCGACGTTGAGGATGTCGTTGGTGCGGATGCACTTCTGGCAGGTCGTGGCGCGCGTGAACGGGTGCGAGCCGCGGCCGAGGAACATGTCCTTGAACTGCGACATGCCGGCGACGGTGAACAACGTGGTGGGGTCGTTCTCCGGCACGAGGCCGGCACTGGGATAGCGCACGCAGCCCTTCGAGGCGAAGAACGACAGGTAGGCCTCACGGACCTCGGCGACGGTGAACGGACGGCTCATACGGACTCCCCAGGAAAGGCGGGGGAACGTAGGGCCGGAGAGAGGGCGGGCAATGGGGGCGGGGCGACGGCTAGCGGCTAGCGGCCACCAGCCACCAGCCACCAGCCACCAGCCACCAGCCACCAGCCGGCGGCGCTCGGCACTCGGCGCTCGGCGCTCGGCAAGACACGCAGGCGTCGGATGGGAGGGGCTGTCTGGCACCTTGTTACGCCTACCGTACCGCTCGTGCTCGGCGTCAAGGCGGACCGGGCTTCGCCCGGCGCTGCGCGGCCTTGACCCCTGCGCGCGGGCGGTGCGGCAGGCTCCACAAGGAGCCAGAACATGGCACGGTACCACAACCTTCGCGTCTATCACCTCGCACTCGCACAGATCAGTGACGTTGCGCCGATCACGCCACGGTTCGCCGATCTCGGCAACCAGATGCGGCGGGCAGCGGTCTCTGTCGTCTCGAACCTGGCCGAAGGCGCAGGTCGAGGTTCGGATCCGGACTTCATCCGCTTCGTCCGGATCGCGCGCGGGTCGAACGACGAACTCGCTGCCCAACTCGCCATAACCAAGGCCCTCGGCCAAAACGTCGATGCGCTCATCCAACGCAACAACGACATCGGACGGATGCTCTCTGGACTCATCCGCAGCCTCAGCACAGCCTGAGGCTTGTCTTGCCGAGCGCCGAGCGCCGAGTGCCGAGTGCCGAGTGCCGAGTGCCGAATGCCGAGTGCCGAGTGCCGAGTGCCGAGTGCACCGGATGTGCCGATGCCTCACCCCAATCTTCCTATGAGTGCACTGATCCCCCTCCCGAGTCGTTCATTCGCCATCAGCACCCGCGTGAGATCCGCACCATTCAGCGCCGCAACCATCTCCAATTGCGCTGCTACTTCATCATTCGAGCCCCGAGCCATACGCAGAAACCGGGCGAAGTCCGTATCGGACCCTCTTCCTGCCCCTTCGACCAGATTGCTGACCACCGAGATCGCCGCCCTGCGGATCTGGTTTCCAAGGTCACCAAAGCGGACCCCCTGCGCCACCTCTGCGACGTCGCGTAGCTGCTGTTGTGCCTGATGGTAGATGCGAAGGGTGCGGAAATTCGCCATGGTGAAGGCTCCTTGTGCAGCCTGCCGCACCGCTCGCGCGCAGGGGTCAAGGCCGCGCAGCGCCGGGCGAAGCCCGGGAAGCCTTGACGCCGAGCACGAGCGGTACGGTAGGCGAAACAAGGAGCCGGCCCACGTCTCAGTCGCACGCTTGCGAGCCAGGAGCAACCAGCAACCAGCAACCAGCAACCAGCAACCAGCAACCAGCAACCAGCAACCAGCAACCAGCAACCAATCCTCAACACGCTAGTGGCTAGTGGCTAGTGGCTGGTCGCTTCTGGCTTTCATTGCCCCTGTTCTCGGCGCTCGGCGCTCGGCGCTCGGCGCTCGGCAATGCACACAAGCGCTGGATGTGATCTCAGCCACGCGCTTGCGAGCCAGAAGCCACCAGCAACCAGCAACCAGCAACCAGCAACCAGCAACCAGCAACCAGCAACCAGCTAATGATTCATCCTTGCCACCCCCTTCACCCTTAGAGAGAAGCGGTATTGCCCAGGCGGCAGTCTGAATTCCGGATGGACGTTCCGGGTCCAGCCCGTGTCCCCGCCCAGACCCATGTGGAAGCCGTCGAGGTGCAGCGCCGTCTCATCACGGCGCTTGAGGTCTGCCAGATTCGCCGTGTCCCGCAGATCCTCCAACCGCACCGGCAGGGCCGAGGCATGCAGCAACGGCATGCCCTCGACGAACAGGCCCGCCCCCCCCTCATCGACCACGGCCAGCCGGCGCACATCGCAGCGCAGGCCGCACTCCTGCGGAAAGACGTAGGGCGTCAGCAACTCGGCCACCGCCACATCGTAGGCGCCGACCAGCGCCGACTCCTTGCGGTCGGGATAGTTCTCGAACGGGCCGCGACCAAACCAGCGCAGACGCCGGCCGGCGCCGGCCAGCGAGGTGACCAGGCCGATGCGCGGGATGGTCTCCACTGGGGCTTCGACGATGGCGAGCAGATCGGCGACCACGTCGCCGGAGCCATGCACCATCCAGGTCAGTTCGATGCGGGCCACCGGTGCCAGGCCCGGGGCCGCCATGACGCCACAGGATCGGATCTGCGCCCGATTCGCGTCGAAATGGATGATCTCGCAGGAGGACGGCGCATAGACCGCGCGGTCGAGGCCGCAGGCCGTCCACTGCCCGGCGAAGCCGTTGCCGCCGGTGGTCAGATCGATGTCCGTGGGCGCACGGTGCAGGCAGGGCAGGATCGGCCGGGTGAGCAGTTCGCGCCCGCCGACCGTCCACGAGGCGATGGTGCCGTCGGCAACGCGCAGGGCGAAGCCGGCCCCGGACAGCGTGTCCCCGGACACGGCCAGCGGTGCGGCCGCACGGGGCTGCGGCTCGCTGCGGCGCGCGGCGATGGCCACCTGCACCTGATCGACGGTGGCGCCGGCCGGCGCCCATGGCGTGGCGGCGATGCGCTCGACGGTCAGCGACAGGTGCAACTCGCCTCCGGCGGCGGGCGTCTGCTGTGGCAACGGCACCTGCATGGTGCCGGCGGCACCGGGGGGCAGCGCTGGAAAGCCGAGTTCGCCGCCTGCGACCCGGCGGCCGTCCTCCTCCAGCGTCCAGCGCAGACGGTAGCCCGTCAGATCCAGAAACTGCTGGCGATTGACCACGCGCAGGTTTCCGGCGACGCCCTCGGCGCTGAGCTGCACCGGCGACTGGACGTGGCGCAGCTCCCAGGCGCCGGGGTGCTCGACCAGATCCGGGCCGACCACGCCGTTGAGGCACATGCGCTCGGTGCCGCCGGCCTCGAAGCGCTCGACGCCGTATTCCCAACGCCCGTTGCGGGCCAGCGCCTTGTCGCGCCAGTCCCACACGAAGCCGCCCTGGAAGCGCGGCAGTTCCCAGATCAGGTCCCAGAACTTGCGCACGTTGCCGGTCGAGTTGCCCTTGGCGTAGGCATACTCGCACATCACCAGCGGGCGCTTCTCGGCAGGATCCGCCAGCATGTTCCGCACCCAGTCGAGGTTCGGGTACATCGGCGCCATGATGTCGCTGACCAGCGGACCGGGGAAGCCGCTCTCGTACTGCACCGGCCGGGTCGGATCCATCAGGCGCAGCCAGTTGGCCATCGCCGCGTGGTTGGGACCGACATGGCTCTCGTTGCCCAGGCTCCAGGCGACGACGCAGGGATGGTTGCGGTCGCGCAGGCACATGCGCAGGGCGCGCTCGAGGTAGGCCGGGGCCCACTGCGGATCGCGGCTGGCCAGCGCGCCCATGCCGTGCGTCTCGAGATTGGCCTCGTCGATGACGTACATGCCGAGTTCGTCGCAGAGGTCGTACCAGCCATCGGCGTCGGGATAATGGCAGGTGCGCACGGCGTTGAAGTTCAGCCGCTTCATCGCCAGGAGGTCCTCGCGCATGTCCTCGCGCGTGACGGCGCGGCCGCGCTCGGGATGGAACTCGTGGCGGTTGACACCGCGGAAGACCAGGCGCTGCCCGTTGAGCCGGATGATGCCGTCGCGGATCTCGAGCTGGCGGAAGCCGACACGCATGCTCTCGCGGTCGACCACCGCGCCGGACGGGTCGCGCAGCTCCATCGCCAGGACGTAGAGCTCGGGCGATTCGGCCGACCACCAGCGCGGCGCCGCGACGGCCAGCTCGGCCTTGGCGCTGAACGCCTCGTCATGGACGCCGCCGGACGCGGGACCGTACATCGGGCTGCTGTCGGCGACCGGCCCGGAGGCGGCGGCCACTTCGCGGCCGGCGCAGTCGAGCAGGCTGAACGCCACCGTCCAGCCCGCGACGCCGGGAAAGCGGATCATGCCGAAGGGATTGAGCGCCCACTCGCCTGGCGGCGGGCTGATCCAGGCGCGCACCGCCAGGGTGGCGTCGCGGAAGGCGGCGTCGAAACGCACCTGGTGGCTCCAGTCCCGCAGATGCACCGCCGGCTTGGCGATCAGCCGCACGCTGCGCTGGATGCCGGAGAGGTGCCAGTAGTCCTGCTTCTCCAGGTGGCTGGAGGTCGGCCAGCGGTAGACCCGCACCGCCAGGTGGTTGGCGCCCGGCCTGAGCAGGTGCGTGACGTCGAAGTGCGCCGGCAGCTTGCTGTCGGTGGAGAAGCCGGCCTCGACCCCGTTGACCCAGCAGTGGAAGGCGGAATCGACCGAACCGAACTCGAGGAAGATGCGCCGACCGTCCCAGCCTGCCGGCAGGGTGAAGGTGGTGCGGTACGCGCCGGTCGGATTCTCCGCCGGCGCCGCCGGATACGTCGCCGGGATGAACGGATAGGCGACGTTCTGGTAGATCGCCTCGCCGTGGCCGTGCAGTTCCCAGTTGGCCGGCACCGGGATGCGCGCCCAGGCACGGTCGTCGAAGGCGGGCTGCTCGCAGCCGGACGGCACGGCCTCGGGCCGCGGCGCGAGATGGAAGGCCCAGGCGCCATCGAGGCTCTGCGTCCATGGCGTCGGAGCCGCGTACCACGGCGCATGCATCAGCTCGCGCTGGCGGTGGATGGCGGCGGGGTCATCGATCAGGCGCATGCAGGACCTCGTGTTCCTGGCCATGCTACATGATCGACTGGCCTGTTGTCCATAGCGATCGTGGATCCAGACCTATCATTTCTGTCCATGCCCCGGGCAGCCTCTGCGCCGAGCACAACTGCTTCCGCTCGCTGCGCGGCAGCCGCGAGCGCGCCCTGGTCGCCTGCGGCTTCATGGTCAAGGCCGGCGGGTGGGACGCGCAGGGCAGCGCGCGCCCGGCCTACAGCGCGGTGCTGGTGCTGCGCGGCGGCGGCTGGTACGCCGACGCCGCCGGGCGGCGCTGGCCGCTGGCGCCCGGCACCCTGTTCCAGCGCTTCACCGGCATAGCGCACAGCGTGCGCATCGACGACGAACCGCCGTGGGCGGAATGCTGGATCCACCTCGACGCGGCGGCCGAGGCCATGCTGGCCGAGATGCGCGTCATCGACCGCGATCGTCCGGTGCTGCAGCCCGGCATCGACCTGCCGCTGCTGCGCGAGCTGTGGCGCGAGGTCGATGCGCTGGAGGCCGCTCCCGACCGCGACCTGCCACGGCACCAGGTCCGCCTGCTCGGCATGCTGCTGGGCCTGCTCGGCGGCGGGGCGCCCGAGGTGGCCGGCTTCGACGCCGACCGCGCCTGCCGCCTGCTCGCCGACGATCCGCGCATCGACCTGCGGCTGGTGGCGCGCGAGCTCGGCCTGCCCTACGGCCGCTTCCGCAAGGCCTTCCGCGCCACGGTCGGCATCGGCCCCGGCGAATACCGCCTGCGCCGCCGCCTCGACCGCGCCCGTGCCGCCCTGCTGGGCGGGTCGAAGGGCGTGGCGGAGATCGCCGCCGACCTCGGCTACGCCAGCCCGTTCACCTTCACCGCCCTGTTCCGGAAGCACGTCGGGATGAGCCCGAGCGCCTGGCGGCGGGGGGCTGACCGCCGCCCATCGCCTCGATGAGCGCGAAGTGCTCGGCCGCCACCGGCTGCACCGATAGCCGGCTGGCAGCTCGGGCACGGCGCGCAGCTCGGCCAGCGGCAGGAAGCGGGCGAAGACCAGCTCGAAGCGCATGTCGACCATCGACCAGCGCTGCACCTGCGGCCCGTCCTTGGGGTCGTGGTACGGGCTGGCCGGATCCCAGGCGGTGTGGTCGGGATAATGCGCCCGTGCCACCGTGCAGATGCCGGCGGCCCCGGAGGGCTGGGCGTTGCTGTGGTAGAAGAGGCAGCGGTCGCCGACCGCCATGGCGCGGAGGAAGTTGCGCGCCAGGTAGTTGCGCACCCCGTCCCATGGCGCGGTGCCCTTGCGCTGCAGCTCGGCGATGCCGAAGACGTCGGGTTCGCTTTTCACCAGCCAATTCGCCATGATTCAGCCCCTGTGCAGGAGCATGTGCCGCACGCGGGCGATGACCAGCGAGGGAGCGAACGGCTTGGGCAGCACCTGCTCGTCGCTCAGCTCGGCGTCGCTGTAGCCGGTCATGAACAGCACGCGCAGGCCGGGCCGGCGGCGGCGCAACTGGGCTGCGAGATCGATGCCGCCAAGGCGCGGCATGACCACGTCGGTGAGCAGCAGGTCGATCGCTCCGCCGTGCCCGCCGGATAGCGCAAGCGCCGCCTCGCCATCGGCAGCCGCCAGCACGTGGTAGCCGGCCGCAGTCAGCGCCTGGACCAGCAGATTGCGCACCGCCGGCTCGTCCTCTGCCAGCAGGATGGTCTCACCACCCCCGCCGGCCGCGATCGGCAGCGGCGTACGCAGCGGCGACAGCTCGGGGCCGGTCTGACCGATCGGCAGGAGGACGGTGAAGGTGCTGCCGCGACCGGGGTGGCTGTCGACCAGGACGGTGCCACCCGCCTCCTGGACGATGCCCCAGATCACCGACAGGCCGAGGCCGGTTCCGCGTCCCGGCGCCTTGGTGGTGAAGAAGGGCTCGAACAGGCGGGCCATCACCGTGTCATCCATGCCTTCGCCATCGTCGCTGACTGCGAGGCTGATGTAGGTGCCGGGGCGCAGGGCGCCGGTGCGCGTCTCGCCTGCATGCACCCGCACCTGGTCGGTGCTGATGCGGAGATGACCGCCCTGCGGCATGGCGTCGCGGGCATTGACCACCAGGTTGACCACCACCTGCTCGAGCTGGCCAGGGTCGATGAGCACGCGGCCCTGCTCGGCGGCCAGGCTGGTGACCAGCTCGATCTCCTCGCCGATCAGCCGATGCAGCATGCGGTCGAGGTCGGCGACCACCGCATCGACACGCACCAGCCTGGCCTCGGCAGGGGCGCGGCGCGAGAAGGCGAGCAGCTGCCGGGTGAGGCCGGCGGCCCGCTCGGCCGCGCGGCGGATCTCGTGGGCCCGGGCATGGCCGGGATGGTCCTCGGCGAGATCGGACTCGAGCAGCGAGGTGTAGCCGAGGATGGCGGTGAGCAGGTTGTTGAAGTCATGGGCGACGCCGCCGGCGAGCCGTCCCACCGCATCCATCTTCTGCGCATGGCGCAGCTGGTCGTCGAGCAGACGCCGCTCGGTGACATCGCGCGAGCTGAGGACCACCCCGCCGATCTGCGGATCCTGCACCTGGTTGGTGCCGAGCGACTCGATCCAGCGCCAGCTGCCGTCCTTGTGCCGCAGCCGATAGGTCGCGGTGGCCTGGCCGCCGGGACTGGCCAGGCAGGCGGCGAAGGCCTGACGCACCGCCGGCAGGTCGTCGGGATGGATCAGCTCAAAGCCGTTGCGCCCCTGCAGCTCGGACGGCAGCCAGCCGGTCCAGCGGTGCACGGTCGGGCTCTCGAACCGGATGGTCCCATCCGGGGCCAGCACCGAGATGACGTCGAGGGTGTGCGCGATCAGCGCGAGCGGCAGTCCGGCGCCGAACTCACCGGAAGCGGCCATGTCAGGCGCGCTGCCGGTGCCGGTAGAGCACCAGCCCGGAGAGGATCTTGGGGGCGAAGAATGTGCTCTTCTCCGGCATGACGATCGAACTGTCGCTGCGCCCGGCGTCGGCCACCGCCATCAGCTCGTCGATCGACACCGGATGCAGGGCGACGGCGAGATCGTAGTCGCCGCGCGCGACAACTTCGGCCATCTTGGGCAGCTCCCACTCGGCATAGTAGTCGAAGTGGGCCGGGTCCTTGATCATCGCGTGGGTCAGGCCCAGCTGCGGATACAGCTCCCGCTCCAGGCACGAGCAGTCGAGCCGCCCGACCACATCGGCTGGCACGTCGCGGAAGGCGAGGTCCCAGGCCTGGCCCTGGTGCCAGATGCGCGCGTGGTGCTTCGCCGGCGTCGCCCAGGTCGACGGGGTCAGCGGCAGCGAGGCCTTGATCTCGGCGAAGCGCTTCACCCCGGTGATGACGCGGTTGTAGGCCTGGATGGCGGCGCGCTCGACGACGTAGGCCAGGCAGTGGCTCTGGCCATTCTTCAGCGCCGCATGGTAGCGGTGGTGACCATCCGCGATGTACAGCGGTTGCTGCGCGACCAGGGCGCGCAGCTCGACCCCTTCGCTGCCGTCCTCGGGCAGCAGCCAGACGCGGCTGCGCAGACCGTGCAGGTCGTTGAGTCCGGCGAAGTCCGGGGTGAGGTCGTAGTCGGGAGCGCGGGAGACGGCGATGCGCTCGAGCAGCGGCGTGATCGGCGCCCGGGTGAGCAGGAACACCGGCTCGAGGGTCAGGCCGGTGAGGCGGGTGAGGGCGAGGCGGCCCTGCACCTTGTCGTCGAAGGTCTTCTCGTGGCGGATGACCTCGCCGCGGGCGTAGTCGGTGACCTCGGTGGCGGTGAACACGCCGATGCGGCGCTGCGGCCCCTGCGCGGTGCTCCAGGTCTGCTCGTAGACCAGGAAGGACGGGCGGTCGAGCGGCAGCAGGGTCGAGGCGGTGAGCTCGGCCAGGGCCTTGAGCGGATCCGGTCCGAGGGTGACGTGCCAGAGGTTGCCGGCACGCGCCTTGAGCAGGGTCTCCAGCGGCGTCCCCGGCTTGATCACGTCATAGGGCGGCGCGACCAGGGCGTTGGCGCGCTCGCGGCGGGGGAGGTGGCCGGTCAGGCCGTTGATGCAGGTCACGTCATTGCCCCAGGGGTTAGGGGTTAGGGGTTAGGGCCGTAGGGCAGGGCGTCGCTCAAGGTCTGTGGGTTGAAACCCGGAACCCGACCCCCCTCAAGCCACTGCAGGCGGCTTGAGGTAGTTGAGGATGCGGGCCAGTTCGGTCTTCAGGTCCTGGCGGGCGACGATCAGGTCGACCTGGCCGTGCTTGAGCACGAACTCGCTGGTCTGGAAGCCCTCGGGCAGCTCCTGCTTGATCGTCTCCTGGATGACGCGGGCGCCGGTGAAGCCGATCATCGCCTTGGGCTCGGCGATGATGACATCGCCGAGCGAGGCGTAGCTGGCCATCACCCCGGCCATGGTCGGGTTGGTCAGCACCGAGATGAACGGTACGCGGCCCTCGCGCATGCGCGCCAGGGCTGCGCTGGTCTTGGCCATCTGCATCAGCGAGATGACGCCCTCCTGCATGCGCGCGCCTCCGGAGGCGGAGATCACCACGGCGGGGATGCGGTGCTGCAGGCAGTTCTCGAACTGGCGGGTCAGCTTCTCGCCGACCACGCTGCCCATCGAGCCGCCGTTGAAGCTGAAATCCATGACGCCGAGGCCGACATCGAGGCCGCTCAGCTTGCCTCGTCCGGTGAGCACGGCGTCCTTGAGCCCCGTCTTGGCCTGCTGCTGGGCGATGCGCTCGGGGTAGCTCTTGCCGTCGACGAAGCCGAGCGGGTCGGCCGAGGTCATGCTGGCGTCCCACTCCTGCCAGGTGCCATCGTCGATCAACGAGGCGATGCGCCGCGGGGCGGTCATCTTGAAGTGGTGGTTGCACTCCGGGCAGGTATCGAGGCGCTCCTCGACCAGGCGCTTGAACACCGTCTTCTGGCAACTGGGGCACTTCTCCCACAGGCCATCGGGGATCTTCTTCGGGTCGCGCCCGGTGGCGCCGCGGCGGAGGCGGTCGAGGACCATGCTGGGGGGGCTCCTGAGCCGGCGCAGTGTAGGACGGAGGTGGGGATGCCAAGTGGGACCGGCTGACGCGGGCGACGCCGATGGTCCTGGGAAACGCGAAAGCCGGCACCTGGTGGGCGCCGGCCTGCAATGGGTCGGAAGGGACCGGGCGGAGCCTAGCGCTCCTCCGGCTCCTCCTTCTCCTCCTCGTCGTCGTCGAGATCGTCCTCCATCTCCTCGTTCTCGTCGTAGACGGTGTCGAGGAAGTCGTCGAGGGCGTCACGGATCGTCTCGTTGATCCGGTAGCCTTCGCTCTTCAGCAGCTTGATGACGTCTTCTTCGAGGGCCATGGACGACTCCTTGCGGCGGGTGTGGGGGAGTCGTTAGGTGTGAGGAAGGAGGTGTCAAGGAGTTGCCTGGCCAGGCCTCCCGGCGCACCGCTCCAGGGTCTGCTCAGCGGTACGTTGAGGGTATCGAGGCGGCGGCGACGGCGGGATCGATGTAGCCCTTTTTCACCCGTGGTACCAGCATATCCCGCATCGACAGCAGGCCGTGGCGGCCGGCGATGGCGGCGATGGCGTGCTCTTCGCGTTCCTCGCCGAGGTCGGACCAGAATTCCGGGGTCAGGGTGAAACTTTCGTAGGCCACGGTGCGGCGGCGGCCAAGGCTGGTGGCGCAGCGTTCGCAACCGCGACTGCGGTAGTACGGGCCGGGGTCGTCGCCTAGGCCGAGGCGGGCGAGGTCGCTGGGCTGGGCACGGTACGGCTCGCGGCACGCCGGGCAGGTCAGGCGGACCAGCCGGGGCGAGACGATGCCGCGCAGCGAACGCGCCAGCACGCGCTGGTCGAGGCCCATCATCAGCAGGCCGGCGATCGAATCGGCGGCGTCCTCCCACATGAAGCTGGCGAGCACGCGCCGGCCGCTGGCCGCCGCCTGGAAGACATCGCGGGCGGTATCGCGGTCGCCAAGGCCATCGACGTCGAGCATGAGCACGAGATCGGGATACTGGCGCAGGGCCAGGCGCAGGGCGTCCTGGCGGCTGGTGCGGTGGTCGACCTGCATCTGGGCGATGTCGTCGGCGTCGACGTGGGTCTCTTCGGCCACCGCCACGGTGACCATGTTGGCGAGGTCGAGCAGGCCGAGCAGGCCGCCGACGGTCTGGCCCTTGCCGCTGCCGGCCGGTCCGGCGACTGCGACCAGGCCGGGCGTATCGACCAGCCAGTCGCGCCACATGCGCACATGCGCCGCGCCGAAGCCCTGCTGGATGAGGTGCGGGTGCGGCTTGACCAGGCCCATCAGGCGCAGTGCTGCGCGCGGCCCCTGGAGGGTCGGCGCCATGGTCAGCTTGGCCTGGCGGCGCTGGTGGTCGTGGTCGAACTCGAGCACGCCCTCGACCGGCCCGACCATGTCGGGGGTGGCCTGGCCGGCGGCGCTGCGGCAGGAATCGATGAGCTGGCGGTAGCCGGCGGCGGACAGCCGTTCGACCTCCTTGAGGCCGGTGCGCACGCGCATGCGCACCCGGCCGCCACCGCTCACCGGTTCGAAGTGTAGCGACACGGCGCCCTCATCGATGCCCTGGCCGAGCAACTGGTGCAGGCGTTTGATCCCCGACGGCTGGAAGTCGAGGCGCGAGCTGCGCCGGGTACTTTCGCGCGGAGCGGCAGGATCGTCGCCGCCGAGGAACTGCAGTTCGGCGAGCAGCTCGCGGGCGTCGGCATGGCGGTTTTCAGGCTGCTTGGCGAGTAGTCGCATGACCACGTTGGCCAGCTCCTCGGGCAGGTCGGCGACGTGGCGGCGCAGCGGTTCCGGCTCCATGCGCGTATGGCATTCAAGCCAGCCGAGCAGGTTCTGCGCCGAGAACGGCCGACGTCCGGCCAGGCATTCGTAGAACACGATGCCGAGGCTGTAGAGGTCGCTGCGGCCGTCGACGGCGTGGCCGGCGATCTGCTCGGGGCTCATGTACGCCGGCGTGCCGCAGGCCATGCCCTCGCCGGTGATCTCGCCGCCGCCATCGACCTGGCGAGCCAGACCGAAGTCGGCGACCTTTACGTCACCGTCCTCGGTGACCATGATGTTGTCCGGCTTGATGTCGCGGTGGACCAGGCCGAGCTCGTGGGCGGCGGCGAGGGCGTGGGCGGTGCCGGTGGCGATGCGCAGGGCCTCGGCCTTCTCCAGCCGGCCATCGCGGCGCAGCCGGGTGCGCAGGTTCTCGCCCTCGACCAGTTCCATGACGATGAAGTGGCGGCCGCCCTCCTCGCCGGCGTTGAGGATGCGCACGACGTTGGGGTGGTCGAGCTGGGCGACGGCGCGCGCCTCGCGCAGGAAGCGCTCGACGAAGGTGCTGTTGGCGACCAGCGCGGCGTTCAGCACCTTGACCGCCACCGTCTTGCCCAGGCCTTCGTGGACGGCGCGATAGACCCGGCCCATGCCGCCCTGGCCGAGGATGTCCTGGACCAGGCAGCCGGCTATATGCTCGCCGAGCAGCGGATCCTGCGGCGTGCCGCCGCGCGGGGTGCGCACGTCTACGGTGATCGGTCCGGCCATCTGCATAACGGCGGTGCGAGAAGGATCTTCGACCCCGCAAGTCGGGCAGGCACCGTCATGTCCTTCGGGCAAGAGGGCGGCGCACGACTGGCAATGCATACCCATGTGGCGCCGAGCGTAGCGCAGCGGGTGGGCGATGGCAGGGGGATGTGACGGAGCGAGGCTTATGCCAGAGGAACGTCTGGCATAGGCGCCGGTGACGGCCTGGGCGGCTTGGGCTTCGGCGGTGGTGGGCGCAGCGGGCCGTTGAAGCTGGTTGCCGCAACGATGCCATCGCCCAGCCAGCGCTCGACGCAGTCGGTCGCTTTGGCCAGCATGTCGCGCACATCGGCGCGTTCCGGCTCGCTCCAGCGTCCGAGGACGTGGGCGATCTGCGCTTCGCCAGCCAGCGGAGGCGCGCCGATGCCGACGCGCAGACGCGGATATGTAGTGCCTATGCGGGACTCGATATCGCGGAGGCCGTTGTGCCCGCCGGCGCTGCCATCCGGCCGGATCCGCAGGGTTCCCAGGGCGAGGTTGAGATCATCGACGACCACCAGGAGATCGCCCGGGGCCGCCTGATGGAAGGCGAGCAGAGCCTGCACCGCCTCGCCCGAACCGTTGACGTAGGTCTCTGGTTTGACCAGCAGCACCGGCCCATGCGCCGAGCGCCACGAGGCGATCTGGGCGTGGTGCTTGCGCGACCACTGCTCGATGCCGTGCCGGCGGGCGAGCGCATCGACGACCTCGAAGCCGACGTTGTGGCGGGTGCCGACGTACTGGCTGCCGATGTTGCCGATGCCGAGGACGATGCGCACCAGCACCATGTTGGCGGCATTGCGGCCGGCGCCAGGGACGGGAGCATGCGGCGCATGCAGCGACTTCTCGACGCCCTGGTGTCCACCGTGGAACGCATGCCGATGAGCGAACTGGCGCGCGTGATCGAACGCGATCCACGTTCGGCCAGGCGCTGGGTCCAGGTGCTGACCGGGCAGAAGCGGCTGGCCGACCTCAGCGTCGTCGCGGTGCTGCACCTGGCGCGGCATGAGACACGGGAATACGGCACCACACGCATCGCCGACGCCTTCCGCCAGGAAGCGGACAAGGCTGCCGTCGGCCCGTTGGCGCCCCGGGATCTGCAGGACTTCGTCTCGCACCAGGCGCGCGGCGACATCCGCGAGAGCCACCTCGTGCTGGAGATCCAGCAGGTGCTCGAGGACGGCGTCATCGAGAAGCACGAGGCCGAAAGCCTGGCCAAGCTGGTCTGCCTGGCCTTGAAGGAGGCCAAGTCCGAAGTCGAGGTCTTGGAGACGCTGAAGCTCAAGCTGGGCTGAACGCCACCCCCCATCGCACTGCGATGGGCCGGCGGTGGCGGTGAACGCCAAACCCCATCGCACTGCGATGGGGCGGGCGCCGAGCGGCGGTGGCGGCATAAAATCGGCGTAGCCGATGCCGCCACGGTTTCGGAGCTTGCGACGAAACCGTGCCACGACAAAGCCCGGGGGTAGGCCGCAAGGCCGTAGGGGCGAAGCCCCTGAGCTAAAAAGCCCCCTTACGACTTGCGCGAGATTGCGGCGATCAGCGCGGCCGGCACCTGCTTGTACTCGGCCGGCTCCATGGTGAAGCTGGCGCGGCCCTGGCTCATCGAGCGCAGGTCGGTGGTGTAGCCGAACATGCCTTCGAGCGGCACTTCGCAGCGGATGATCTTGTTGACCCCGCGGTCGAGCGTCTCGGTGATCATGGCGCGCTTGGACTGCAGCGAGCCCATCACGGTGCCGGTGAACTGGTCCGGCGTCTCGACCTCGACCTTCATCCACGGCTCGAGCACGACGCAGCCGAGCTTGGGGTAGGCCTCACGGATGGCGAGCGAGCCGGCGGCGATGAACGCTTCCTGGCTGGAGTCGACATCGTGGTACGAACCGTCGATCAGCTTGACGTGGACGTTGATCGTCGGGTAGCCGGAGATGTAGCCGCGGGTTAGCGAGCTGCGCACGCCTTCCTCGATCGGTCCACGGAACTCCTTGGGGATGGTGCCGCCGCGGATCGCGTCCTCGAAGATGATTTCGTGACCGGCCGCCTTCTCTTCCGAGGTCAGCGGACGGATCTCGAGGATACAATCGCCGTACTGGCCGCGACCGCCCGACTGCTTGACGTGCTTGCCGCGGATCTCGATCGTCTTGGTGATAGTCTCGCGGTAGCTGACCTTGGGCTTGCCGACGATGGCGTTAACCTTGTATTCGTCACGGATGCGGTGCGAGAGCACTTCGAGGTGCAGCTCGCCCATGCCGGCGATGATCAGCTGGCTGGTCTCGGGGTCGGTCCACTTCTTGAAGGTGGGGT
>JAIFKN010000132.1 GCA_020049615.1 bacterium | reverse complement strand
GACCGCCGACTGCACCGTGCGGACCAGCTCGGCGACGAAGGCCGGATCGGTCTCGCCAGCGGTGCCGGCGTTGACGTTCAGCAGCGGCGCGCCTTTGGCGACCTGGCTGCGCGCCAGCTCGGCGATGCCGGCGAGGTCGCGGGCGTCAAGCAGCTTCTTCGACGAGGCGAAGCCGGGGTTGATGCGTTCGCCGATGATGGTGAGTCCGGGGAAGGGCATGTGATTTCCTTAATGTTTCAGTGGGTCAGGTTGATTGGTTTGCGGCCGCCGAATGGCGGTGGCGGCATACAATCGGCGAAGCCGATGCCGCCACGGTTTCGGAGCCATGCGACGAAACCGAGCCATGACAAAGGCCGTGGGGTAGGCCCGCAGGGCCGGAGGGGCCCAGCCCCTCGCCGCAAAAAGCGGTCAGGCCGGGGAAGGGCATGGGATATCCTTGGGTGAGATGGCGGAGGCGATGTCGATCAGGGCTGAGTAATCAAGCCCGAAGAGCATGAGGTGGACGCCGGCGATGCCGGGGATGGCCTTGGCCTCGGCGCACAGGCGCTCGGCCTCGGCGATGCCGGCGGCGCGCAGATCCTTGGCGGCGCGCAGCCGCGCGGCGAAGCCCGGATCGACGGTGACACCGGCGACCCGGTGCAGGTGGTCGAGGGCCTTGAGCGAGGTGACCACCGGGATGCCGGCGAGGATGGCGACCCGCCGCGGCAGGTCCTGGGCCCGGGCCAGCTCCATGAAACGGGCGAGGCGGACGGTCTCGGTCAGGACCTGGGTCTGGGCGAACTCGGCGCCGCAGTCGGCCTTCACCCGCAGGCGGCGCACCGGCACGTCGATCGGATCCGACAGGGGGTTGATGGCGCAGCCGAGGAACGGACGCGGAGCCTGGGCGACCTCCTCGCCGGTGTGGTAGACTCGGCTGCGCTCGCGCAGATGGCGGGCCTCGTACAGCATCAGCGACGAGTCGAGGTCATAGACCGGCTTGACCATCGGCCGTCCCACCCGCCAGTCGCCGGTCAGGCAGAGCAGGTTGGCGACCTGGCCCTGGGCCAGGCTGAACAGCTCGCCGACCAGGGTGGTGCGGGTGCAGTCGCGGGCGGTGACCTGGGCCACCGCCTCGACGCCCATGGCCTGCAGCTCGCGGGCGACCACCGAACTGGGCAGCGAGGGGTTGCCGCTGAGGTAGGCGGTGGCGTTGATGGCGTCGAACGAGTCGCGCAGGGCCGTGGCCTCGCGGCGGATGCGGGTCAGGTCGGCGCCGCGCGGGGCGCGCAGTTCGGTGGTGATGGCGAATCGGCCGGCGCGCAGGGTCGCCTCCAGGCGCGAGGCGGTGCGCGGCGGACCGTCGTTCCACCCCGCCGTGGTCAGGGCGGGCAGGGGGGTGCGGCAGCCCGTGTCGGCCCCGGTGCAGGCGTTGATCAGGCTGGCCTTGGTCACCAAGGCATGGTCGATCGCCGGCATGATCGGGGCGACCTCAACGCGCCCGCGATGGCGGCGGGTGTGGATGAGGACGTGGATGCACGTCCGCTCGGGATGGACCTCGCACCGTCCGCCGAGGGTGCCGCCGCACGGCCCGTTGCGCAGGCCCTTCGGGCAGCGCATCGGGCAGGTCATGGCGTTGGCCCGCAGCACGCACTGGCCGCAGGCCCGGCAGCCGAAGGCCAGGCCCTTGAGGAAGGCTTCGCTGCGCTCGATGAGATGGGTGATCACGCCGGCATCCTAGCGAACCGGGGTGCCCCCCGTGCTGGCAGTCGGCGCGGCGGGCTGGTATTCGGCGGCGATCCACTCCCGGAACCCTGGCAATCGGCGTCGGAGGCTGGCAATCGGAAGCAACCGGCCACCATCGCGGCATGAGCGTCCTCGCCGAGGGTCGGACCATCGGCGGCTTCCGCATCGGCCGTATCCTCGGCCACGGAGCCATGGGCGAGGTCTATCGTGCCGAGCAGATCGTCCTCACCCGCCACGTGGCGGTGAAGCGCATCCTGCCTCAGTTCGCCGGCAATCCTGGCGCGGTCGAGCGCCTGGCCCGCGAGGCACGCGCCCTGGCCAGCGTGAAGAGCCCGTATGTCGTGCAGGTGCATGACCTGGTGCAGGCCGACGGTGAGATCCTCCTGGTCATGGAACTCATCGAGGGTGGCGGCTCGCTGCGCCCGTGGTGCGGCCGCCTGGCCTGGACCGAGGCCTGCGCCCTGATCCGCCATCTGGCCGAGGCCCTCGCCGCCGCCCATGCCGCAGGCGTCATCCACCGCGACATCAAGCCGGACAACGCCCTGCTGGCCAGCGACGGCAGCGCCCGGCTGGGGGACTTCGGCCTGGCCCGGGCCCTCGATGCGTCCCAGCTCACCGCCGCTGGTTCGGTGGTCGGCACGCCGGCCTATCTGGCACCTGAATGCCGCGACGGATCGCCCGGTGGGCAGCCGGCCGACGTCTATTCCCTGGGGTGCACCTGGTACCATCTGCTGACCGGCCAGCCGCCATACCGTGGCAGCGACGTGATGGACCTGCTGCGCCGCCATGCCGAGGAGTCGCCGCCGGATCCCACCACGAGCGTGGCCGGCCTCGACCCCGCCATCGCCCGGCTGCTGGCCTCCTGCCTGGCCAAGCGCGCCGAGGACCGTCCGACGGCAGCCGCCCTTGCAGCCGCCCTCGCCGGCAACGCCCGCATCCCCGACCGACTGCGCGACATCCCGCACGCCATCCCTACCGCCCTGGCGCCGACGCTGACCCCGGCGACCGCCCCGACCGCAGTACCGGAAACCGTTCACACCGTGACCGCACCGCTCGTCCGGCGTCCGCGCCGCTGGCTGATCCCGGCCATCGGCGTCGGCTTCCTCGCCCTGCTGTGGCTGGCCATCAACATCCACACCATGATTCCGACCCGCCAGGAAGAGCACGCCGTGGTGCGCAAGCTGGCCGAGATCGGTCAGATCGCTGAAGCCCGCTCGCGCATCACCAGGCTGGTCGAACGCAACCCATCGGGCGACTTCAAGCCGTTGGTGCGCGAGGTCGATCTGGCCGAGGCGCGCCAGCTCTGGCGCACCGGCCGGGAGAAGGAGGCGACCACCGCCTACCGCGACCTGCTGCGCAACCACCCCGGCGACCAGATCGCGGCCGCAGCGGTGATCGAGGATCTGCCCGAGCACGAGCCGCCGACCCTCGAGGCGGTGCTCCAGTTGAAGGCGCTTACCACGCCCAAGCAGGTGGCGGTGGCGTGGCGCTGGATCGTGCCGGCCAACCGTGTGGCATCATACTACGGCACGCTGGCCGACCTGATCTCCGCTCTGCCTGGCGCCGAGGAGGACGCGCGGCGGCGGCTGGGCGACAAGGACGAGGACGTCAGGGCGATCGGCCTGGATCTTCTCGAACGCATGCGCCGCAGCACCGACGCCGATCGCATCCGTATCCACGTCGAGAACATGCTGCGCCTGCCATCGGCTTACGGCGCAGCCCGAGAATCGGTGGCCTGGCTGCTAGTCGAGTCCGCCAAGCCGGACTGGAAGAGGCGGCTGGCTGGGACGACCCTCCCCCAGTTCGACGACGTCCTCGCCCTGCGCTCGGATGACACGCATGGCGACGCGGTGGAGAAACTGCTGTCGCAGGCCTTCCCCGAGCAGATCCGGCCGCAGTTGGACGCCTGGCGGCAGCACGAGATCGACACGGTACGGTTGAGGGCTGAACGCCTCTCCTCCGCCCTGCCAGCCGCCCGTTGACCTTCCACCGGTGCAGGCATACGGGTGGTCCACGGAGACCAGCCCATGAACATCAATGCCGCCGTTGACAAGTCCTACGAAGGCAAGTCCCTGCGCGAGATCGCAGCCGCCCCGGTCAGCGCCCTGCAGGGCGTCACCGAGAAGGATGCCGAACTTCTGCAGCAGGCCTTCGGCGTTAAAACCGTCGGCGACCTCGGCAAGCTCAAGTTCGCCCGCTGGGCGGCGGCCATCGCCGTCCTCGCCGAACTCGAAGCCTGACGACGGGTGCATCTGCGATCATCCCCCCTTGAGGCGGGGATGATCGCTGCACCATGCCAGACCCTGGGGGTTCAGCATGCGCATCGCGATCTTCGGCACCGGCTACGTTGGGCTGGTCACCGGCACCTGCTTCGCCGAGATGGGCAACGACGTCACCTGCATCGACGTCGATGCCGCCAAGGTCGAGCGCCTGCGCCGGGGCGAGAGTCCGATTTACGAACCGGGCCTGAACGAACTCCTGCATGACAACATCCACCACGGCCGCCTGCTCTTCAGCACCAAGGCGGCTGAGGGCCTGAAGGACGCCGAGGTGGCCTTCATCTGCGTCGGCACGCCGATGAGCGATGACGGCCGCGCCGATCTGAAGTACGTCGAGAGCGCCGCCCGCGACATCGGCCGCAACCTCGCCGCCCACGTCCTGGTGGTCGACAAGAGCACCGTGCCGGTCGGCACCGCCGACCGCGTGCGCGGCTGGATCGCCGAGGAACTGGCCAAGCGGCAGGCCGCCGTCCCCTTCGATGTCGCCAGCAACCCGGAGTTCCTCAAGGAGGGCAGCGCGGTCGAGGACTTCATGAAGCCCGACCGCGTCGTGGTCGGCGTCGACTCGCCCAAGGCCGCCTCCCTGCTGCACGAGTTGTACGCGCCGTTCATCCGCAACGGCCTGCGCTTCTACACCATGGACATCCGCAGCGCGGAGATGACCAAGTACGCCGCCAACTCGATGCTGGCGACCAAGATCAGCTTCATCAACGAGATCGCCAACATCTGCGAGCGGGTCGGGGCCGACGTGCGCCAGGTGCGGCTCGGCGTCGGCGCCGACAGCCGCATCGGCCTGCAGTTCCTCCATCCCGGCTGCGGCTACGGCGGCTCGTGCTTCCCAAAGGACGTCCGCGCCCTCGCCCGCACCGCCGAGGAGCACGGCTATACGCCGCGCATCCTCGAAGCGGTCGACCAGGTCAACAAGGCCCAGCTGCGCACGGTGCAGCGCAAGCTGGCGGCGTGGTGCGAGCTGAAGAACCGCAAGCTGGCCTCGCTGACCGTGGCGGTGTGGGGACTGGCGTTCAAGCCCAACACCGACGACGTGCGCGAGGCCCCGGCCATCGGCCTGATCCGCGAACTGGTCGAAGCCGGCGCGACGGTGCGGGCCCACGATCCCAAGGCCGCGCACGAGGCGCAGCGGGCGCTCGGCATGCTGCCGCGGCTGACCTACCACGAAGAGATGTATGACGCTTCGCAAGGGGCCGATGTGCTCTGTCTGATGACCGAGTGGCGTCCGTTCCGCAGGCCTGATTTCCGCAAGCTGGCGGCGCAGCTTGCCGGCAAGGCGATCTTCGATGGTCGCAACCAGTACGACGACGCCCGCTGCCGCGAATTCGGCCTGGAGGTCTACCCTGTCGGAGTGCCGAGCGCGCTCGAACGACGTTGAACGCTTAGGAGCCTAAATGGTTGCCCGGGGGTCGGATCGCGGGCAAGGTGCCGCCATGCTCCGAGCCGTCCTCCTGGTCTGCCTGGTTCTCTGCGCCTGCGGGGCCCCGGCCAAGGGCAAGCCCCAGTCCCAGCCCGCCCTGGTCGACGTGGCCGCCGCCCGCGAACAGCCGGTCGAGCGGATCGTGCGCCTGCTCGGTCAGGCCTCCGCAGTGGATGGCATCGTGCTGTCGAGCAAGGCCTCCGGCCTGGTCACCGAGATCGCCTTCCAGAACGGATCCGAAGTGGTTGCCGGCCAGGTGCTGCTGCGTCTCGACAGCGCCCGCGAGTCGGCAGCCGCCCGGGAGGCGCGCGGCGAGCTCGACAAGGCGGCCAAGGAGCTGGCCAACCGGAAACCGCTGCTGGACCGCAGTCTGGTCAGCCAGGATGAGATCGACCGCCTCGCGGCGGAGGTGGCGGCGAAGCAGGGCGCCCTCGAACTGGCCGAGGCGACCCTGGCCGACCGCACCGTGCTCGCCCCGTTCTCCGGTTCGATCGGCATCCGTCGCGTCGGGGTGGGCAGCCTGGTCGCACCCGGCACGCCGATCGCGCCGCTCGCCAGACTCGATCCGATGCAGGTCTCCTTCGCCGTCCCCGAGGTGCACCTGGCGGTGCTGAAGCCCGGACTGACCGTGCGGGCCTCGTCCCCCGCCTATCCAGGACGCAGCTTCGCCGGCACCGTCACCGCCATCGATCCGGGGTCGGATGAGCGCACCCGCGCCGTGGGCGCGGTGGCGCTGGTGCCGAACCAGGACCGCGCGCTCCGTCCGGGCATGGCCCTGACCGTCGAGCTGGTCGCCGAGCGGTTCGAAAGATCGGTCACCGTCCCCGAAGTCGCGGTGGTGATGCAGGGCGGCACGGCCTTCGTCTGGTCGGTGACGGACGGCAAGGCGGTGCGGACCAATGTCACCACCGGGGTTCGCATGCCGGGAGCGGTCCAGATCCTCGACGGTCTCGCCGCCGGTACGGCCGTCGTGGTCCAGGGATTGCAGGGCGTACGCGACGGCCAGCCGGTGCAGATCCGCGAACCCGCCAAGCCTGCGGCGCCGAAGAAGCCCTGACATGCAGCTCTCCGACCTCGCCCTGCGCCGGCCGGTCCTCGCCACGGTGCTCAACCTCGGCCTGGTGGTGGTCGGGCTGTGGGCCCTGACCCGTCTGCCGGTCCGGCAGTATCCCGACATCGATCCGCCAGTGGTCAGCGTGCGCACCGAGTACACCGGCGCCTCGTCGGCGGTCATCGAAAGCGAGGTGACCAAGCGCATCGAGGAGGTCATCGCCGGCATCGAAGGCGTGAAGTCGATCACGTCGACCTCTACCGACGGCACCAGCCGCATCGACATCGAGTTCCGGCTTGGTCGCGACATCGAATTCGCCGCTGCCGACGTCCGCGACCAGCTCGGCAAGGTGCAACGCGTGCTGCCGGATGAGGCGGACGATCCGGTGGTCGAGAAGGCGAGCTCCTCGTCCAGTCCGGTGATGTTCGTCGGCATGGAGAGCAGCACGCGCGACGCGCTGCAGCTGACCGACTACGCCCGGCGCGAGTTGATCGATGCGCTGTCCGTCGTCCCCGGCGTGGCCAGCGTGCGCATCGGCGGCGAACGCCGCTACGCCATGCGCGTGTGGCTCGACCCCGACCGCATGGCCGCCCTCGGCGTCACCGCCACCGATATCGAGACGCGCCTGAAGGCCGAGAACCTCGAACTGCCTGGTGGCCGCATCGAAGGCACCGCCCGCGAGTTGACCGTGCGCGCCGACGCCCGCCTGTCCGATCCGACGCAGTTCGCCGGCCTGATCCTGCGCGCCGGCAGTGGCGGCGAGGTCCGTCTTGGCGAGGTGGCCCGCATTGAGCGGGGGGCCGCCAGCTACCGCAACGGCCTGCTCATCGACGGACGCAACGCCATCGGCCTGGGCGTGGTGCGGCAGTCCACCGCCAACACCCTGGAGGTCGCGGACGGTGTGCAGGCGGCCTTGGAGCGCATTCGGCCGAACCTGCCCGAGGACATCAAGCTGGCGATCGCCTATGACGAATCGCAGTTCATCCGCGCCTCGATCCAGTCGGTCGTCTCGACCCTGATCGAGGCCGTCATCCTCGTCGCCCTGGTCATCCTGGTGTTCCTGCGCGCCTGGGGCGCGACCCTGATCCCGATGCTGGCCGTGCCGGTGTCGCTCGCCGCCGCCCTCCCGGTGATGGCCGCGCTCGGCTTCTCGGTCAACGTCCTCACCTTGCTTGCCTTCGTCCTCGCCATCGGATTGGTGGTCGACGATGCCATCGTCGTGCTGGAAAACGGCTACCGGCGCCTGGAAGGTGGCGAGCCGGCCGCCCTGGCCGCCGCCCGCGGCACGCGCCAAGTCGCCTTCGCCGTCATCTCGACGACCATCGTGCTGGTCGCGGTGTTCGTGCCGATCAGCTTCATGACCGGACGCGTCGGCCGCCTCTTCCAGGAGTTCGGCATCACCATGGCGGCCGCCGTGCTGGGGTCCTCGTTCGTCGCCCTGACACTGACGCCGGTGCTGTGCCGTCGCCTGCTGCACCGCCATGATCATGATGGGCCGATCTCGCGCGGTATCGGCGCCGTCCTGTCCGCCCTCGAGCGGGGATATGCGGCGACCTTGGACTGGGGTCTGCGGCGCAAGATCGTGGTTCTCGGCGTCTTCGTGGTGTTCTGCGCCGGCACGGTCCTGCTGTACACGCAGGTGCAGCGTGCCCTGTCGCCGAGCGAGGATCAGGGCCGCACCTTTATCATCATCGAGCTGCCGCAGGGGGCGACCATCGACGAGACCCGCGCCGTGGTCCAGCAGGTCAATGCCGCGGCAGCCAGGTTCATCGGCCCCGACGGCCCGGTCAGCAGCGTGTTCTCGATCATCCCGGGCTTCGGCAGCAGCGGAGGAGTCAACGCCGCCTCGGTCATCCTGCGCTTCAAGCCCTGGGCCGAACGCGCGGTGCGGCAGCAGGTGGTGACGGCGGCGATCGGCAAGGACCTCAGGGCCATCAATGGGGCCATCATCTATGCGCGCAACCCGGACAGCTTCGGCATCCGCGACTTCGGCCAGAGCCTGCAGGTGGTGGTCGGCGCCGAGGACCACCCGAAGGTGCGATCCATGGCGGCCTCCCTGGCAGGAGCCGTGCGCAAGGATGGGCGCTTCGGCAACGTGCGCGAGGAGGTCGAGCTGACCAAGCCGCAACTGTCGGTCGAGGTCGATCGCGACCGCATGGCCACCCTTGGCCTGACCGCCGGTGACGTCGGCGACGCCCTCGCCATCGCCTTCGGCGAGCGCAAGGCGACCACGATCGAGGATCGCGGTCAGCAGTACGACGTCATCATCCAGGTTGATCGCGAGCAGCGCCGTGTACCGGCCGACCTCGACCGCCTGCATGTGCGCAGCCGGATCAGCGGCGAGCTCATCCCGCTGTCGGCGGTGGTGAAGGCGCACGAGGAAGGCGTGCCCAAGGAGCTGCGCCGCGTCGACCGTCGTGCTGCGGTGACGGTCAGCGCTGCGCTGCCGTCCGACATGGGCGTGGGCGAGGCTGTCGACACGATCCGTGCCCTGGCTGCCGCCAACCTGCCGCAGAACGCCGCGATCAGCTGGGCCGGCCAGGCCAAGGAATACGTCGACACCTCGGGCGGCCAGTTCCTCATGTTCGCGGCGGCCCTGCTGATCGTCTTCCTCGCCCTGGCGGCGCAGTTCGAGAGCTGGATCCATCCGGCGATCATCATCATCACCGTTCCGCTGGCGACCACCGGGGCGCTGGCCGCGCTGTGGGCCACCGGGCAGAGCAACAACATCTACAGCCAGATCGGGGCTGTCATGCTGATCGGCCTGGTGGCCAAGAACGGCATCCTGCTGGTCGAATTCGCCAACCAGTTGCGCGCCGCCGGGCGCGACGTCCTGTCAGCCGCGCGCGAGGCTGCGGCGGTGCGGCTGCGTCCGATCGTCATGACCTCGATCGCCATGATCGCCGGCGCCGTGCCGCTGGTCATCCACGGCGGCGCCGGCTCGGAGGCCCGGCAGGCCATCGGCACCGTCATCATCGGCGGACTGGCGCTGTCGACGCTGCTGACGCTGTTCGTGGTGCCGGTGCTCTACGTCCTTGTCGCCCGCTTCACCCGCCCGGCCAATGCGATGGGTGACGAGCTGGATCAGCTGGAGAGTTCGACGCCAGATCGCGGGTGACGCTCAGCGAACGTGGAACAGGCTCTCGACGATCCGGCCCTTGGGCCCGGGTTCGCGGGCCTTGTAGGAACTGTAGTCGTTGGTGAATCGCCAGGTCCGCTCCGACTCCTTGTAGTGCCATTCCTTGTCGAGGTGGTAGTAGACCATCTTCCCGGCACATTCGATGATGTTGAGGATCTCGTTGTCGCGGTGGTGGTGCGGATCGAAGTCGGTGCGGCACTTCTGGCCCATCTCCGAGTACAGTTCGTTCAGTTCGATGAGCATCTCGTTCACGGCATCGTCCAGGGGTTCGGCCGGGATGCCGATACGCTGCGCTTCCTTCAGCACGATAGGGTAGCCGTGCGAGGGGTAGTCGCTGTTGAGCACCTTGCTGATGCGGGCGCGCTTTTTCGCGTCCTTCATGTGGTAGCCCATGATCTCGTTGCACAGCATGTTCGACAGGCTGCCGGCGCGGTCGACGGCGGCGATGGCCAGCGGATGGATGTGCTGGTAGAGGTGCTTGTAGACGTTCTCGTCCTTGGTCGTCTCGTTGCGCTTCCAACTGGCGATGATGCGGTCCATCTCGTTGACGCCGACGGACACCCGGTCGTTGCTCTTGTCGACCGGCGAGAGGTCGTGCCGTACCGAGGTGTCGACCGGAGTGAGGAACGCCATCGGTCCCATGCGGATCGCGTCGGCGCCCAGCGCCAGCATGGTGGCGGCCGACTCGCAGTTGAGCGGCACCAGCGCCACCAGGCGCCGACAGTGCTTGCGCAGGAGATTGACCATGCGCAGGCTGGCCTTGCCGTCGCCGCCATCGGATTTGATGAAGAGGTAGATGGTTCCGGCGTCCCCCACCGTCTTGAGCACGGCATTGAACACGTTGACGTCGTTCTGGCACACCGAGCCGTTGGGTGAGATCCAGTAGCAGATCAACCGGCCGTCGAGCTGCAGCTCGATCCGCCGGATCAACTGCTGGGTCTTCTCGAACAGGTTGGGGGGCGTCTTGACCGCTACGTCGTTCTTCATGCTTGGCAGTCTAGGCCGTGGAGATCACTTCTCCAGCCTGCCTGGGCCGACTCCACAGCGACCGTGCCGGCACGGTCAGTCCTCCCCGTGGTAGGTGCGCGACCAGTTGCTGAGATGGTAGATGCCGAGCAGCACGCCGGTGACGTCCGGAGCGCTGCCGTCCTGTCTGCCCAGGCCATCACGCAGCCGCATGAGATAGCGCATGCCGACGCCCGCACGAGGATTGGCCTCGGTCGCCGCCGCGATCCAGCCGTCGAGGCCGTCCTCGCCAGCAGGTGGTGGCAGGTCGAGTTCGAGGCCGGTGATGAAGCGTCCGATATCGAAGAGATGCTGGACGCAGACGCTGGTGCGTCCCTCGACATAGGCGATGTCAAGCGCGCCGATCAACGCCGTCACGCGCTGCCCCTCGGCCTGGCTGGCGGGATTGGCACGGCAGACATGGGTGATTGCCTTGGCCAGATGCCTCAGCATCTCTTCGACCTGGCTGCCGGGTTTGCGCTCCTCCTGTGCGAGCAGGCGGTAGAAGCCGCCGGACGCGCCGAGGAGATCCCCGAGATTGACGGTGAGGGCTCGGCCATGACGACGGTCGGCGGTTGCGGTGGCGAGCACCACCAGTTCGTGGGCGGCGGCGAACTCCTCCAGGCGCACCAGGGCTTCCGAGCATGCCACCACCAGCTTGGGCGTCTCGGCCGCCCGGAGGAAGGCGAGCAGGACCGGCCCGCTGACGTCGCGGAAGCCGACCGCGCCGAGGGTGCGCACGATCTCGCAGGCGGTGACCTGGTCGGCAGCGGGCAGCAGCCGCAGCAGCGCCGACTCGATGCGCCGGCGCTGCTCGTCCGGAATGCGGCTGGCAATTTGAGGCAGCAGTTCGGCGATCGGCAGGGTGATGCGGCGCAGGATGCTTTCGAGCGAGGCACCGGTGTGCTCCTGGCGCAGGGCGCGGGCGATCTCCGGCACCAGATCGCTGCGCGGGTCGTCGAGCCGGCTCAGCAGGGCATCGATGGCGTCGTCGCTGCCGATCGAGCCGAGGGCGGTGGCGGCCTCCTCGCGAACCTCCAGCGATGGGTCGTCGAGCCGGGCGATGAGGTCCGACACCGCCAGTGCGGTGCGCTCCTCGCCCAGTCGACGGGCGGCGTCGGCGCGTTCGCTGCGCGTGTCCGACGAGCCCATGCTCCAGATGTTGGTGATGCTGGCAGCCATGCGCAGCGGATTGATCGTCACCAGGCGGTTGAAGGCGGTGCCGAGGGCCATCTCCCCAGTGCGGCGGCGCACCCGGTACAGGAACGGCACCGCGACGAACCAGCAGAGCGCGATCTGGACCAGCACCAGCAGGTGGAAGTAGTTGACCGGGATGCCCGTGGGCAGCGTCCAGGCGGGCGGATGGGCGGTGAACCGGTCCATGATCCAGCCGCCGACCAGCGGTCCGGCGGCGGCGGCGAGGCCGATCAGCGCCCAATGCACGGCCATGAACATGGTACGGCCCTGGGCCGGCGAGAGGGCGCCTAGCAGGCTGAGCTGAGCCAGGCCGACGCCGGAGAATAGCGCCCCGGCTACCAGGTTGACCAGCAGCAGCGCCAGTACCATCGTGGGCATGGTCGCCGCTAGGTCGAAGGGCAGCTGCAGGTCGATGCTGCCGGTTCCGACCAGGAACCACACCGTGGCGCAGAGCTGGCTGAGGATCATGGCGAGGATGCCGAAGTTTCGCGCCCCGACTCTGTCCATGACGTAGCCAGAGAGGAAGCCGCCACCGATCACTCCGATGGTTGCGGTGACCGCGGTCCACGAGATCTGGGTATAGCTGGCCTGGTAGATGCGCTTGAGCGCCAGCACGCCGAACTGGCCGGTCACGGACAGGGCGAAAGACCACACGCACAGCGACAGGGTCAGCCAGCGGAAATCGGTGCTGCGCAGCGGCGCCAGCAGGCGGTCGGCGATCTGGCGGGCGGCGAAGCGGATAGGGACGGTACGCGGCTCCGGCACTCCGAAGTGGATGAGGATGTCGATGAGGCCGAGCAGACCGGCGACACCGAAGACGAGGCTGTAGCCCAGATACGAGCCGCCAGGGGTGCGCGGGTCGGGAAAGAGGTCGAGGGCATAGCCGGCGAGCACGGTGGCGAGCAGGAACGGGATCATCACCACGCTCTGACGCACCGCCCAGAACCGCGAGCGCAGGCGCTCGGGGATGAGGTCGGCCATCCAACCGAACCACACCGGGGTCGCCGCCTGCGCCAGCAGGCTGCTCAGTGCCAGCAGCAGCAGCAGCGCGAAGGCCATCAGTTGCGGGTTGCCGCCGCACAGCCAGGGCAGGCAGGCGATGAGCAGCCAGCAGGCGCGGTGCAGCAGGGCCAGCACGCCCCAATAGAGCCTGCGCGTCGCCAGCATCTCGCCGACGAAGGCGGCCGGCACCTGCAGCAGCATGGCGAACTGCTGGACTGTCACCGCCATGCCGATGGCCACGCCGCTGGCCCCGATGGCGTCCATGAACATGGTCACCGGCATGCCTCCGGCGATGGCGACCCAGACCATGCCGAATGAGCCGGCGAGGATGTTGGTGCGCATGCCGGCACGCAGGCGCCGGTCGTTGATCGGCTCGCCGCGGGTGTCGACGATCACCCCGGAAGGCGTGCTGGCTGGGAGCTTGGAGGAGGCAGCGGCCGATGGCATGTTGTGGATGGATTCAGGGCTGCCGCAGAACGCAGCCTATATGCGGTGGAGCAAGGCGGAACGGGCGTCGCGTCCCAGGTGAAGAGCCATCCTGACCGGGGACGCTACAGCCGTACCTCGATTGAGCGGGCGTGCGCCTCGAGCCCCTCGGCCCGGGCCATGGCCATGCCGGCCTGGGCCATGGCGCGGAAGCCGGCCTGGTCGAGGTTGATGATCGAGCTGCGCTTCATGAACGTGTCGGTGCCGATGCCGCTCCAGCGCCGCGCCCCGCCGCCGGTGGGCAGGGTGTGGCTGGGACCGGCGAGGTAGTCGCCGATCGGCTCGGGCGACCACGGGCCGACGAAGACGGCGCCGGCGTTGCGGATCAGCGGCAGCACGGCCTTGGGCTCGCGGACCAGCAGTTCGAGGTGCTCGGGGGCGACCTGGTTGCTGATCCGCGCCGCCGTGGCGACGTCGGGGCAGCGCACCAGGCGGCCGAAGCGCTGCACGCTCTCGGTGGCGACGCGGCGGCGTTCGTCGGGCAGGGCGGCGAGCTGGCGCGCGACCTCGGCCTGCACGGCGTCGGCGGGCCCGTCGCCGATGACCAGCAGGATGCACATGGCGAGCACGTCGTGCTCGGCCTGCGACAGCAGGTCGGAGGCGACGAAGCGCGGGTCGGCGGTGGCGTCGGCGATGACCAGCACCTCGCTCGGCCCGGCGAGCATGTCGAGATTCACCCGCCCGTAGGCGCGGCGCTTGGCCAGGGTAACGAAGATGTTGCCCGGACCGACGATGGTATCGACCTGCGGACAGGCCGGCGTGCCGACCGCCAGCGCGGCGATCGCCGGGATGCCGCCGATGCGGTACACCTCATCGACGCCGACCGCGGCGGCGGCGGCCAGCACCTCGTCGGCGATGCTGCCGTCCGTGCGCGGCGGGGTCACCAGCACGGTGCGCGGGACGCCCGCGACCTTGGCCGGGACCAGGTTCATGATCACCGAGGAGAACAGCGGCAGGGTGCCGCCGGCGCCGCCGGGCACGTAGGCTCCGGCGCTGTCGACCGGCAGCCAGCGCACGCCGAGCGGCTGGCTGAGATCCTCGCCGAAGCCACGCGGCAGCAGTCTGCGCTGGTAGTCGGCGACCTGGCGCACGGCCTGGTCGATGGCGGCGCGGATCGGGGCGCTGGTGCGCGCGGTGGCGGCGGCGATCTCGGCGGCGCTGACGCGCAGGCGCTCGGCCGGCAGGGTCGCCCCGTCGAAGGCCAGGACGTAGCGGCTGACCGCCGCATCGCCCTCGCGCTCGACGGCGGCGAAGATCTCGTCGATGACCTGCTCGATGGTGGCGCGTCGGCAGAGCGTCTTCTCGTAGAACGACGCCGCCTTGGCCTGGGCCTCATCGACCAGGGTCTGGAAGCGCCGGTGCGAGTCCCCGAGGATCCCGGCGAGTCGGGGGTCGGTGGGGGTGAGGTCGAGGAGAGGGCCGGACATGACGGGGCGGATTAGACCGGGCGCGCTGGAAATGCCACCGGGCGGACTTGACCTGGATCAAGTGGGTGGTCGGTAGGCTTGGGCATGGCCCGGTTGCGAGAATTGATCGTCCCGCGTGAACATGGCGTCTGGGGCTTGCTCGCCGGAGCTGCGCTGGTCGGTCTGCCGCTGGGCGGCAGCCTGGCTGGACTGCCGCTCCTCGGGGCGGGGATCTGTGCTGCGATGCTGCGCCAAACCATGTCCGTCAAAGCCGCCGGACGAGGCCGCTTTCTTGTCGCGGCGCTCCTTGCCTCACTGGTCGCCGGCCTGGTTGCGATCACGGTCTTGCTGGCTGTCTCCACCGCCTGGGCCTGGTGGTTCTCGGCCGCCGTCCTGACCGGCGTCGTCTGCCTGCTGCCCGTTGGCGGTCGGCCGTGGTGGATCTCCGCCATCGCCGCGCTGGCGACGGGCCTGCTGACGGTGGCCATCGCTGTCGCGGGAGGCGGCGACACCGTGACCGCGGCGATCGCTGGCGCTGCTCTTGCCGCCCACCTCATCGCCATCGTCCCGCTGGTTCGTGCCCAGTTGCGGAGCGACCCGCGTTGGCCGGCGCTGGCCGTCGATCTGCATGTGGCCGCATTCGCCATTGCCGCCGCCCTGTGGGCTGCGGACCTCGTATATGCCTGCATTCCCGCTGTTTTCGGCTTGGGCCTTGTCAGGGCCGTATGTTTACTGGATAAGCAGTCCGCCATGCCGCCATCACCTGCCCGCATTGGAGCTCGAGAGATGGCCTGGCTGCTGGTCGTGGCCGGTGGCGTCCACCTCGGCCTGCGGGGTCCCGCATGCTGAAAGCCCTGATCGGACTCGGCTTCATCCCCGCCGTCTGGCGCCTGCCGGTGTGGATCGCGCTGGGCGTCCTCGGTGGCCTGGGCATCGTGGCCATCCACATCTCCCGCGCCCCGTCCTACATGAGCGACGCGCCCGAGACGTGCATGAACTGCCATGTCATGACCCAGGCCTACGTCAGCTGGAACCACAGCAGCCACCGCAACGTCGCCACCTGCAACGACTGCCACGTACCGCATGACAGCGTGATCAACACCTACGCCTTCAAGGCCAAGGACGGCATGCGCCATGCCAGCTTGTTCACCCTGCGCCTGGAGCCGCAGGTGATCCAGCTGTCGGAAGGAGCCGTCCCGGTGGTCGAGCAGAACTGCCGCCGCTGCCACGAGCAATTGGTCGGCGAGATCCATGCCCGCGCCTGGACGCCGGGCGACAACCGCTGCTGGGACTGCCACCGCGAGGTGCCGCACGGCCGCGTGAACAGCCTCTCCACCGCCTTCGATGTCAACGCGCCCAAGCTGCCGGGCGTGCTCGAGAATCCCCACAAGATGCAGAGCGGCGGGCTCGCCCCGCGTCCCGCCAAGGAAACCAAGCCATGACCGAACCGACCTCCTCCGGCCCGTCCGCGCTCAAGGGCTGGCTCGTCTTCGGCGCCGTCCTCGTCGCCGTGCTGGTCACCGGACTGCTGCTGGCCTCGATCATGGAGCGCCGCGCCGAGGCCGCCCAGGGCCAGCGCGTGCTGCAGCCGATCAAGGCGTGGGAGTCCGACTCCTCGAAGTGGGCGGTCAACTGGCCGCGCGAGCATGACTCCTGGAAGAAGACCGAGACCAAGGACACCAAGACCAAGTACGGCGGCTCGCACCAGTACGACCTGCTCGCCGAGGTCCCGGCCAACGTCATCCTCTTCGCCGGGTACCCGTTCTCCGTCGATTACAAGCAGGCCCGCGGCCACCAGTACGCAGTCAAGGATGTCCTCGACACCGGCCGTGACATCACCACCAAGCCCGGCACCTGCTGGACCTGCAAGAGCCCTGATGTGCCCCGCCTGATGGCCGAGATGGGTCCGGCCAAGTTCTACGACACGCCGGCCAAGGACCTGATTCCCGAGATCACCCACAACATCGGCTGCGCCGACTGCCACGACCCCAACACCATGGCCCTGGCCATCTCCCGTCCGGCGCTGGTCGAGGCGTTCGAGCGCCAGGGCAAGGACATCAAGGCGGTCAGCCACCAGGAGATGCGCTCGCTGGTGTGCGCCCAGTGCCACGTCGAGTACTACTTCAAGAAGGACGAGTCGAAGGGCCAGAAGGCCTATCTGACCTTCCCCTGGGACAAGGGCACGGGCGTCGAGGAGATGGACGCCTACTACGACGAGAAGCAGTTCAGCGATTGGACGCACCCGATCAGCGGCGCGAAGATGGTCAAGATGCAGCACCCCGACTACGAGGTGTACAGCAAGGGCATCCACGCCTACCGCAACGTCTCCTGCGCCGACTGCCACATGCCCTACAAGACCGAGGGCGGTCAGAAGTTCACCGACCACCACATCCAGTCGCCGCTCTTGAATATCGCCAACTCGTGCGCCATCTGCCACCGCTGGGGCGAGCAGGAGATCAAGAGCCGGGTCGAGAGCATCCAGGACAAGATCGTGCACGGCCGCGCGGTCGCCGAGGATGCCCTGTGCAAGGCGCACTTCGACATCGCCGCCTGCCGGCAGGCCGGTGCCACCGACGAGGAGCTGGCCGAGGTGCGCACCCTGGTGCGCAAGGCCCAGCTGCGCTGGGACTACGTCGCGGCGAACAACGGCCTCGGCTTCCACGCGCCGCAGGAATGCCAGCGCATCCTCGCCGACGCCGCCGACCTGGCGCAGCAGACCCGCGTCGCCTGCGTCCGCCTGCTGGCGAAGAAGGGTGTCACGGAGCCGGTGATCTACCCGGACTGGTCGAGCAAGGAGAAGGCGCAGGCCCTGATCAAGCAGTTCGGCAAGGACGCCACCCCGCCGAAGCTGATCGCCGCTGCGCAGTAGGGTGGGCGGCGGATTGCAGATCCGGCGCGGCCCCGAGCATCCCGCCATGAGCGACGGTTCCCGCATCTGGCTGATCCCCGACGCCTACCTGCCGGCCGCCGGGCCGCCGGGGCCGTACCAGGGGCACGAATCGCTGTGCATCCTCAACACCGGGACGGTCGAGGCGTCGATCAGCCTGGCGTTCTACTTCGCCGACCGTCCGGCTGTGAAGGATGTGCGCATCCGGGTCGCCGGTGAGCGCTGCCTGCATGTCCGCTTCGACCGTCCGGAGATGCTTGGCGGTTTCGTCGTCCCGCGCGAGGTCCCCTATGGGCTGCGGGTGGAGAGCGACGTTCCGGTGGTGGTGCAGCACAGCCGCCTCGACGTCACGCAGGCGAACATGGCGTTCATGTCCGTCGTTGGACATGCGGGTGGATGAGGCTCGACGCGGGCTGAGGCCCGCGGTCCTGTTCGCCGCCGTGTTCCTCGGGGCCTGGGTGGCGCAGGTGCTGCGGCCGGGGACGGCGCTGCATCTGCCGGGGGTGCCGTGGAACTGGCTGGTCGCGCTGCCGCCGCTCGCCGGACTGGCGCTCGGACTGCTGCGCCCGGACGGCAGGGCCGCCAGGGCGCTGGGGTCCGGCCAGCTCGCCATCGCCAGCCTGCTCGCGGTGGCGGCGGCCTGCTGGCCGATCGCCGTGTTCCCGCTCGGCGTCGCCGCTCCGGGCTGGCTGCGCACCGTCGGCCTGGGCGACCCGCTGTCCTCGCTGCCGTTCGCCGCCGCCCTGCTCGCGGTGGTGCTCAACCTCGCCGTGTCGCTCGGACGGCGGCTGCGCTCGGGCGAGGACCGCCTGCGCTTCGCCATTCTGCATGCCGGTCTCCTCATCACCGTGGTCGGCGGGGCGGCCGGGCATGGCGGCCTGGTCCGCGCCCGCTTCATCCTCGAGGAGGGGGGCAGGCCCGGGGACATGGTGCAGGCCGAGGATGGTTCGTCCGTCCGCCTGCCGGCGGCGCTGGTGCTCGACGACTTCGTGCTCGAACGCTATGCGCCGATGCTGCTGCTCGACGAGGGTGGCGGCAGGCTGACCCGCGGCGAGACCCTGCTTGGACCTGGCGCGGTGGACCGCGTGCGCGGGCTCTCGGTGACCGTGACGGACTTCCTGCCCGCCGCGGCGGTGGTCGCCGGCCGGGTGGTCGCCTTCCGCGATCCGGGCGCGAACCCGGCGGCGGAGATCACGGTCCGGGACGCCTCCGGCGCCGAACTGGCCGCCGGTTGGCTGCATCCGCAGGGACCGGTCGGGGCGGAACTGGCCCTGACCCTGCCCGGCGGCCGGACGATGCATCTGGAGCCGCCGCGCCCGAAGCGCTTCCTCGCCCGCGTGCGGGCCGACGACCGCGCGGCCGAGATCACGGTCAACAGCCCGCTCCGTCTCGACGGTTGGGCGATCTACCTGCTGTCCTATGACGAGGCGCTCGGCCCCGCCAGCCGCACCGCCGTATTCGAGGCGGTCGAGGACCGCGCCCTGCCGGCGGTCTATGCCGGCCTCGTCCTGCTGGTGCTCGGCGTCCTCGCCCATCTGTGGCGTCCGCGTCTGGCAGGGGGGCGGCGATGAGCGGCGTGGTCTGGACCTGCGAACTGCTGGCGGTGCTGGCCTGGCTGGCGGCCGCCGCTTGCGCCATGCTGCGCCGCCCGCTCGCCTACCGCTGGCTGACCGTGACCGGCCTGCTGCTCGTCGCCGGCCTGCTGGCCTGGCTGTGGCTGCACCTCGACCGACCGCCGCTGCGCACCCTGGGCGAGACCCGGCTGTGGTATGCCGGCCTGTCGGTGGCGGCCGGCGGCCTCATCGCATGGCGCCTGGACACCACGACGCTGCGGCTACCGATGCTCGGACTGGGCGTGCTGTTCCTCGGCCTGAACCTGGCGATGCCGCAGACCCTCGACCGCACCCTGATGCCCGCCCTGCAGAGCCCGCTCTTCGTCCCGCATGTCGTCGTCTATCTGCTCAGCTATGCCGTGCTCGGCCTCAGTGCCGGGGTCGCGGGCTGGCGCCTGCTGCGGCGCGAGGTTGACAGCGATCTGCCGTTTCGGCTGGTCCATGCCGGGCTGCCGCTGCTGACCCTCGGCCTGGTCATGGGGGCGATCTGGGCGAAGGAGGCCTGGGGCCACTACTGGGCCTGGGATCCCAAGGAGACCTGGGCCCTGCTGACCTGGATCGCCTATGTCTGCCTGATCCACGCCGAAGGCGGTCTGCGCGAGCGTCCGCGCACCGCCCTGGCGGCCATCGCCGGCTGCTTCGCCGTCGTGCTGATGTGCTGGTTCCTGGTCAACCACCTGCCGAGCACGGCGGTCAGCGTCCATACCTACACGCGGTAGGGCGGGGACTCAGAGGCTCAGCGAGTACACCGCGACGTCGGCCTCGACCAGCGGATCGCCCGCCGGTTCGGCACCGGTCGCAGTGTCCAGGCAGATGCGCGAGCGCACGCGCCAGCCCTTCAGTTCGCACAGGTCCTCGAAGTCGGCGATGGTGACCAGCCGGATGTCAGGCGTGTTGTACCAGTGGTAGCGGGTCAGGCCGGTGGTCTCGGGTGCGCGACCGAGACGGGACAGGCGCTCGCGATGACGGCGATGGGCGGCATTGGGGAAGCTGACGATGGCGGTGGCGCCGACCCGCAGCATCTCCTCCAGCACGCGCTCGACCCCGCGCACCGCCTGCAGGGTCTGCGACAGCACCACGACATCGAACGAGCGGGTGGCGAACTGCGCCAACCCGGCCTCGATGTCGGCGTTGACCACGTCGAGGCCGCGGCCGACCGCGACCGCGACCTGCCGTTGATCGAGTTCGACGCCGACCAGGCGGGCGTGGTCGCGATCGCGCAAGCGGGCGAGCAGGCCGCCGGCGCCGCAGCCGAGATCCAGGACGCTGGCGCCGGGGCGGACCAGGCCGCAGATGCGTTCGTAGTCAAGGCGATCGTGGTAGAAGATCGCCGCCGGATCGTGGCCCAGCGAGTCGATCGCGCGCGGCACGCTGCTGGGAGAGCCATCGACCAGGGCCTGGACCAGCGGCCCGTAGAGGTCGAGTTCGTTGCTGAGCAGGAAGGCATCGTGCCCGGCGCGGCTGGCGATCTCGCAGGAGCTGACCTGCTTGCCAGCCGCCAGCAGGGCGCGCACCAGTTCACGGCTCTGCTCGGGCGGGAACAGCCAGTCGCTGCTGTAGGAGACCACCAGCCAGCGGCAGGTCGAGGCGGCGACCGCCGTGCGCAACGCGGCCTGATCGGAACCGAGGTCGAAGCGGTCGATGGCCAGCGACAGGCGCAAGTAGGTGTTCGCGTCGAAGCGCTCGACGAAGCGCTCGCCCTGGTAGGCGAGGTAGCTGCCGACCGAGAATTGCGCCTCGAAGGCGGTGTCCAGCGGGCGCGGCCGGTGGCGGTCGGCTTCGAACTTGTCCTGCATCGACTCGCGCGACAGGTAGGTGATGTGGCCGAGCATGCGGGCGATGGCCAGGCCGACCTCGGGGCCGCGCTCGCGGCCGTAGTAGGCGCCGCCGGCGAAGTCGGGGTCGCGCAGGATGGCGTTGCGGGCCACCACATCGAAGGCCAGGGCCTGGGCGTTGAGCCGGTGGGCGGTGGCGAGCAGGGCGACGGCGGCCACGCGGTCGGGCTGGCTGGTCGCCCAGAGCATCGCCTGCATGCCGCCCATCGAGCCGCCGACCACGGCGCGCAGCCGGGTGATGCCGAGGTGGTCGACCAGGGCGGCCTGCGAGCGCACCACATCCCCCATGGTGATCTCGGGAAAGGCGGGGCCGTACGGCGCGCCGGTCCGCGGATCGATCGAATCCGGGCCGGTGGTGCCGCGGCAGCCGCCGAGGACATTGGCGCAGATGACGAAGAAGCGGCGCGTGTCGAGGTGCTTGCCAGGACCGACCAGGCAGTCCCACCAGCCGGGATCGTCCGTCTCGTCGTGGCGGGCCACGTGCGAGTCGCCGGAGAGGGCGTGGCAAACCAGCACGGCGTTGCCGTGGGCCGCATCGAGCTCGCCATAGGTCTCGTAGGCGATGGTCAGGACGGGCAGTGAACCGCCGCGTTCCAGTGCGAATGGCCCGGGTAGGTCGAGGCGCCGGACATGGCGCAGCGGCCTGGCGCTGCGGGCGCCATCACTGGACGCGGCGAAGGTCTCTGCTGCGGTCATCGCGGCGAGTGTGGCTGAGCGGCCGGCGGCGCCAGGGTGCAGCGCAGGAGGGGATCGATGCCGGTCAGGTGCCGGGCGAGGTCCTCGTCCTCGACCAGCAGGGGCGGCGCGGCGTGGTGCAGATGGGCGTGCGGCAGGGGGATCAGGCTGCTCAGCAGCAGGAGGCCGCATCCGGACGGGATGCTGGCCGGCACGCGCCCGACGCAGAGCATGGTGCCGGCGTCGCCCTCGGCGAGACGCCGGGCGGAGCCCGGCAGCCAGGCCTCGCCGGCATCGAGACGTCCGGGCAGGGCCAGCAGCACCGTCTCCTCGCCGGCCAGGGTCCAGGCCAGCGCGCCAGCGGCGTCGATCGGCGCCGGCAATGCGACCCACCAGCGCGCCAGGCCGCGCTCGGCCGGGGGCCACGGCAGGTCCGCAGGATCGGCAAGCAGCTTGATCGGCAGCTGCATGCTGCCGATCAGCGCGAGCTCCGAAGCCCAGGCGCCGAGCGGCGTGCCGGACGGCAGCTCCCAGGCGACACGGCGGCCATCGCCTGCGATCCAGGCCAGGGCGAGCAGTGCGGCGCGATCGAAGCCCCAGCGCGGATCGCGGGCCGGCAGCAGCAGGAGCGGTTCGCGGGCGGCGCTGGCGTCCAGGGCCTGGGCGGGCGTGCCGGCCGGCCAGGCGGGACGCAGGTCGCGTCCCAGGCTGGAGAGCCGCACCGGCTGCCGCTCGCGGGCGGTCAGTGTTTCGCATGCCAGATCCGGGTCGGCGCTCGGTCTCAGCGAGAGGTTGGGGAGGGCGAGCCGCCTGGCGAGCGCCAGTGCCGCAGCGACCAGGGGCTCGTTGCGCCGGGCATGCGGGACCACCGCGGCAGCGTGGCCTCCGCGGGGCAGTTCGCTCCAGGCCGCACCGATCGCCAGGGCCAGGGCCTGTCCGGGATCCTCGGCGGCGAACTGGCGCACCCGGGCAGGGAATGTGGCGCGGGCTGCAAGATCGGCGAGGTCACCCATGCGGTAGCGGCAGGCTAGGCCCATGGCCGGCCGGGCAACCGCTCAGCACTCCGTCAACCGTTCAATCCCGGGTCACCACGAGCAGCGTCACCTCCTGCTCGCTTCCATCGATGGCCCGGCGCGTCAGACGGAGGCGGTCGCCCGGTCCGGCCCTGACCAGGGCCCTGAGCAGGTCGATGCGCTTGACCAAGGGCTTGCCATCCACGGCAACCAGCAGGTCGCCACGGCGCAACCCGGCGAGTTGGGCTGGCGATCCGCTGTCGACGCTCGCGATCTGCACGCGGTCCTGGCGGTCGGCGATCTCCCAGCCGTAATAGGGTCGTCCTGGGATGACGCCGCGCAGGGCGGGGATCTCCACCGTCATTGCGGCCGATCCACGCCGGATGGTCGCCTCCACCCGCATCCCTTCGCGCCATGCCAGGGCCTCGAAGCAGCCGACGGCTTGTGCAGCGCTGGCCGCCGGTCTTCCTGCCACCAGCGTCAGTTCGTCGCCGATCTGAAGACCCGAACTGCCCGGCAGCCGCACCTGTGGCCCGCGCGGGCCGTCGCTCAACTCAAGTCCCTCGGGGGGCGCGGCATGATGGACGTAGCCTCCACCAGCTTCGCGCAGGAGGGGGAGGAAGTCGGCGATCTGCGTGCAGGCGATGGCGAGGCCGATGCCGCTGTTGATACGGAAGCCGGTCCGCGAGCGGATCTGACCGTTGATGCCGAGCAGCAGACCGGAGTCGCTGAACAACGGCCCCCCGCTGTTGCCCGGATTGACCGGCGCGTCGACCTGCACGCAATCAGCGTAGCTGCCTCGGACCAGCCGGCCGCTGCCGAGGACGCCGCGAGTGAGGGTCGGGACGTCATCGAGGTCGCCGAGGCCGAAGGGGTTGCCGACAGCGAATACCGCGGCGCCGGGCTTGAGGTCGGCGGCGCTGCCCAGCACGGCGGCGACCGCTGGCCGGTCAGGGCGTGGAGCCGCCAGCAAGGCGAGGTCGCCGACCGGATCGACGCCCAGGACTCTGGCTGGAACGGTGACGCCATCGCTCCAGCGGACCTCGAGTTCGTCCTCGCCGGCGATGACGTGGTGGTTGGTCAGCACCAGGCCGCCGGCGTCTATCACCACGCCGCTGCCATTGCCGACGAAGACGTAGCAGGCCACGGCCCGCTCGGCTGGATCGTCCCCGGCCCAGGCCACGGCGAGCATCAGCAGCAGGAGCGCCATGCGCGTCACGGCGTGAATTCCTTCAATTCGACCTCGACGGTCATCTCCTTGCGGTCGCGCCGCAGCACCACGCTGACGTGGTCGCCTGGCTTGCGCCGCAGCAGCGTCCGGCTGATGGCGTCCGGGCTGGTCGCCTTGACTCCGCCTACCGACAGCAACTGATCGCCGCTGCGCAGCCCGGCGGCGGCGGCGCCGGTATCGGCGGTGACGCCACCGATGACCAGGACCCCATCGCGTTGGCGTAACGTCACGCCGAGACCGACGAATGGCGGTCTGGCAGTGGTCTTGCCTGCCCGCAGTGCGGGCAGTGCGGTGGCGATGCGGGCGGCATCGACGGCCAGCGCCACGCCGGAATTGATCAACCAGGGTCTTTCGTCATGCGGCCCGAGCAGGACGCACAGCCCCACGACTCTGCCCTCGGCGTCGATGAGCGGGCCCCCGAGCGACCCGTAGTTGGCACGGGCATCGGTCTGCAGGAAGGCGAGACGCGACTGCATGCGACGGCGTTCCGTCGCCGAGATGGTGCCGACGGTCGCCGTCCACGTCGTGTTCTCGCGCCAGCGGCCGATCAGTGCGACCGGGGTGGCCAGCGCGACCGGCACGGTGGAGAAGGGGGCGGCCGGCAGGCCATGGGGCCGCTCGCTGCGCAGCAGGGCGAGGTCGAGCGGCAGATCGCGTCCGACGACGCTGCAGGCGATGGCGCCGCCAGGCAGCAGCAGGCGCCCGCGTTCGGCGCCGCCATGCAGGTTGCTCGCGGCGGTCAGCAGCAGGTCCTCGCCGAGCGACAGCACGCTGACCGGCTGATCGGTGTAGAAGACCTGCTGCTGGTGCCAGTGCAGTTCCCACCAGCGGGCGAGATGGTCGCGTTCGCTCGCACCGGCATCGCTAAGGAGACGCGGCGGTCGCGGCACGCCGTCCGGATTGCCCGGTCCCCGCAGGCGCTCGAGGTAGAGCAGGCCGATGCTGGGGGCGACGCTGGCGATCGCGCGGCGCCACGCCCCACCACCGCCGACCGGGGCGGTGCTGGCTGGGGGCAGGTCGAGTCCGTCGAGGATCCGAGCCAGTGGCACGGTCAGCGGAAGACGGCGCTCGCGGGTCTGAGCCCGGCTGGTCAGGCCGATCAACCGGCCGGCGTCATCGAGCAAGGCGCCACCCTGGCTACCATCGTTGATCGCGGCGTCGGTCTCTATCGCGGCACCGCTCCAATTGGCGAGGATGCGCCCGCCGCGACCTCGGGCAGGCGGCGAACCCGGTGCGAGATCGTATAGCCCGCTGACCACGCCGCGGCTGATCGCCGCCGCGCCATCCAGGACGATGCTGCCAGTGGCATTGCCAGCGGTCCACACCGTGTCCATGGCCAAGAGTCGGCGACTGTCCGCAAGGGCGACCGGCCGGATGTCGGATGGCAGGTCGCTGATGCGCAGCAGGACCGCAGTGCTGCCGGGATCTCGTCGGATCACCGCAGCTTGCCGGCGCCGTCCGCCTGAGAGCACGACTTCGCAGGTGGCGTTGCCGGCTGGGATGGCTTCCGCCAAGGTCAGTGCGCTGCCGTCGCTGCCGATGACCACGGCGCTGCCACCCTGCTCCTCATCGATCCGATCGGAAATCCCAGCGATTCCATTGGGAATCTCGAGCGCAGCGGTGCACGCGCACAGGCCCCAGAGGAGCAGCGCCACGCCGGGGGCCGGGATTGGTTCACACCTCGTCACGGTGACATCCTAACGTCGTAACCGGCGTGGTGCACGCAGGTTCTGGCGGAGCCGAGGCGCTGGATCGAGGCTCAGGCAAACTGACCCCTTGACGAATTTCAGACCCCGCTAAGGTATTCCTCCCACGCAAGGGAGAGGTTGCTCCGGCAGCCACGATCTTGCGAGGCGGTTGACAAATCGAGATCCGTAGCGCGAGTCGTAGCGAGGAAGCCTGCACCCCCGTGTAGGTGGAATCGCGCGCGGTGTCTGACCTTCGGGTTGGATATCGTGCATCGTGGCCTTCGGGTCATGGATGCGAAACTAACAAGCTAGATTAAACTTTTGAAGAGTTTGATCCTGGCTCAGAACGAACGCTGGCGGCAGGGTTTAGGCATGCAAGTCGCACGGGAAAGCCGCAAGGTGAGTACAGTGGCGTAAGGGTGAGTAATAGATAGCTGACCTACCCATCGGACGCGGATAATTCTCCGAAAGGAGTTGTAATACGCGATGAGACCACG
>JAIFKN010000070.1 GCA_020049615.1 bacterium | reverse complement strand
GGTGGCGCAGCGCACGTCCGCGCCCTGGCGCCCGGCACCATCATCATCGTCCAGCGCTGGTGGTGGCAGGCGATGATTGCGGATCCGCCTGAGGGATTGGAACTGCGGCACGATGGGGGGGTGCTGCTGGCGTGGCTGCGTCGCTGAGTGGTGGGAAGACGGTGTTGCTGGGGTGGGACCGGTTTCTATCCAACCGATCCAGCCAGGCCCCGGCGTCATGCAGGCGATAGACCTGACGATCGTCCGTAATAACGATCCATTGCATGCCTGCTTGACGCAGTCTGGACACCGTATCGGCATCCTCAAGTCCGGCCCGCGATACTACCCAGCCACGGGCACGCAGTGGATGGAGGTGCCAGGCGAGATGGCCGCGATTCTCGATGGCGACAAGGCGATCGTCGGGAAGGCCACCTGCGCCGAGCAGGTTGTCGTAGGCCTGCAGGCCGCGGTCGCCTCGCCACGCATGGCTCCACTGGAGGACACTGGCTACCAGAAGCATGGGAAGAATCGCGTTCATCGCATGAGGCCAGCGTCCGCGGAGAGCGTGTAGGCCGAGGGCGATGATAGCGGCAGTTGGCGCCACCAGCACCAGGAAGTAGTAGTTGTGTGGCGAGAAATGCGAGCCGATGAGCAGCAGCAAGGAGGGGATAGCGAAGCCAGGGATGCCCAGCACGAGCCACCATGCGGGGGCGGATATCAGACCAGCCCTGCGTAGTCTGAGGGTCTGCCACAGGCCGAAGATGAACACGGGCAGGGCGATCCAGTTGACCACGTGCTGTCCGAGTGCGCTGAGCAGCAGCGGCCAGAACCGGATTTCGCCCATTTCGCCCAGGTTCTTGCGCAAAGGGTTGCCGGTAAAGAAATAATCGATGCCGTAAGTGCGCACGAGGTGGGGGCACCACAGGTAGAACCAGACGAGGAACGGTATCGCCGCCAGGATGCCGGCGAGCGCGGCATCCCATCCGAGCGGCCGGCGGTGGTCTGGGACGCCTGTCCGGTTGGCGAATCCACTGATCCAGGCCAGCAGCAGAGGTGCACCCGCGAAGATGACGTAGGGACGCACCAGGGCGGCCAGGGCAAGAGCAGCACTCGCCAGGGCCAGGTCGCGAATGAGCCGGCCGGTGATCCACGCATCGGTGCGTTCGAGAGCGATGCACGCAAGTGCCAGGGCCGTGGTCTCTGGCATCACCTTGGCGGCGTAGTGGAAAAGCAGCGGACTGAGCGCGATAGCTGCCCATGCTGAGGTGTGGTCGACTCTGAGGCGGCGGACGAGCAGCGCTGCGAGAGATGCCCCCGCGGCGCATGCGGCAAGCAGCGACACCAGCTTGCCGACGGCATCGCGGTCACCGACCAGCACCAGTCCTGCTGCGACGATGGACTGGTACACGGGAAACTCCATCCCGGTGATGCCGCTGCGATCACCGCGCATGTCGATGCGAGGATGGAACGGGTCCGCCGACTCGAAGGCGAGGTTGCGCGCCACAGCGGCGGTGTCGGCCTGCCGCCACTTGTGCATCCCGCCCAAGGGCTGGATCAGAAAAGGCAATTGGCAGGCGACGAAGAGGAGCGGAATCCACCAGCGCGCCAACCAAGCCTTCGTCTCAAGCATGAGGCTTCCAGGTGAAGTGCCGGTTGAGGACATAGTTCCAGATCGTGGCCACGGCAATGCCGATCAGCGAGGCGAAGTAGATGTTCATGTAGCCGTCGGTGGCGAGGCGTGCGCTTTGGGCGATGGACCAGGAGATCGCCGCGCCGACCGAGCACACGGCGCTAAAGCGGAGGAAACCGCCGAGGAAGGTTCCGGCGCTGCGGTGGCGCAAGTCGCGGAACGTCCACAGGTTGTCCAGCACGTAGTTGCTGGCCATGGCGATGGCGATGGCGATGGCAGTGGCCAGCTGGGAATCCTCGGTGCGCAGCTGGGGCAGGCTGCGCAGGGCGTGGGTAGAGAGCAGTTGCACGCCGACGCCGCTCAGCCCGACCAGACTGTATTTGACGAACCGCAGCGGCAGGAACTCGCCGAAGCGCAACTCCCATAGCGCCGCCGCGCAATCGAGCAGCACCCCGGCTCCCAGCTTGCTCTCGCCGTGCAGGCGACCGGAGAAGGTGTAGGCCTCTTCGTGGACCTGCGCCACCTTGCCGCGGTGTAGGATCTCCAGCAGGATCTTGTAGCCGCGAGGCTGCAGCAGCGGAGCGATGCGCTGGAACAGCTCGCGGCGGATGGCGAAGTATCCGCTCATCGGATCACTGGTTGGTACGCCGAGCATGCGGCGCACGCTCCACGTCGCCGACCGAGACAAGGCCAGGCGTGCGCCGCCCCACTCGCCGGTACTGCCGCTGCCGGCATAGCGGGTGCCGACCGCAGCCTCGCAGTGCGCCAAGCCGTCGACCAGGCGGGGCAGGATGGCGGGATCGTGCTGCAGATCGGCGTCGATCACGGCCAGCGACTCGCCTTGTGCGGAGGCGAAGCCGTCTACCACGGCGCTGGACAGGCCGCGTTTACCAATGCGCCTGAAGATGCGCAAGGGATGGCGCTTTGCCAATTCCTCGGCGATGCGCCAGGTGCAGTCTGGACTGTCGTCGTCGACCACGACCAGCTCGTAGTTGCGGCCTGCAAGGGCAGCGGCCAAACGCTCGACGAGGACCGGCAGATTGCCGGCCTCGTTGTAAGTCGGGATGATGATGGAAATGTCTGGTCGGCTCACTGAGATCCTTGCCTTCTCGTCTGACGGCTACGGCTTCTGCTGCCCCAGTCTTGATACGTCCGTTGATGTCAAGCCACCACATCCTCCGTAACTCGCCCCCAGCACGAAGCCCAGCGCCGCATGGAAGCCCATCCCTGGCGCCGCCTGGGTCGGCAGCGGCTCGAAGATGGCGCAGACGGCGGCGGCGATGACCACCCCGCAACCGGCCTGGAAGGCCTCGGGCGCCTCGTGGCGGCGGCGCCACAGCAGGGTGAGCACGGTCAGTACCAGCGCCAGGTGCAGGAGGGCGGCGGGCAGGCCGTGCTCGGCGGCGACCGCCAGCAGCCAGTTGTGGGCATGCGGGCAGCCGCCGTAGGGGCCGAACTCGTTGGGCGGCCCAGGGGCGACTCGTTCGTAGGCCTCGTTCCAGGCCAGTTCGAAGGCCTTGCGGTGGCCGATGCCCAGGAGGGGCCGCTCGCCGATCATCGCCGCGCTCACCTGCCAGATCGGCAGACGGCCGTCCTGTCCGGCGAGCATCTGGCGCAGCCGGACGCTGTCGGTCATGGCCATGCGGGCGGCCATCAGGCCGCCGAGCACGATGGCGATGCCCACGGCGGCCAGGAGCCAGCGCCGTCCGCGCGATGCCAAGGCGGCGGCGATCCCGGCGGTGCCGCCGAGCAGGCAGGCGCGCGCTCCGCAGATGCCGACGCCGACCAGACCGATGATGCGTCCGGCCCAGGACCAGCCGGAACCGGTGATCACAGGTACGCTCAGTGCAGCCAGGATCGCGCCGGCGAAGCCGTAGGACAGGTGGAACGAACTGAAGCCGCGGGCATAGGCGTAGCGCCGCCCGTCCGGATCGATGCGCAGCGGACCGTTGCCGAGACCGACCAGGAACTGGAGCAGCGCGACGACCAGGGCGACGCCGCCGGTGACGATCAGGGCGCGCAGGGCGAAGCGTCGCCAGCGCGGATCGGTCGCCGCCGTCGCCACCAGCGGCACGGCGAACCAGGCGTAGGCCAGGCTGGTGATGCGACCGCTACCCGGCTGTCCGCGCCACATCGCCACGAGGTTGCTGGCCAGCACCCAGGCGCCAAGGGCGAGTCCGACGTAGAGGACCGGCAGGCGGTGCAGCGGCGGCCGGGAAAGGATCGCGCCGATGCCGGCGATGGCGATGCCGAACAGTCCCCACGGCGGGGTGAGGAAGAGGCCGCACAGCATCGCGGCGCTGCCGACCCACAGCAGCCAGCGGCCGATGACGGCGGCCGAGCGCGACGGCGCGGCGTCGAGCTGGGCGTTCCAGGTGGCGATCACGGCCGGGTCGCCGCCTGCTCATGCTCGACCAGCCTGGCGACCACGCCACGCCAGTCGGTCGCGGCCTTCCAGCCGAGGCCGCGTTCGGCCTTGGCGGCATTGCCCACCGAGCGCATCAGGTCGGTCGGCCGCAGCAGCGAGGCATCGCTGTCGACATGGCGTTGCCAGTCGAGGCCGAGGCGGGCGAACGCCTCGGTGACGAACTCCTGCAGCGAGGCGTCGCGGCCGGTGGCGATGACGTAGTCCTCGGCCTGCTCGCGCTGCAGCATGGCATGCATCGCCACGACATACTCCGGGGCCCAGCCCCAGTCGCGGCGGATCGCCAGATTGCCCAGGCGCAGGCGCTCGCCCGAGCCGGCGGCGATGCGGCACGCGCTCTGGATGATCTTGCGGGTGACGAAGCGGGTCGGCCGCAACGGGCTCTCATGGTTGAACAGGATGCCCGAGCAGGCGAACAGCCCATAGGCCTCACGGTAGTTGGCCACCAGCCAGTACGACGTCGCCTTGGCCACGGCGTAGGGGCTGCGCGGGCGGAAGGGGTGGGATTCGTCGGCTCCGGCCGATGAGACCTCGCCGAAGCATTCGCTGCTGGCGGCGTTGTAGATGCGCACCGGCCGGGCGAGGAAGCGGATCGCTTCCAGCAGGTTGATCGTGCCGACGCCGATGCTGTCGAGGGTCTCGACCGGCTGCTCGAAGGACAGGCCGACCGACGACTGCCCGGAGAGGTTGTAGACCTCGTCCGGCTGGTGCTGGGCCAGGGTCTGCACCACGCTGCGGAAATCGATCGGATTCATCGAGGCAAGCGTAACCCGCGGCGCGATGCCCAAGGCGTCGAGCCCGCCGAGCCGGGCGGTGCCGGCGTCTCGCGAGGTGCCGATGACGCGGTAGCCGAGCCCCAGCAGATGCTGCGCCAGCCAGGCTCCGTCCTGGCCGGTGGCTCCGACGATCATGGCGGTGCGGTTCACGAGGCGGCTCCGGGCTTGGTGGTGCGCGTCGAGAAGCCTCGGCGCCGGACGGGATGGTGGGCAGGCTGCCGAGGCAGACAAGCGCTCGTGAGCCGTCGTGGCGGCGCTTCCTCCCAGCCGCTCACCGGGCGGTCAGCTGATCCGCCACCGTGCGGTCCGGCCAGGCCTGCGGCACCTTGTGCTGGCCGCCGAGCTTGCCCTTGACCTCGAGCCAGCGCTCGACCGCGCCGTCGGGCAGGACGGTGACGACCGGGGCGGTGAGCTGCACCGCGCGGTGGGCGTCGTAGTCGGCGCTGTTCAGGCGCAGATGGCGGTCGATGGCCTCGGCGAAGGAGGCGGTGTCGATGGCCGAGCCGGGCTCTGGCTGGACCAGCCATTGGTGCGAGCCGCGCTGCTCGCCGGGCTTCGGCAGCACCGGGGCGACGTGGCTGTGACGGATGCGCGCGCCGGTGGCGGCGCAGGCGGCGGCGAGGGCGGCGGAGAGGAGGTCGCCTTCGACATGCTCGCCGAAGACGCTGATGCGGGTCTTGGTGCGGCCGGCAAAGCGGATCAGGCCCGGCCCCTCGCCGCGCACCAGGTCGCCCATCTGCCAGCGCACCAGGCCGCCGGGCGTGGTGATGGTGACGCGGTAGACGCGGCCGGCCTCCAGCCCCTCGGGACCGACGCAGGCTGCGGGGCGGGGATCGTCGTCGGGGCAGAACTCGAGCAGCACGCCGTGATCGCACAGCAGCTCCATCGTCGAGACCCTGCCATCGCCCAGGCGCCAGGGCTTCTGCCCGACGGCGATGAACGCCTCGCTGGCGGGATAGACCTCCTGCATCCAGGTGTCGCCGGGCAGGTGGTGCTGGAACTGGCCGATCAGCGGCTCCATGGCGTGGCCGCCGTGGATGACCGCGCGCAGCCGTGGCCACACTTGCTGCGCCCGCTCGACCCCGCGTTCCCGGCAGCAGGCGGCGAACAGGGTCAGCAGCCATGAGCCGATGCCGCTGGCCAGGCGCAGGTCGGCACGCGCGACGCGACCGGTCATGGCGGCGAGCTTCCGCTCCCAGTCGCCCATCAGGGCGATGTCGCGGCCGGGCTCGTAGAGGCTCCACAGCAGCTTCGGGATGAGCGAGACGATGATGCCGGAGAGGTCGCCGGCCGGCACGCCGTGGGCGTTGGCCTTGAGGTCGGTCGAGCCGCCCATCAGCAGCAGCCTGCCGCCGAGCAGCTCCGGCCCGACCCAGTCGGCAAGGCGGACGAAGGCTGCCGCGCCGCCGGCCTGATGGTGGGCGAGCAAGGCTTTGTTCTGCGGGATGAAGCGCTCGCCAGCCTGGCCGCTGCTGGTCGTGCCGCTGGTGATCGCCAGCGCGGTGGCGCGGCCGGGGAACATCACATCCGGCTCGTGGCGCGCGACACGTTCGAGCAGCGGCAGGTAGTCCTCGTAGCGCGCCAGCGGCACCTGTTCGCGGAAGGCGTCGCGCAGCCGTCCGTCGAGCGGCAGGTGGTCGAGGCCGCGGGCCTGGCCGACCGGCAGGCGTGCGAAGTCGGAGACGAGCCGGGCCCGGATGCGGTCCTGCGCTGCACGCATCGTCGCTGGCGTCGGCGTGCGGCGGTCCTTCAGCCGAAGGAACGGCAGGGCGAGGCGGGCGAGGATGGGCACTTATTGCCCCCAGGGGTTAGGGGTTAGGGGTTAGGGCCGTAGGCTGGGATAAAGGGCGAGATTGGGACCGTCATCAGGACAGGGATGCCAGGATCAGTGGTGGCCGTGCTGATGCGACCCTAACCCCTAACCCCTACCCCCTGGGGCAATGACGCCTTGGCCCGCGCCAGGCGCGCGCACAGCTCGTCGCACTCCTGGGCGGTGATGATCAGCGGCGGGGCCAGGCGGATGACGTTGCCGCCGGCCGGACCGACGACCACGCCGTGGTCGAAACCGGCCTTGATGATCGCCGCAGGGTCGCTGGGCAGCTGCACGCCGATGAGCAGGCCCTGGCCGCGCACCTGCAGCGCCTCGGGGAAGATGGCACGCAGGTCGGCCTGCAGCCGCGAGCCGAGGGCTGCGACCTGGTCGAGGAAGCCGGCTTGACCGACGACGTCGAGGACGGCGTTGGCGGCGGCGCAGGCGAGCTGGTTGCCGCCGAAGGTGGTGCCGTGCAGGCCGGGTTTGAGCAGTGCCGCCACCGCCTCGGTCATGACCACGGCGCCGATCGGCACGCCGCCGCCCAGGGCCTTGGCCAGGCACAGCACGTCGGGCAGGACGTCCTCGTGCTGGCAGGCGAACATGCGCCCGGTGCGGCCGATGCCGGTCTGCACCTCATCGGCGACGAACAGGGCGCCGTGCCGCGTGCACAGCTCGCGCACCTGGCGCAGGTAGCCGGGCGGCGGCACCACCACGCCGCTCTCGCCCTGCACCGGCTCGAGGAATACACCGGCGACGTCGTCACGCATGATCTTCGCCAGCGCTGCGGCGTCGCCGAAGGGGACGAATTCGACCTCGATCAGCGGCAGGAACGGTTCGCGGTACTTGGGCGTGTGGGTCAGAGCCAGCGAGCCGAGGGTGCGGCCGTGGAACGAACCTTCGCAGGCGATCAGGCGCGGCTTCCGTCCGCCGTGCGCGCCGCTCCACAGCCGGGCGAGCTTCACCGCCGCCTCGTTGGCCTCCGTGCCGGTATTGCAGAAGAAGGCGCGCGGCAGGCCGGACAGCTGGCTCAGCCGGGCGGCCAGCCGCTCCTGCAGCGGGTGGTGGTAATGGTTGCTGCTGTGCAGCAGGGTGGCGGCCTGGCCGGCGATGGCCGCGACCAGGGCGGGATGGGCGTGCCCGAGCGAACTGACGGCCACGCCGGCGAAGCCGTCGAGGTAGCGTCGGCCAGCCTCGTCGAACAGCCAGCAGCCCTGGCCGCGGACGAAGCGGACATCCTGGCGGCCGTAGTTCTGGACCAGATGTGGACAGGCAGGGACGGGGTCGGGCATGGCGTGGGGAATATAGCCGCCGTCCATCCATTGCCACTGGGGGAGCGGAGGCTTCAGCGCCGCGCCTGCTCCGCGTTGTCCAGATACCAGCGGTAGGCTCCGGCGATGCCGTCGGCCAGAGCGATCCGCGGCTGCCAGCCGAGGGCGGCCAGACGCGAGACGTCCATCAGCTTGCGCGGGGTGCCATCGGGCTTGCCTGCATCCCAGGTGATGGGGCCACGGTGGCCCACGGTGCGCTGGACCAGGCTGGCCAATTCGGCGATGGTGACATCGGTGCCGCAGCCGACGTTGACCAGGTCGCCCGGGACCTGGCCGGCGTGGACGTGGGCCAGCAGGTGCAGGCAGGCGCTGGCGAGGTCGTCGACGTGCAGGAACTCGCGCCTGGGCGAGCCGCTGCCCCACAGCGCCACCGGCGTTTCGCCGGCCAGCTTCGCCTCGTGGAACTTGCGGATCATCGCCGGCAGGACGTGGCTGCCGTGCAGGTCGAAGTTGTCGCCCGGGCCGTAGAGGTTGGTCGGCATGGCCGACAGCCAGTCGGTGCCGTGCTGGCGGTTGCAGCTCTCGATCAGCTTCACCCCGGCGATCTTGGCGATGGCGTAGGGCTCGTTGGTCGGCTCCAGCGGGCCGGTCAGGAGGCAGTCCTCGCGCATCGGCTGCGGGGCGAGCTTGGGGTAGATGCACGACGAGCCGAGGAACAGCACGCGCGGTACGCGGTGGATGCGGCAGGCCTCGATCAGGGCCAGTTCGATGGCCAGGTTCTCGGCGATGAAGTCGTAGCGCAGCGTGTCGTTGGCGAGGATGCCGCCGACCTTGGCGGCGGCGATGATCACGGTCTGCGGCTGCGACTCGGCGATGAAGCGGGCGACCGCGGCGGCGTCGCGCAGGTCGAGTTCCTGTCGGGAGCGGGTGAGGACCGGGGTGCCCAGGGCCAGGGCCGAGCCGACCAGACCGCGATGACCGGCGACGAAAACGGGCGCGGGATTCACCATAGGACGCTGACACCGGGATAGCGGGGGATGGCCTGGTCACAGGTCACGATGGGCAGCTGGCGGGCCAGGGCGGTGGCGACGATGAAACGGTCGCAGGGATCGGCGTGGATCGGCGGCAGGGCTGCTGCCGCTGCCGCGGTCGCGCCATCCAGCGGGATCTCGGTCAGGCCGTGATGGGCGAGCAGGGTGGTGTACCAGACGAACGGGTCGGGCATCTCCGGCGGCGGCAGGAACCGCCCCTTGCGGGCCAGCAGGGCGATCTCGAAGGCGGTGATGGCATTGACGAACAGGGATCCGGCATGCCGAGCGAGCGCATGCCGGCTGGCCGTTCCCAGCTGGGCTGGATCGGTCCCGAGACGGAGCACGGCGCAGGTGTCGAGCAGGATCACGACGGCTTAGGCAGACCGGGCAGGTCGAAGGCGTCCGGCCAGTCGGCAGGCTCGAGCGCCGGCTGGTCCCAGCCGGGCAGCAGCCGTGCCGCCCCCAGTACCGGATGCTTCACCAGCGGATCCCTGGCCGTTTCGATGGGTCGCAGTTCGGTTCCGGCACACCAGCACGCGCTCGCCGGTCTCCTCGACCTGCTTGAGCAGTTCGCTGAGGCGGGTCTTCGCTTCAAAGGTGTTGACCCAGATCATGCGATTAGTTTAGCTAGGTCTAGTCAACACGCAAGTCCTACTCGCGACTGGCGTTAACCTGGAAGCCGGCCTTCCGCTGCACCTGCTCGCGCTTGGCCAGGTCGAGGTCGTGGGCCATCATCTCGTCGACCAGCTGCTCGAGCGTGGTGGTCGGCTTCCAGCCGAGCCTGGCGTGCGCCTTGGTCGGGTCGCCGAGCAGGGTCTCGACCTCGGCCGGACGGAAGTAGCGCTTGTCGACCTTGACGATGGCGCGGCCGTCGGCGGTGACGCCGCGCTCGGCGATGCCCGTGCCGTCCCAGCGCAGGGTCAGGCCGACGCGCTGGCAGCACAGCTCGACGAAGCGGCGTACCGTCTCCTGGCGGCCGGTAGCGATGACGAAGTCCTCGGCCGTGTCCTGCTGCAGCATGCGCCACTGCATCTCGACGTAGTCGCGGGCGTGGCCCCAGTCGCGCTTGGCGTCCATGTTGCCGAGGTACAGGCAGTCATCGAGGCCGAGGCTGATGCGGGCGATGGCGCGGCTGATCTTGCGGGTGACGAAGGTCTCGCCGCGGCGCGGGCTCTCGTGGTTGAAGAGGATGCCATTGCAGGCGTACATGCCGTAGGACTCGCGGTAGTTCACCGTGATCCAGTAGGCGTAGAGCTTGGCGCAGGCGTAGGGGCTGCGCGGATAGAACGGCGTGGTCTCGCGCTGCGGGATCTCCTGCACCAGGCCGTACAGCTCGGAGGTCGAGGCCTGGTAGAAGCGGCTGTTGAGGCCCAGCGAGCGGATCGCCTCAAGGATGCGCAGGGTGCCGATGCCGTCGACGTCGGCGGTGTATTCCGGCTGCTCGAAGCTGACCGCGACGTGGCTCATCGCGCCGAGGTTGTAGACCTCATCGGGCTTCACCTCGGCCATCAGCCGCAGCAGGGCGCCACCGTCGGAGAGGTCGCCGTAATGCAGATGCAGGCGGCGGCCGCTGGCGTGCGGGTCCTGGTACAGGTGGTCGATGCGCTCGGTGTTGAACGACGAGGCGCGGCGCTTGATGCCGTGCACCTCGTAGCCCTTCTCCAGCAGCAGTTCCGCGAGATAGGAACCGTCCTGGCCGGTGATGCCCGTGATCAGAGCCTTCTTCATGGGGGGGCGATCAGACCGCGCTGGGCCAGGGCGGCAAGCACGGCCTCGGTGCTGCGCGGGAGGGGATCGGCGGCTGGGAGGTGCAGTTCGGGGGCCTCCGGGGCCTCGTAGGGCGCGTCGTGGCCGGTCAGGCCGCTGCGCCTGCCGGCCAGGGCCTCGGCCCACAGGCCCTTGGGGTCGCGTGAGCGGCACAGCGTGGCGTCGGCGTCGAGGTGCACTTCGAGGAAGGGGAGCGGGGCGACGATGGCGCGGGCGTTGGCGCGGTCGGCGCGGATCGGCGAGACCAGCGCGGCGATGGCGAGCAGGCCCTGCTCGGCGGCGATACGGGCGATCTCGGCGGTGCGGCGCACCTGCTCGGCCCGGGCGGGGTGGGCGAAGCCGAGGTCGCGCGACAGGCCGGCGCGCAGCCGGTCGCCGTCGAGGACCAGCACGGCCCGGCCGCGCGCGCGCAACGTCGCAGCCAAGGACTCGGCCAAGGTGGTCTTGCCGGCGGCGGGCAGGCCGGTGATCCAGACGACCGCGCCGCTCATCGCTTGAAGTAGTCGCGGTACCAGGCGACGAAGCGGGCGACGCCGTCCTCGACCGTGGTGGCGGGACGGAAGGCGGTGGCGGCCTCCAGTTCGGAGACGTCGGCCGAGGTCGCCGGCACGTCGCCCGGCTGCATCGGCAGCAGCTTGCGCTCGGCCTTGCGGCCCAGTGCGGCCTCCAGCGCGTCGACGTAGCGCAGCAGGGGGACCGGGTCGCTGTTGCCGATGTTGAAGACGCGCCAGGGGGCGCTGGAGTGCGCCGGATCGGGCCGCTTGGCGTCCCAGGCGGGGTCGGGCTGCGCCGGCTGGGCGGCGATGCGCACGATGCCTTCGACGATGTCATCGACGTAGGTGAAGTCGCGCACCATGTTCCCGTGGTTGTAGAGCTCGATCGGCCGGCCGGCGAGGATGGCGTCGGCGAACTTGAACAGCGCCATGTCCGGCCGCCCCCACGGCCCATAGACGGTGAAGAAGCGCAGGCCGGTGCAGGGCAGGCGGAACAGATGCGCGTAGCTGTGCGCCATCAGCTCGTTGGCCTTCTTGGTCGCGGCGTAGAGCGTCATCGGATGGCCGGCGCCGCGGTGCTCGGAGAACGGCATCGCCTGGTCGAGGCCGTAGACCGACGAGGTGCTGGCATAGACGAGGTGGCCACAGCCGTGGTTGCGGCAGCCCTCCAGCACGTTCATGAAGCCGACCAGATTGGCTTCGACGTAGGCGTGCGGATTCTCCAGCGAGTAGCGCACGCCGGCCTGGGCTGCCAAGTGGATGACGGTGGTCGGGCGGTGCTGGGCGAACAGCGCGGCCATGCCGGCCTGGTCGGCGAGGTCGGTCCTGGTGAAGGTGAAGCCCGGCCGCGCGGTCAGGCGGGCGAGACGCGCCGCCTTCAGCGCCGGGTCGTAGTAGGCGTTGAGGTTGTCGAGGCCGAGGACCTGCTCACCGGCATCAAGCAGCCGATGGGCGACGTGCGAACCGATGAAGCCGGCGGCGCCGGTGACCAGGATGGGCATGAGCAGACGGTAGCCCTGGGACCGACGAGCTCCAGCTCGTCGGCTCGCCCCGCCGACGAGCTGGAGCTGCCCTCTAACAGCTCGCCGCCCCTTCCTGCCCAAAGGGTTGCACAAGGGTCTTCTGGAGGGAGTAGCCAAGTTTG
>JAIFKN010000202.1 GCA_020049615.1 bacterium | reverse complement strand
CCGCCGAGGCCGGCAAACTTGGCTACTCCCTCCAGAAGACCCTTGTGCAACCCTTTGGGCAGGAAGGGGCGGCGAGCTGTTAGAGGGCAGCGCCAGCTCGACCACGGGGCAATGGGGTTGCTGCCCACGGGCAGAGCCAGCTCGACCACGGGGCAATGGGGTGGGCGGACAGCGGCTCCGCCATTGCCCCGAGGTCGAGCTGGTGCTGCCCTCTCCCAGCTGCCCGCTGGGCATCCTGGGTTGCCCGATCATTGCCCCGAGGTCGAGCTGGTGCTCGACCCTCCCAGCGTATCCTCCCGCCCATGCCCCGCGTCTGCACCCGCCGCATGCTGATCAACGACATCGATGCCGCCGGCATCGCCTACACCGGACGCCTGGTGACCATCGCCCTGGAGGCCCTGGAATCCGGCCTGGCCGACGTCGGCCTGGACTTCGCCGCCATGCTGCGCGAGAAGCGCTTCGGCGTGCCGCTGGTCCACGTCGAGGCCGACTTCAAGCGCCCGTTCCGCCATGGCGAGCGCGTCGACATCGACCTGTGGTGCACCGAGATCAAGGCGCACAGCTACACCTGCCGCGTCGACCTGCTGCCGGCCGGCGGCACGATGGTGGCCGCCAGCCTGCGCTTCACCGCCGCGGTGATCGAGATGGCGACCTTCACCTCGGTCGAGGTCCCGCCGCACATGCGGGCCGCCCTGGAACGGCTCGCCCCGCCGGCGGCCTGAGCCTCAGAGGCTTTCGACGCCGCCGCTCCGGGCGCTGCGGAACGCCGCCTCGACGATCGCCATCGCCGGTCGCACCGAGGCCAGCGGCACCGGGTTGACGGCGCGGCCGGCGAGATGCTCGCGCAGCGCGAGGTAGAAGCCGCGCCACGAGCCCGGCACGGTCGGCACCCGCGTGCGGGTGATCCCGTCCGACAGCCAGCCGTAGCAGTCGGGATCCTCGCGTGCCGCGTCGACGTCGCCGGCCTTCAGCGCCGCCTCCTGCGGATCGAGGCCGTGCTTCTCGAAGCTGGCCTGGCTGCCGAGGACGCGGAAGCGCGGCTTGGCGATGGCCGAGATGTAGCCGGTCTCGATCACGCCAGTGGCGCCATCGGCGAAGCCGATGACCAGGTGGGCGTGGCTTTCGACTTCATCACCGGGCAGCGGGTCGTGCAGCCGGGCGAACACGCTGACCGGCCGCGACGGCATCAACTGGCACAGCTGATCCGCCATGTGCGTACCGAGATCGTAGACCCGCCCGCCGCCGCCGGCGACGGTGGCGCGCCAGCCGCGCGGCCGGCCGAAGGCGCCCCAGGCCAGCTCGATCGCCCGCGGGGCCCCCAGCGTTCCGCCAGCCAGGAGCCGCTGCACGGTGAGGAAGTCGCCATCCCAGCGGCGGTTGTGGAACACCGCCAGGCTACGTCCCGAGCGGCGCTCGGCCTCGGCCAGCCGGTCGAGACCGGCGAGGTCGAGACACACGGGCTTGTCGACCACGACATGCTTGCCAGCCGCCAGCGCGGCCAGCGCCTGCACCACATGGTCGGAGGTAGGAGTCGCCAGCACCACCGTATCGACAGACGCATCGGCCAGGACGGCCTCGTAGCTGTCCCAGGCGCCGCAGCCGAGGGCGCTGGCGGCTTCAGCGCGCCGTGCGGGATCGCGGGCGCAGACCCCTGCCAGGCGCAGCCCTGGCGTGGACGCGATGAGCGGCGCGTGGATGAAGCGGCCGGCGTTGCCGACCCCGATGATGGCGAGTTCCGGCATGCGTCAGGGGTGACGCACGCCACGGCGCTCGCGCAGCTCGATGATCAGGTCGATGTGCGGGATCAGGCGTTCGATCGCCTTGAGCTTGTCGCGCAGCGCGCGCCACTGCACCAGCTGCAGCTTGCCGCTGTCGAGAATGGCGTTCTCCAGCTCGTCGATCAGGGCGACGCCGTTCTTGTCGCCTTCGCCGAGCAGCCCGTGGATGCGCAGCAGATCGTCGAGTTCGGACTGGGCGAGGGAGTTGTCGGAATCAGCCATGGCCTGTCTCCTCCAGCGCATGATGGGCGGTGCCGACATCATGGGCAAGAGCCGCCTGGGACCGACGAGCTCCAGCTCGTCGGAAGCGAAGCCGACGAGCTGGAACTCGTCGGTCCCAGGATCAGCTCGCCGAACCAGCGCTGCAGCAGGCCGCGCGCCCGCGCCACCTCGGCGTCGAGGGCGGCGGTGTCGGCGAAGCCGCAGCGGCGGGCCATGCGGGAGCGCTCGGCCGGATCGGCGGGCAGGGCGCTGACCGCACGCCCGTCGGCCAGGCGCAGGCGGTTCTCGATCCGGCGCAGCGAGGCCAGGCCGTCGCACAGCGCGACCGCGGCGGTCGCCGGCATGGCCCCGCGCGCAGCGAGCCGGCGCAGGCAGGCGGCGGTGGCCGGCGGCGACGGCAGGTCGCCAGCAGGCCGGCCAAGCATCAGCGCCTGGGCGATGAACTCGGCATCGACGTAACCACCCGGCCCGCGCTTGAGGTGGTCCTCGCCGGCAACGCTCTGTTCAAGACGGCGGCGCATGGTGGCGACCTGGACCAGCGCGTCGGCGGGCAGCGGCGACGACAGCGCCTGGCGGTGCAGCAGCGCCACCGCCTCCTCCCCCAGGCCAGGATCGCCGGTCAGGCAGGTGGCGCGGACGTGGGCCATGCGCTCCCACATCTCGCGCGGCTGGCGCCAGTATTCCTCCAGCGCCGGCATGGTCGCGACCAGCGGGCCCTGGTCGCCCCACGGACGCAGCCGCGGATCGACCTCGCCCAGCCCGGCCTCCTGCATGGTGCGGCAGAGATCCTGCGCGACCTTCTCCCAGAAGGCGTCGCCGTCGCGGCCGTTGCGGGGACAGGTGCCGCCGGGATCGGCGACGAACAGCACATCGCAGTCGCTGCCCCAGCTCATCTCGCGACCGCCGAGCTTGCCCAGGGCGAGCACGCAGAAGCGCGTCGGCCTGCCCCCCTCCATCGGGATGCCCCAGGTCTTGGCGCGGTCGGAGATGGCCCGGCCGAGCAGCGCGGTCACCAGCACCTCGGCGAGCAGCGAGAGGCGCTCGGCGATGTCGGTCGAGGCCGCGCCCTGCAGGTCGCGCGCCGCCGCCACGGCCAGTTCGCGGGCGCGCAGGAAGCCGAGCGGGGCGCCGGGCTCGTCGAGACCGCGGATCAGCGCGCGGGCCTCGGCGTGCAGGACGATGCCGCGCGGCGGCGGCCGGGCGAGGGCGTCGGCGACCTCGTCGGGCAGGCCGGGGTGTCGTTCGATCAGGTCGGTGATGAGGTCGGAGAAGCCGGCGAATTCGACGAACAGCTGCAGCACCGCCGGACGCGCCGCCAGCAGCTCGTAGAACACCGCACGGCCGCCGACCGCGCCGACGATGCGCCCGAGGTTGACCAGGGCGCGGTCGGGATCGGGGCTGGCGCCGATGCGCCGCAGCAGCTCGGGCAGGATCGCCAGCAGGGCGCGCTCGGTGCGGGCGCGGGAAAGGATGAAGAACGGTTCCGCAGCCAGCTCGTGCAGATGGCGTGCGGCCGCCGCTGGATCGGCGAAGTTCCGGCCGGTGAGCACGCGGTCGATCAGCCGGGGGGCGGCGTTGCCCTGGATCAGCAGCGCCAGGGCGGCGTCCTCGTCCGGCGTGCGCTGCAGGTGATGGCGCTCCGCCAGCTCGCGCACCCGGCCCCGCACCGCCGCCAGGCGGGCGTCGAACAGGGCCAGGGCCTGCGCCCCGGTGAAGCCGCAGCGCCAGGCCAGCCGGGTGCGCTCGGCCGGATCGGTCGGCACGGCGTGTTCCTGGCGATCCTCCCAGCACTGCAGGCGGTGCTCGACGGTGCGCAGGACGACGAGGTGGCTCTCCAGCTCGACCGCGTCGGCGCGCGGCAGGATGCCGCGGTCGGCGAGCGCGCGCAGCGCCGGGATGGTGGCGCGCAGGCGCAGCTCGGGCATGCGCCCACCGTGCATGAGCTGGAAGTGCTGGGCGAGGAACTCGATGTCGCGGATGCCGCCGGCGCCGGTCTTGACGTCCGATTCGTCGGCGCGCTCCTCGATGCGCCGGCGCATGGTGCGCGACTCCTCCATGTCCTCCCAGCGTGGATCGGATGGGAAGATCCAGGGCTGCAGCTCGCGCACCAGCTCCTCACCGAGTCGCAGATCGCCCGCGATCGGCCGTGCCTTGAGCATCGCCTGCCGCTCCCACGGACGGCCGACGCTCCAGTAGTAGTCGATGGTCTCGGCCAGCGACAAGGCCAGTTCGCCGCGGTCCCCCTCGGGCCGCAGGCGCATGTCGACGCGGAACAGGCCTTCCAGCCAGCGGATCACCGCCTCGCCCAGGCGACGCGCCTGCAGATGCGAGGCGTCGCGGTCCTCATCGGGGCGGTAGATGAAGATGAGGTCGATGTCGCTGCTGTAGTTCAGCTCGCGGGCGCCGAGCTTGCCCATGCCCAGCACGGTGAAGGCCGGCACCGGCCCGCGCGCGGCGACAGTGGCAGCGGCCAGGCCGACCGCGGCATCGGCGAGCACGTCGGTGGCGTCGGACAGTTCGCTGACGATGGCCTCGAAGCCGAGCAGGCCGCAGGCCTCGCCGAGCAGCAGGCGCAGCCAGTGGTGGTGCTTGAAGCGCTCCAGCACACCGCGACGCGCCTCGTCGTCGCGCAGGCCGGCGAGGTCGCCGCGCAAGGCTGCGGCCATGGTGCGCCGGCCCCACACCTGGGCATGCTGGCCCTCCTCGACGATCTGCCAGAACACGCCGGGGACGCGCCGGGCGACGTCGAAGGCGTAGCGGCTGATGCCGGCCAGGCGCATGAGCAGCAGCGACAGCTCAGGATTGTCGGCCAGGGTGCGCAGGCTGGCGCTGCCGGCCGGGTCGCCGCAGATGAAGTCGGCGAGATCGGCCAGCCGCGCCTCGCCGTCGGCCAGGCGCGCCGCCAACGGCCGCACCGCCTCGATCGGCCGCACCGCCTCGGGGCCGAAGCCGTCGAGCATGCAGCGCTCCCACGGCTGGATTGCCCCTTCATTGCCGCAGGGGTTGGGGATTGCCCCTTCATTGCCGCAGGGGTTGGGGTTCATTGCCACTCCATTGCCCCAGGGGTTAGGGTCGTGGCCGCAGATCTCCTCCCCACGCTTGCGCCCCCTGGGGCAATGGAGGGGCAATCCCCCCTGACCCCTAACCCCTGGGGCAATGACGTGGCAATCCCCTGGGGCAATGACGTGGCAATCCCCTGGGGCAATGACGTGGCAATCATGCGACGCGGAAGCGGCTGGCCGCCACGCGCTCCAGCCAGTCGGCGCGGGTGCGAGCCGCCAGCAGCGTGCCATCGAGGTCGCCACGCGCGCTGAGCGGCGAGAGCTTGGCCTCCGGCGCGCCAGGCAGCTGGGCGAACTCCGCGCAGCCGCCGTCGAGCTGCTGCACCGCCAGGCGCAGCAGCTGCTCTTCGGCGAGGAGCCTCGACTCGGCCGCAGGCAGGCGGAAGTCGGCGGCGACGGCCTCGGAGAAGGCCGCTTCGAGCTGCCCCGCGAGATCGGCGAGCTCGCCGGCCAGGCGACTGGCGGCGCCCTTGGCCGTCTCGCGCTTGCCCGCCTCGGTGCGCGGCGGAGCCACGCCGCGCGCCTCGGCGAGCGTGCGGCTGAGCACGCTGGCCAGCTCGGCGGCGGCCTTGTCGCCGGCACCACGCCGCTTGAGCAGGGCCTCGACGTCGGCCGCCGCCACCGCCGGCAGGGCGCAGACCGAGTCGGCGGCACGGATCGCCATGGTCGCCGAGACCGGCGGCGGATCGCCGAGCTTGGAGCGCCAGGCCGCGATCAGACGGACCAGCTCCTGGAACACGCTGCCCAGGCGCGACGAGGCCTTGCCCAGGCGGGTCACGCCCAGGGCCCAGCGCGCGCGATCGGCATAGCACAGCAGGTCGCGGGCCGCGTCACGCAGCGCGGCGGCCTGGCCGGGCAGGGTCTTCAGCTCGTACTCGCCGCCGAACAGGCGTGGACGGTAGCGGCGCGGATCGTCGCTCAGCGGGACGATGGCGCGCAGCTCGGCGAGGTGGCGCACCAGCTGGTCGAGATGGCGGTCGCAGGCCTTCAGGGCGGCCGCGGCGGCGCCCGCGTCGAGCTCGAACTCGGCCACTTCGCCGGCCTCGTGCCGCGCCAACGCGGTGTCGCGAGCCTTCAGCTCCTCCATCAGCTCGCGGCGCTCGCCCGACAGCTGGGTGACCTGGCTGCGCAGCTCGGCGACCTGCTGCGCCAGCTCGGCGCGCGCCTCGCCGACCCGGCGCACCGCCTCGACCAGGGCCTCGGCGCGGCCGGGCAGCGGCCTGCTCTGGCGGCCCTCGATCGCGGCGCCGATCGCGGTAAGGAAGGCGGCGAGCGACTCGACCGTGGCGCGGGCGTCGGCCTCGGCGCGTTCCCGGCGCTCGCGCTCCTGGCCCAGCGCCGCGGACAGCTCCTGGGTGGCGCGCACGCCGCTGCTCTCGGCCAGGCGGGCGAGGCGATCGCCGACCTGGGCCTGATGCGCCCGCCAGAAGTCATCGAGCGTCTCGAGCACATCGGCGGCCAGCGCCGGATCCGGGCCCTCGCCGGGGACGGCCTTGGCCAGCCGCTTGTTCAGCTCGTCGGCCTCGCCGCGGAAGCGGCTCATCGCGCCGCCGCCCGACGGGTCGAGGCAGCCGAAGAAGGTCAGCCACAGCTCGCCGACGTTCAACGCCAGGCGCCGGCTCTCGGGATCCTGCACGCACAGGGTCTGCAGCGCGAGGTAGGGATCGTCGCCGGCGAAACCGCGCCGGCGCGCCGCCGCCACCACCTCGCCTGCAAGCCGCTCCCATTCCAGGCGGGTCGTCTCGAGAGCGCGCAGGTTCTCCTCGCGGATCTGGCGTTCGAGGCGGAGCACCGTGGTCTTGACCGGCATGGGCCGCAGTGTCGGCCGCCTCACGGGTTGCTCAAGGGTCGGTGGTTCCATAAACCCCGTCATGCCGACCCTGTACCTCGACATGCCCAGCGGCGTCGCCGGCGACATGCTGCTCGCCGCCCTGCTCGCCTGCGGCGGCGACCGCGAGCGGCTGGAGCGCGACCTGCTGGCGCTGGATTGCGGACCGATCCGCATCCATGCCAAGAGCGTCATGGCCGGACCGCTGGCGGCGACCCAGGTCGACGTCGATGCCGAGCAGGAACCGCGCTGGATCCAGGCACCACATACGCTGCTGAACGCCGAACACCGAACGCCGGACACCGAACATCATCCCCACCGCCCCTACGCCGCGATCCGCGACCGCCTCGCCCGCGCCCCCCTGCCGGAGCGGGTCGTGGCACGCGCCCAGCGCTGCTTCCGCCTGCTCGCCGAGGCCGAGGGCGCGGTGCACGGCGTGCCGCCCGAGGCGGTCGAGTTCCACGAAGTCGGTTCGCTCGACGCCCTCGCCGATGTCGTCGGCACCTGCCTGCTGCTCGAGCAGCTCGGCATCGACCGCATCGTCGCCGGCCCCATCGTGCCGGGCCACGGCACCGTGCGCTGCGCCCACGGCCGCATGCCGGTGCCGGTGCCGGCGGTGGCCGAGATGCTCAAGCGCACCGGCGCCCCGACCCGCCTGATCGGCGGCGACGCCGGCGAGCTGACCACGCCCACCGGCTGCGCCCTGGTCTGCGGCCTGGCCGATGCCTTCACCACCGACGCCGGGGCGGCCAGCGGCCGCATCACCGCCAGCGGCAGCGGCGCGGGTCACAAGGACATCCCCGGCCTGGTCAACGCCGTGCGCTGCCTGATCCTCACCGAGGACGTGCCGGGCGAACGCGTGGCGGTGATCGAGGCGACCATCGACGACATGTCCGGCGAGGATCTCGCCATCGCCGTCACCCGCCTGCTGGAGCAGGGAGCCCTCGATGCCTGGTTGGCGCCGGTGATGATGAAGAAGGGCCGTCCAGGCCATGTCCTGACCGTGCTGGCGCGGCCGGCCGACCGTCCGCGCCTGGCGGAGGCGGTGCTGCTGCACACCAGCTCGATCGGGGTGCGCTGGCACGAGGCCGGTCGCCAGATCCTGCCGCGCAGCACGGGCGAGGTGCTGTTCCGCGGTGAGCGCATCCGCACCAAGACGGTGACGCTGCCCGACGGCTCGACCCGGACCAAGCCGGAGGCCGACGACGTCGCGGCGGCGGCAGGCCGTCTTGGCATGCCCTTGGCCGTGCTGCGTGAGGAGATCGTTGGCACCGGCAGACTTCCCCGCTAGCGTCCAGGGCATGCGTATCGCCTCGATCCTGTTCCTCGCCGCAGCCCTCGCCGCTGGCGACGTTGCGCCGGCCGAGCTGGCCGCCCAACCCACCCACGTCTCGCGCAATGCCAATCTGTGGTTCGACGAAGGTCGGCTGCAGGGCGGCCAGGACAGCCTGCAGATCGGGCTGATGGCCAAGCTGAGCGAACGCCTCCGCATCGTCGAGGTGATGGGGGTCGAACTGATCGAGGCCCTGGGGGATGATGGCAAACCGCTGCGCCTGCAGGAGGACGGTGGCAACGGCGGTGGCGGAGGCGAGCTCGGGCAGCTCGACATCTCGGTCGCCTTCAATCCGCCGGGCCACAACGTCCACAGCCTCAAGACCCTCGCGGTCGCGGTGCGTTGCCGCGTCGCCGCCGAGGGTCTGCGCCGCACCTCGATCAAGCCGGCGCGCGACTGGATCGCCAAGCGCATGCGCATCGATGGCCTCGAGGGGGCCGAGGTCGAGCTGGAGAACCTCGGCGCCGAGACCCTGACCCTGGGCATGACGCCCGCCCTGGAGCGGGCCATCGAGACGCTGACCTTCAAGAATGCCGCCGGCGATGAGGTCGAACAGGAAGGCTGGAACGACAGCCAGGAACCGGGCTGGGTCGCCCGTGTCATCGACATCAGCCTGCCGGCCGACGGTGCCATCGTCCTCGACCTCCGCCAGGAGCTCGGCGAGCGCCGCTTCGTCGTCCGGGCCAAGGACATCCCGATCGCCCTGCCGGATCGCGCCAAGGAGCCGGTCGGTGTGCTGAAGACCGAGGAGATCCGGGATGGCGAACCCGCGGTCGAGCCGGCTGCGCCGCCGGTGCCCCTGCCGAAGCCTGGCTTCTAACCCGCTGCGATTCCCAGCCTGATATTGCCAGCCAGTCGGCGATGCGTACGACGCGCCGCCCATGGCCGATGCAGCACGCTGGGATGGCGCCGACGCGACCTCCACCGGATCGAAGCGCTGGGACGGCGCTGAACGCACCGCTGGTGACCTCGCCGCCCGCTGGAACGGGGAGGAGCGCACCATCGCGGGCGCCGAGCCTCAGCCGCGTGCCGTGGCGATGCCCGCCGCCCCCGAGGACGATGGCTGGCACCGCACCGGCCAGCGCGGGCCGTTGACCGGACAGGTCTTCGCCGACTACGAGATCGGCGCCGTGCTGGGCGAGGGCGGCATGGGCACGGTGTACCGTGCGCGGCAGAAGAGCCTCGGCCGCCGCGTGGCGGTCAAGACGCTGTCCAGCGCCATCGGCAACGAGCCGCTGCAGCGCGCCCGGTTCGAGATCGAGGCGCGCGCCGCCAGCCTGATCCAGAGCCCGCATGTGGTCGCGGTGTACGCCGCCGGATCGTGGGACGGCACCGCCTATTTCGTCATGGAGTACGTCGAGGGCAGCGACCTCGGCAGCCTGATCGCCACGCAGCAGGGCCGCGGCCTGCCGCACCAGCGGGCGCTTGAGCTGGCGCTGCAGGCGGCGCGCGGCCTCGCCGCCGCCGCGGCCAAGGGCATCGTCCACCGCGACATCAAGCCCGGCAACCTGCTGCTGACCGCCGACGGCACGCTGAAGATCGCCGACTTCGGCATCAGCAAGATCGGCGGCGAGCACAACCTCACCCGCACCGGCACCGCGGTCGGCACGCCCAGCTACCTCTCGCCCGAGCAGGGGCGCGGCGAGCCGACCGACACGCGCAGCGACCTCTACAGCCTCGGCTGCGTCCTGTACGAGGCGCTGACCGGGCGGAAGCCATTCACCGGCGACAACGCCGACGCGGTGATCTACCAGCACAACTACGCCGAACCGCAGCTGCCGCGCACCCTGGTGCCGGAGATCCCAGAGCCGGTGCAGGCCCTGGTCGTGCGCTGCCTGCAGAAGGATCCGGCCAAGCGCTACCAGACGCCCGACGCGCTGATCGCCGACATCGAGGCGGTGCGCGCCGGCGACGTCTCGGTGACCGCGCTGCTGCAGGCGCGCTACGGCACCGGCGCCGAGGAGCAGATGCGCCGCCGCCTCGGCCGCCGCCACCGCTGGGCCCTGCCGCTGGCCGCCGGATTGATCCTCGCCGCCCTCGCCACCGGCGCGCTGGTCTGGCGCCAGAGCACGGCGGAGAGCCGGCTGACGGCCCAGCGCCAGGAGGAGCAGCTGCGCACCCGCCTGCGCGGCGGCCTCGACGCGCTGCAGCCGGCGCCGCCGGGATCGCACGACGACCTCGCCGCCCTCGCCCGGCTCGCCGGCGAGGGCGACGCCGACGTGCGGCGCTGGCAGGGCAAGCTGGCCACGATCGACGCCCTCGACGCGCGCCTGGCCCGCCTGCATGGCGCCGAGCTGCCCGCCGCCCCGCTGCGCGCCGAGGCCGTGACCGATCTCGCCGACCTCGCCACCTTGATCGGTGCCGGCTCGCCCGCCGCCATCCGCGCCGAGGCCCGCCTGGCCGAGACCGCGGCCGAGGCCGTGCGCTTGCGCCAGCAGCTGGCTGTCCTCGATGCCGGCGCCGACACCAGCCTGGCCAGCCGCGAGCGTCTCGCCCCGGCCCTCGATGCCCTCGTCCGCCTGGTTGGGGAAAGCGACGCCGATGCGGCGCGCTGGCGCAGGCGCATCGCCGAGCTCGACCGCCAGGTCGCCGGGCTGCGCCAGGCCATCGCCGGACTGGACAAGCCGGGAGCCCTGCCCGACGAGCCGGCCCTCGACCGCCTCGCCGGCCACCTCGACGCGCTCGCCGGACTGCGCGCCGGCGTCCCGGCCGATGCCGAGGAGCTGCGTTGGCGCGCCGCCCTCGCCGCCCACCGCGCCACCATCGCCCGGCACCGCGACCGCCTGGCCCGCCTCGATGATGCCGAACGGCCCGGCGAGGCGCTGCTGGCCCAGCTGGAGCCCGAGCTGGCCGGCTACCGCGCCCGCGTCCTGCCCGACGATGCCCGCCTGCTGCGCTGGCAGGGCGCGCTGGAGTCGAACCGCCGGCGGCTCGCCGACCTGCGCATGCGCTGCGCCCTGCTCGACCGCGCCGGCGATCTGCCGCAACCGCGCCTGGCCGAGGCCCGCGCCGCCCTGGCCGAGCTGCGCCCGCTGCTGGCGGTCGATGACGCCGAATCGCTCCGGCGCGGACAGGCCCTGGTCGCGGCCGAGACCGCCATCGCCGGATGGCGCGCGGCGCTGGCTCCGCTCGATGGCGACGTCGCCGTGCCGCTGGTCCAGCAGCGGCAGGCGGGCGCCGCCCTGGCCGAGCTGGTGCGCCGCCAGGCCGTCGATGCCGAGGCGCAGCGCCGCTGCGAGGGCCGGCTGCTGGCCGAGGAGCGCCGCCTCGCCGAGCTGCGCGGCCGCTGCCGCGTCGCCGACGACGCCGCCGCCCGCGTCTCGGCCGGGCTCGCCGACGACATCGTGCTGTACGGCCGGCTGCTGGGCGAGGATGACGCCGACTACCGGCGCTGGCGCCTGCGCATCGTCGACTTCGTCGAGCTGCGCCGCCGGCTCGCCCCGCTCGACCGCGCCGCGCCGTTGCCCGACGCGGTCGACGCCGACCTCGCCGCGCTCGCCCTGCTGGTCAACGAGCACGACGCAGCGCTCGTCGCCTGGCGCAGCAAGGTGCAGCGCGTGCGGGCGCTGCTCGCCGCGCTCGCCGTGCTCGACGCCATCGCCGCCCCGCCGGAGCGCGCCGAGGCGGCGATCGACGAGCTGGGCCAGCTGGTCGGCGCATTCCCGCAGGAACCGGCCTGGCGCGCCAAGCTGTCGCGCATCCGCGGCCTGGAGACGGCGTGCGCCGTGCGTCTGGGCAGCCGCAACGTGCTGCTGGCGCCGGAAGCCCTCGCCACCCTCGTCGAACTTGAGCACGAGACCGGCACCACCGCCGCCACGACCGCCTGGCGCGCCCGCGCCGCCGTCCTCGCCGGACCGCCCGCACCGACCTGGGCCAGCGAGCACACGGTCGACGCACGCGGGCCGCGCGCCGTGCTGCGCCTGCCGGGCGAACCGCTGATATCGGTCGCCTTCCGCCATGTGCCGCCCGGGACCTTCGCCATCGGCAGCCCACTCGACGAGCACGACCGCGACAGCGACGAACTCGGCGCCGAGATCATCCTGACGCGCGGCCGCTGGTTCGCGGAGTGCGAGGTCAGCCAGGCCGTGTTCGCGCGCATCTCCAGGGACGACCCGTCCGTTCAGCGCGGCGGCGAACTGCCGGTGCACAACCTCGACTGGCAGCAGGCGGCGGATTTCGCCGCCCGCTTCGCCACGGCCTGCGGCGTCCCCGCCCGCCTGCCGACCGAGGCGGAGTGGGAGCATGCCTGCCGCGCCGGCGGCCTCGAGTCGCCGGAGCTCGGCCGCGCCGCCTGGTTCCGCGAGACCAGCGATGACGGCTGCCATCCCGTCGGCCGCCGTCCGCCCAACGCCCTCGGCCTGCACGACCTGCTCGGCAACGTGTGGGAATGGTGCAGCGACCGCTACGGCCTGTATCCGCCGACCGGCGCTAGCGACCCGCAGGGAGGCGAACGCGAGGAGCGTGTGGTGCGCGGCGGCTGCTGGGCCGACCCGGCGCGCCTGCTGCGTCCGGCCAACCGCGCCGCGCTGGCGCCAACGACGCGTAGCATGCAGATCGGCCTGCGGCTGGTGATCGACGGCTGAGCGGCGCCGGTCCCGACGCTACTTCGCCTCGAGGATCCAGGCGATCTCGTTGATCGTCGTCACCGGCTGCGTCATCGCTTGGATGTCGAGGGTGAATGCCAGCCTGCCGGCGGCCTTGGCCGGCAGGCCGGCGGACAGGGCGATCGAGCCGGCACCCTCCAGCTTCGCCACCGTGCCACGCACCGGCGAGGGATCCTTGGCCAGCTCGAAGACCGGCCGCCCGCCCTCGGGAAGCGCAACGGTCCAGGCAAGGTCCCGCCAGGTGCGCGTCATCGTCCCGGAGGTGAACGGCGCCGGCAGCGCGATCTGCGTCTCGCCGCCAGGCAAGGCGAGGACCTGGCTCCACAGCCGGGCCAGCGCCTCGGGTCCGTAGGCGGCTTTGGCCTGGGCTTCGAGTGGAGGCGGATCGCCGGGAATGGTCGCCGGAGCGCGCAGGTTGATCGCGGCGAGGACCTCCTCGGCGCCGGCGACAGCGACCACGCGACCGGTGGCTCGTTCGACATCAAGCGTCAGCACCTTGCCCACCAGGACGAGGAGATGGCCGAGCAGCGGATCATCAGCCCCCTCGCCGCTGGCGCTGTCGACGCGGATCTGGGTACCAGGGCCCTTGTGGGTCGCCACCACCTTGATGAACGTGGCAGCCAGGAGCATGCGCGGCCCCTCCGTCCGGACACAGCGCATGGCCAGGTCCCAGGCGATCGCGGTGTCGTAGCGCAGGTCGTCGCCTGCGCTCTTCCATTCCGCCTTCTGCGTGGTCTTCCAGCCGAGGATGACGAGCTGATCGGGCTTGGGATCGTACTCGACCGCGCCGAGCGCGAGCCCGAGGAGGCAGAGCAGGATGACGGCGAGGCGGCTCACGAGCGGCGTTCCACGACGAAGCGGGCCAGCTCGGCGAGATCCGCTCCGAGCGGACCGAACCGAGCGATCGACTCCTGGGCGAGGCGGGCCTGGCGGGCCCCCTCCGCCCGGGCGGCGTCGAGTCCATGCACCGCGACATAGGTCAGCTTGCCCTGCGCTGCGTCCTTGCCTGGCGTCTTGCCCAGGGTCGCAGCGGTTGCCGTGACGTCGAGCACGTCATCGGCGATCTGGAAGGCCAGGCCGAGCGCCTCGCCATAGGCCGCCAGCGCCAGGCGCTGTTCGGGCGTGGCGGCCCCGGCGATGGCGCCAAGTTCGCAGCTGGCACGGATCAGGGCCGCCGTCTTGCGCCGGTGGATGCGTTCGAGCAGGGCGGCGTCGACCGGCTTGCCCTCGGCATCGAGGTCGTCCTGCTGGCCACCGACCACGCCCAGGCTGCCGCTGTCGCGGGCGAGCACCGTCACGGCCTCGGCCCCGAGCTCGGCGGCGGCGCCGAAGGCGGCGGCCTGCAAGGCATCGCCGGCGAGGATGGCGGTCGCCTCGTCGAAGGCCTTGTGGCAGGTCGGACGGCCGCGGCGAAGATCGTCATCGTCCATCGCCGGCAGGTCATCGTGGACCAGGGTGTAGGTGTGCAGCAACTCGACGGCGGCCAGGCCAGCGGCGGCAGTGGCGTCCCGCCCGCCGCAGGCTCGGCAGCAGAGCAGCACCAAGGCTGGGCGCAGGCGCTTGCCGCCGGCGAACACAGCGTAGCGCATGGCGCTGTGCAGGCGGGCCGGCTCGGCCGTCTCAGGCGGCAGGCGGGCGTCGAGGGCGCGTTCGGCCAGGGCGGCGGCCTCGTTCAGCAGGGCGACGGCATCGGGCATGGACGGGACTGTGGCCAAACGGTCGACGCGGCAACCCCGGGCTG
>JAIFKN010000058.1 GCA_020049615.1 bacterium | reverse complement strand
ACCCGGGGTGAGGCCGAGCCGCCGCCGGAAGACCCGGCCGAAGTGGGCGGGATCGTCGTAGCCGGCCGCGTCGGCGGCGGCGGCGGGACGGGCACCGGCAGCGAGCCTGGCGCAGGCGCCACGCAGGCGCAGACGCTCCGCCCAGGCCCGCGGCGGTTCGCCGAAGCGCCGGGTGAAGCGGCGGGTCAGCGCCGCGTGGCTGCCGCCGAGCTGACGCGCCAGCTGGCTGATCCGGCAACGGCCCTCCGCCCGGGCGATGCGGGCCGCGAGACGGTCCTCGGGCTGCTCGCGATCGGCGCCGAGAGCCAATCCGACTGCGCCGAGCAGCAGCTGGTAGGCCAGGGCCGGTTGCGGCCCGTCGTCGCCGGCGAGGCGTCGCTCGACCAGCATGGCGAAGATGCGGTCGAGGGCCGGCATGCCGGCGAGGTCGATCACCGGGCTGGCAGCCAGATCGGGCAGGACCGGACAGGCGATCGAGGCGAAGGCGAAGCTCCACGGCGTGCCGTCGCCCTCGTAGGCCCAGACCGCGGTCCCGGGGATGGCGACCACCAGGGCCTGACCCGGGCCCACGCGGTGCCGGCGTCCGGCCACCTGCACCGTACCCTGCCCGGTCAGGGTCCGCTGCACCAGCAGGCGCGGGACATCCGAGGCGAAGTCGGCACGGCAGCGGTAGGCCGGCGTGCTGCGGACCTCCCGGCCGACACGGTGGAGACGGACCGGCGGCTGCCATACCTTGGTCAAGAAGTGGCCATGCAGATCAACCGCGTCAGCTTGCAGACCGTCTTTCATGGCAGCATCATGCGGCTCCTGGAGTCCATGCCATGGCCGTCGCCCGCAACGTTCTGCTCATCACCAGCGACCAGCAGCACTGGCGCAGCATGGGGTGCTATGACCCGCGCCTGCGCACCCCCAATCTCGACCGTCTGGCGCGCGAGGGCCTGCGCGCCGACCGCGCCTACTGCCCCAACCCGACCTGCACTCCGACCCGCGCCTCGCTGATCACCGGCCTGATGCCCAGCCAGCACGGCGCCTACAGCCTGGGCACGCGTCTCGATCCGGCGGTGCCGACGGTCGGTGACCGCCTGCGTGGCGCCGGCCTGCGTACGGCGCTGGTCGGCAAGGCCCACTTCCAGCCGCTGAAGGGCGACCCGCGCTGGCCCAGCGTCGAGGCCTATCCGACCCTGCAGGACTACGATCACTGGCGGACCTTCCGCGAACCGTGGTACGGCTTCGACGACATCGAGCTCGTCCGCAACCACACCGACGAAGGCCATGTCGGCATGCACTACGGTCTGTGGCTGCAGGAGCGCTGCCCGGATTGGCGCACCTGGTTCCGTGCCCCCGGCGGTACTGCCAAAAGCGGTCGCCGGGGCGCCTGGGAGCTGCCCGAGGAACTGCATTACAACCGCTGGATCGAGGAGCGCACCATCGCACGCCTGGAGGCGTCGAAGGCCAGCGGCCAGCCGTTCCTCACCTGGGCCAGCTTCCCCGATCCCCACCCCTCGTACCTGGTCAGTGGAAAGTGGGCGTCGATGTACCGGCCCGAGGAAGTCGTCGTGCCGGACGGTTCGGGCGACGACATCACGCGCTGGCCGCCATACCTCGCCCGCACGCGCGAGGAGCGGCCCTCGTACGCCGAGTTCGAGGAGCCGGAAGGCCAGTGCATGCACGGCTGCCACAGCCACCGGCACAACCGTGCTGAACTGGCCAAGGACATCGCCATCTACCACGGGATGATGGCCTTCGTCGACGACTGCATCGGCGGCATCCTGCGCTCCCTGGACCGCCTCGGCCTGGCCGAGGACACCCTGGTCATCTTCAGCACCGACCACGGCCACTTCTACGGCCAGCATGGGCTGATCGCCAAGGGTCCGTTCCACTTCGAAGACATGGTCCGCGTGCCGTTCCTGGCCCGGCTGCCCGGCGCCATCCCGGCCGGCAGCGTCAGCGATGCGATGCTCAGCCTGATCGACGTCGCGCCGACCATGCTCTCCGCCCTCGGCCTGCCGCAGGACCGCGGCATGAGCGGAGTCGACCAGCTGCCGGTATGGACCGGCGCGGCGGCAGCGGCGCGCGACCATGTGCTGGTCGAGAACCGGCACCAGCCGCACAAGCTCCACCTCGATACCTACATCGATCGGCGGTGGAAGCTGACCACCCACCGCGGACAGACCTGGGGCGAGCTCTACGACCTGGCGACCGATCCCGGCGAACTGCGCAACCTGTGGGACGATCCGGCGGCGCAGGAGGCCAAGCGCGAGGTGCTACTGCGCATGGTCCACGCGCAGATGGCCAAGGCCCCGGTGCCGATGCCGCGCCTCTACGGGGCCTGACCGCCGCGGCGGGTGCTGCGCTGGCGTGCCCGCGCTCCGGCGGCACGATCCCGCCATGGCCCGCCTCGGCATCCTCCTCTCCGGTTCCGGCACGACCTACCAGAACCTCGCCGACCGCATCGCCGACGGGACTCTGCCGGCCAGCATCGCCGTGGTCGTGGCCAGCCGGCCTGACGCCTACGGCATCGAGCGGGCGCGGCAGCTCGGCCACCCCTGCGTGGTAGCCAAGGATCCGGCCGAGGCTTTGCGCGCGCATGGCGCCGAATATGTCGCGATGTGCGGCTGGATGCGCTACTGGGACCCGCCGGCCCCGTGGGCCGGCAGCACGGTGAACGTCCATCCCAGCCTGCTGCCCTCCTTCGGCGGCAAGGGCATGTACGGCCATCACGTCCACGAGGCGGTGCTGGCGCACGGCTGCCGGGTCAGCGGATGCACCGTCCATCTCGTCCGGGGCGGCTACGACACCGGGCCGATCATCGACCAGCTGGCGGTGCGGGTCGAGGACGGGGACACGCCGGAGACGCTGGCTGCGCGAGTGCAGGCGGCAGAGCGCGAGCTGTATCCCAGGGCGCTGGCCAGGCTGATCGCCCGCGGCTGAGCCCTGGGCTTGCGTCGGGCGGGCGGCCTGGGACGTTTGCCGCGATGCCCCTCTCCCTGGACCCCAAGGCCCTCGAAGCCCACCTCCCGCACCGCGGCTGCAACATGCTGCCGGACCTCGTCGAGGTGCACGACTGCGGCAAGGTCGCCCAGTCCGTCACCACCGTGCCGCCCGGCGATGCCCGCGGCCGCGAAGTCATGGGCCGCCGCGACGGCGCCGGCAACGCCTGCTGGTACGAGCCGTTCGTCTTCGAATTCCTCGCCCTGACCGGCATCCCGCTGCTGACCCCGCGCCTGGCGCCGAACGGGCAGGTGGCGGTGTTCAGCTCGATCTCGCGCGTGGTGTTCAACCGCCAGGTGCCCTTCGCCGGCAAGCTGATCGGCCATGCCGAGATCACCCGCGACCGCGCGCCCTTCACCGTGTTCGGCACCTGGGCCGAGATCGATGGCCAGCGCGTGTTGGAAGCCGAGGTGATGAGCGGCGTCTCCACCCTGGCCGAGGTCTCTGGCCGCCCGCCCCGCCCGCTGCCGTTGCCACCGGCCACGCCGGTCGCCGAGTTCGGTTGGAAGGCCCGGCCGGCCCGCTTCGTCGATGGTGTCGTCAGCTGGGATCCGGCGGCGAAGAAGATCGTCTGCTCGTACACCTATCCGCACGACCACCCCTTCGTGCCCGGCCACTTCCCCGGCGCTCCGTTGATGATGGGCGTGACCCAGTTCGCCGCGGTCGCCGACGCCGCCTGGGTCGCCGCCATGAAGCTCGGCCTCGTGGCCTGCACCGCCTCGGGCAGCGTCAGGCGGCCCGACGGCAGCGAGGTGGCCGAGGTCCGCGAACTGGCCCTGGTCGACGATGGCGGCGTCCCGCGCGTCGCCAGCCTGCGCCGCATCGCCTTCCGCGAGCCGGTCCGCCCCGGCGACACCCTGCTCATCGAAGCCACGCTCGGCTGATGCTCGCCAAGCCCGGCGAAGACAGCGATGAGAAGCTCGCCGAGCGTTGCCGCGACGGCGACCTCGAGGCGTTCGGACTGCTCTACGAGCGCTACCGCCGGCCCATCCTGGCTTACCTCTACCAGATCGTGCGCGACTACGACCAGGCCGCCTGCATCGGCCAGGACGTCTTCCTCAAGGTGTTCCAGCGCGCCGACCGCTACGACCCGACGCGCCGCTTCTCGACCTGGTTCTACACCGTGGCCAGGAACACCGCGCTCGACTGGTTGCAGGCGCGGAATCGCCGGCCCCAGGTCAGCTTCGCCGATGCCGACGAGGACTCGCCTGGCGTGCCGCAGCCGCCGGATCGCGCGCTGCCCGAGGTCGACAACCCACTGCAGCGCGCCGAGGCGGCCGCGTTCGTGGCCAAGGCCCTGGCCGAGTTGCCGCAGATCTACCGCGAGATCATCGAACTGGTGGTCTACCAGGACATGACCTACGAGGCGGCCAGCGAGATCCTCGGCGGGGTCAGCCTCGGCACCCTGCGCAGCCGCATGTTCCACGCCCTGCGCCTGCTGCGGGCGAAGCTCGAAGGGATAGCTGGTGCCGATGGGAAAAAGCTCTTCTGACCCGAGCGCGCCCTTGAGGAGGCGTTGCGCCTGCCAGCATACCGGCCATGACCACTGACCAGAGCCCCTCGGGCTCGCGTCGGCAGCTCTCCGGACGGATCGTCCTCGAACGCACCCTTGGCTGCAGTCCGCTGCGGCGGCTGATCGCCCTGCTGCTCTCGGACCGCCGCACCGCCGTGCAGATGGCGGTGTTCCAGGCCCTCCAGGCGGCCAGCTACGTGCCCTTCGCCGCCTCGATCACCTACCTGATCGACCATGTCATCAACGGCAGCTTCCCGCTGGTCGCGCCCGACGACCTCGTCAGCCACAAGCTCTGGCTGACGCTGGCGTGGGCCGGGGCGCTGCTCGCGCTGTGGCCGCTGCACGCCTGGATGACGGTGCGCGCGTTCTCGTTGTCGCAGCGTCTCATCCGCACCACCACCGCCCGCCTGCGCCGCCTGATCGTCGACCAGTTGCAGCGCATGTCGCTGTCCTATTTCACCCGCCGCGGAGCCGGCGCCCTGTCCAACCAGGTCACCGTCGACCTCGGGCGGGTCGAAGGGTTCCTCGGCCAGGTCGCCGGCTCGATGGTCGTCGGCCTGTCCCTGGGCCTGGTCTCCGCCGCCTGGATCTTTTTCCTCAACTGGAAGCTGGCGCTGATCGCGCTGGTCGCGGTGCCGTTGCAACTCGCCGTCATCCGGCTGACCTACAAGCGCGTCCGGGTGCTGAACCGGCGGGTGCAGGCGACCAGCGAGGACTTCTCCGCCCGCATCGTCGAATTCATCGGCGGCATGCGCCTGACCAAGAGCCTGGGCAACGAGGAGATCGCCGCCGAGCGCATGGACGCCGCGATCGAGGAGGTGCGCAGCAGCGGCGTCGAGCAGAGCGTGTTCATGCGCTGGATCAGCATGGCCATCCAGTTCGTCGGCGAATACGCGACAACCCTGACCTGGTGCGCGGCGGCCTACCTCGTCTATTCCGGTCAGGCCACGCTCGGCGAGGCGGTCGGCTTCATGGGTGTGCTGATCCATGTGCGCAACGGCACCTACAACAGCATGGGCGCCTACGATGCCTGGCAGGCGGCCCAGCCCGGCATGGCCTCGCTGCTGGAACTGATCGACTCGCGCGAACTGGAGAGCTTCCAGCAGCCACAGAAATCCGTCCAGGTGGCGGGAGCCCTGCACTTCACCGGCGTGCAGTTCCACTACCCCGGGGCCGAGCAGACCCCGGTCCTGGCCGACATCGACCTCGACATCCCACGCGGTCAGCGCATCGGCCTGGTCGGCGAGACCGGCGCCGGCAAGAGCACCTTCCTCGATCTGGTGCTCGGCTTCTACCGGCCGCAGCGCGGCGAGGTGCGTTACGACGGCCACACGCTCGACGAGGTCGGCCTGCTGACCCTGCGCCGCGCCTGCGCCATCATGGGCCAGGACGCCTTCCTGTGGAACGCCTCGGTACGCGAGAACATCCGTTACGGCCGGCCGCTGGCGAGCGATGCCGAGGTCGAGGAGGCGGCGCGGCGGGCCCAGGCCTTCGACTTCATCAGTGCCCTCGAACGCGGCTTCGACACCCCCTGCGGCGAGCGCGGCAGCAAGCTGTCCGGCGGACAGCGCCAGCGCATCGCCCTGGCCCGCCTGTTCCTGCGCGAGCCGCGCATCGTCATCCTCGATGAGCCGACTTCGGCCCTGGACCTCGAGACCGAAGCCAAGCTGCAGCACGATCTCGACCTGTTCTGCGTCGGCCGCACCACCTTCATCGTCGCCCACCGCCTCTCGACCCTGCGCGGCGTCGATCGCATCCTGGTGTTCCACAAGGGCCGCATCGCCGAGGACGGCACCCCGGCCGAGCTGATCGCCCGCCCCGGCGGCCGCTACGCCCGCCTGCATGCCCTGACCATGCGCCAGGAGGCGCGTACGCACGGATAGGCATGCGGCAGCCGGGACCCCATGCCCAGCGCCCCGTGACGAATGACCTGCGGCCATCCGGGCCGGGACGAAGCGGGATTTCAACCCACCCTGTGGCGGCATCCGGATCCGGCACTCCTGGTGCGAGGCGGCTGATCACGGGTGCGGTGCAGCACCCAGCCGGCCCTTGCGAAGCGTAGGCCCTCCGCCGATCATCAGCGTGTCAGCGGGCGACGACCCGCTCCACCCAGCCCCTTACCGGGAAGACCATCCGCGCATGTCGCCAGCCAACCGTCCGAAGTCCTTCGTCATCGACACCAACGTCCTCCTGCACAATCCCGCCTCGCTGTTCGCCTTCGCCGACAACCACGTCGTCATCCCCATGGTCGTGCTGGAAGAGCTCGACCGCTTCAAGACCGCCAACAACGAGCTGGGGCAGAACTCGCGCGAGGTCGTGCGCTCGCTCGACCGCCTGCGCGCCCAGGGCAGTCTGCGCGAGGGCGTGGTCACGCCGCAGGGCGGCACCATCCAGGTGGTCATGGATGGCGCGCCGATCGCCGGGATGCTGCCCGGGATCAACGACAACCGCATCCTCGGCTGCGCCCACCAGCTGAAGACCCAGGGCCGCCAGGTCACCTTCATCTCGAAGGACATCAACGCCCGCGTGAAGGCCGATGCGCTGGACATCCCCAGCGAAGACTTCAAGGCGATGCGGGTCAACGTCGACGAACTGTACACCGGTTTCGTCACCGTCGACGTGGCCGGCGACGAGGTCGACGACCTGGCGCAGCGCGCGGTCGATCCTGCCAAGCTGGTCGGCAAGGAGGACCTGCCGCTGGTGTGGAACCAGTTCGTCGTGCTGCGCGACCGCAAGGACAAGAACCACACCGCCCTGCTGCGCTTCGATGGCGGCGAAGGCCTGCTGAAGCCGCTCTCCGAGGAACCGCCGGACCTCTACAGCGTCGTGCCGCGCAGCCCCGAGCAGCGCATGGCCTTCGAGCTGCTGCTCGACGACAAGGTCAAGCTGGTCACCCTGGTCGGACGCGCCGGCACCGGCAAGACCCTGCTCGCCCTGGCGTGCGGCCTGAACAAGGTGATCGACAGCGAACGCTACAAGAAGCTGCTGGTGTCGCGGCCGATCATGCCGCTGGGCGCCGACATCGGCTACCTGCCCGGCACCAAGGACGACAAGCTGACGCACTGGATGGGGCCGATCTTCGACAACCTGCACTTCCTCCTCGCCAGCGAGGAGCGCGACCCCGACGACGTGATCAAGCGCCTGATCGCCGAGGAGACGATCACCATGGAGGCGCTGACCTACATCCGCGGCCGCTCCATCGCCCGCCAGTTCGTCGTCGTCGACGAGGCGCAGAACCTGACCCCGCACGAGATCAAGACCATCATCTCGCGCGCCGGCGAGGACACCAAGGTGGTGCTGACCGGCGACCCGCACCAGATCGACAATCCCTACCTCGACTCGAACTCGAACGGCCTGACCCATGTGGTCGAGCGCCTGCGCGGCCAGCCGCTGGCCGGGCATGTGACCTTCACCAAGTCGGAGCGCTCCGAACTGGCCGGCGTCGCCGCCGACATCCTGTAGCCCCCTGATGCGGGCAGGGCTTGGCAGGCCGCGCCGCCGGCCTAGGTTCCGGGCATGACCAAGCCATACCGCTCCGATGATGATGACGACATGACCGGTGCGGCCGAGGCCGAGCCGAAGATCCTCACCACCCGGGAGGGCAAGACCGTCGTCCTGGATATCCCCACCAGGCTGCTCGCCGACCGCATCGTGTGGTTCGGTGAGGAGGTCAACAACCGCACCGCCAACCGCTGCGTGCGCCAGCTCACCTACCTCGCGCTCGAGGACCCTAAGAAGCCGATCACGCTGTACCTCAACTCGCCCGGCGGTTCGATCGTCGATGGCATGGCGGTCTACGACACCATCCGCCGCAGCCCCGCGCCGGTGCATTGCATCGTCAGCGGCATGGCCGCCTCGATGGGCGCGATCATCCTCTCCGGCTGCGCCAAGGGCCACCGTAGGATCATGAAGCACGGCGAGGTCCTGCTGCACCAGCCGCTCGGCGGGGCCCGCGGCCAGGCCACCGACATCGAGATCTCGGCCAAGCGCATCCTCAAGATGAAGGAGACGCTGCTGAAGATCCTGGCCGAGAACTGCGGCCAGCCGTTCGAGAAGGTCGCCGAGGACTGCGACCGCGACTACTGGCTGGATGCGGACGAAGCGAAAGCCTACGGGATCATCGACGAAGTGATCTGAGGGCTTGATCGCGTCGGATCGCCAAGCACCCCGCGGGAATCCCGCGGGGTGCTTCGTTGCCAGCGACCAGCGACCAGTAACCAGCGGCCAGCGACCAGTGGCCAGCAGCCAGCAGCCAGCAGCCAGTAGCCAGTAGCCAGTAGCCAGCCACCCCATTGCCCCTCAGCGGACTGAAGTCCGCCGACCAGGCCGACTCAAGTCGGCGCTACGCACGAAACGAAGCACCCCGCGGGATACCCCCGCGGGGTGCTTGCGATTCAGGTTGCCCCTCGGCGCCTTCGATACGCATGCTGTAGAAGCTGCGGTAGACGAAGACCATCGAGACGATGAAGAAGACCACGGCCAGGGTGATCGAGACGCTGCGGTCGAGTCCAACCGCCAGCGAGACCGCCAGCAGGCCGAACAGGGTCGCGAACTTGATCACCGGGTTCATGGCCACCGAGCTGGTGTCCTTGAAGGGGTCACCGACGGTGTCGCCGACGATCGAGGCCTCGTGCAGCGGGGTGTTCTTGGCGCGCAGCTCGCACTCGACGACCTTCTTGGCGTTGTCCCAAGCACCACCGGCGTTGGCCATGAACATGGCCTGGTAGAGGCCGAAGATGGCGAGACCGATGAGGTAGCCGATGAAGAAGAAGGGCTCGGCGCAGGCGAAGGCCAGGGTCGAGAAGAACATCGCCAGGAAGATGTTCCACATGCCCTTCTGGGCGT
>JAIFKN010000120.1 GCA_020049615.1 bacterium | reverse complement strand
GGCGGCCCGCATGGGTTCATGGTGTCGGAAACCAGCGGATGAGTTCGTCGGCGATGAGTTCATGCCCGTGCCGGCTGGGGTGGTTGCTCTGCGACAGCAGGGCCTGGTAGGAACCGTGCAGCCGGACGAAGCGGCTCCACGCCGCGTGGCTGTCGGCGAGGGCGACGCCGGCGGTGGCGGCCAGGGCGCGGATCTGGCGGGCGTGGTCGGCCAGCTCGCCGGCCTCGGGGTCGGTGGGATCGACCGCGCCGCTGTCGAAGGTCGGGGTGAGCAGCACGGCCGGCACGCCGGCCCGGGCAAGGTCCGCGAGCATCGAGCGCCAGGCGTCGCCCGCCTTCACCAGGCCGAGGCGGCGGTCGTTGAGGCCGTAGTCGATGGTGACGAGGTCGGGGCGCAGGCTGAGGACGTCGGCGGCGAACCGCGCCGCGCCGGACTCGGCATGCTCGCCGCCGATGGCGGTGACGATGACATTGATCGGCGTCCATGGGAAGCGCTCGGCCAGGCGCCGGTGCAGCAGGTGCGGATAGCTGTCGAAGGTGCGGATCTCCGGCGTGCGGAAGTAGCCGGACGGCACGCTGTGCCCGTGGCAGACGATGCGGATGTTGCGGTTCTCCGGCCAGGTCCGGCACATCGTCCTGGCCAGCGGCAGGAGGTAGGCGGCAGGATCGGCGAGGGCCATGGCGGGATGGTGCCGGGATTCCGCGCGGCTCAATGCTGGGCGGCCGATGATGTCCGGGCTGGACAGGTTGCGCGCAGCCGGTTAATCGCCCGCATGCACCTCCTCCGGCTGCCGCTGCTCCTCCTCGCCCTGGCCACCGCGGCCTCCGCCGCCGAGGTCCGCATCGCCCTGCTCAACAAGGACGAGATCCGCGACCTCATCCAGGTCCGCATCCTGGCCAAGCCGGAGAACGCGGCGGCGAAGCAGGTGATCAAGGACGCCGACAAGGCGGTGCAGGACCTGCATGCCAGGATGGGCGCCGGCGAGACGCGCGACGACGAGGCGCGCAAGGCGCTGATGGGGGAGATCTCCGCCGTCCACCAGCGCAAGCGCGAGGCCGAGGCGACGGTCGACGGCCAGATCGCCGCCGAGTTCATCCGCGTGGTGAAGCCGTTCATCGCCGGCAAGTACGCGGTGGTCCTGGACGCGAACTACGTCGGCGAGGCGGTGGTGACCAAGGACGCCGAGCTGGTCGACATCACCATCGACATCAAGGAACTGCTGCTGACGCGCTGAGCGGCGCCGGGCGGCCCGCCATGCGTGCAGGCTGCAGTGCACCCACGGCCGCCACGCGCCGGCATGATCCCCGGCGAGCCCAGCCCATGCCGCCCGTCCCCCCACCCCCGCCGATCGCTTCCGCCGAGGACTCCGCATGGGCCTGGTGATCGGGGCGGACATCGCCGGGATCCTCGAACGGACCGTGCAGCGCCTCGCCGCGGTGCGCGATCCGACCGCCCGCCACTGGCTGGCCATGCCCGGCACCGGGCTGTGCGAGCGGGTGCAGCGGCGCTGGGCCGCCGTCGCCGGCATCGCCGCCCACAGCCAGATCGTGCCCCTGCGCGCGCTGATCGAGCAGATCGCGGCGGCGGATGAGCGCCCCTTCTCCCTCGACCGGCTGACCCTGGCGGTGGCCGGCGCCCTGCCGGCGGTGCGCGAGCGCCTGCCCCTGCCGGCGGATGCGCGGAACCGCCTGGACGTGGTCGACGCCCGCCTGCTCGCCTGGGCGCGGCAGCTGGCCGAGGCCCTGGACCAGGGGCTGCTGTGCCGGCCGGAGGCGGCGTCCTGGCCGGATCCCTTCCTCGCCGCGCTGGCGGACCAGCCGGCGGTGGCCGAGGTCCTGCGCGGCCATCTGGGACGGCGCACGCCGGAGGCGTTCGCCCGCGGCATCGCCGCCTGGCGCAGCGCCTGGGAGCGTCGCGGAGGCGTCCCCTGGCTGTGGCTCCATCTGGACGCCGGCCTGCCGGCGGTGGTCATGCAGCGTCTGGCCCAGCTGCTGCAGGCCCTGCCGGCGGAGCGGACCCACACGACCCTGCTCGACCCCAGCACGCTGTTCTGGGGCGATCTGCAGACCGGGCGGCGGCGCTGGCACGACGACGATGATGCCGGGCCGGTGCTCACCCCGCTGGGCCGCTGCGCCCAGGATCTCCACAACCAGGCCATCGACCTGCTGCTGTCCGAAGGCGCCGGCGAGGAGCGGCTGGAACCGCCCGTCGCGCCTGCGCACCTGCTCGGCCGCCTGCAGCGGTCCTGCCACGCCTCGGCCGATCCGGACGAGCGCCTGCCCCTGGTGGATGGCGATGCGTCCCTGACCGTGCACGCCTGCCGCAGCCCGCTGCGCGAACTGGAGGTCTGCCGCGACCGCATCCTCCAGGCCATGGTGGAGGATCCCACGCTGCTGCCGCAGGACGTCCTGCTGCTGCTCGCCGACCCGCCCGCCTACGCCCCGCTGCTCGCCGCCGCGCTGCAGCCGGGCGGCGCCGGAGGCGTCAGCCTGCCCTTCCGCGTGGTCGGCGGCGGCGGCGCCACCATGTCGGCGTCCGCGGAGTCCCTGCGCCGGCTGCTGTCCGCCCTGCGCAGCCGCCTGGACCTGGCCGAGATCCAGGGTCTGGTCGAGGATCCGCTGATCGCGGCCGCCTTCGGCTTCGACCAGGCTGCCGAGAGCGGGGCCGACGTCGTCGCCTGGCTGGCGGACGCCCGCTTCCGCTGGGGCGTCGATGGCGCGCAGCGCGCCGCGACCCAGGACCCCGACGAGCAGCGGTGGCATCTGGCCTTCGCCCTGCGCCGGCTCGGTCTGGGCGCCATCGCCGACGCGCAGTGGCGCGACGGGGTGGTCGACGGCACGGCCCCGCTGGAGCGCACCGCGGGCCTGGGCCTGGCCGTGCTCGCCGGCCTGGCCCGCTTCGCCGATCTGCTGCGCGCGGCCCGGACGACGTGGAACGATCCGGCCCCGCGCACCATGGCGCAGTGGCGGCAGGCGCTGGACGAGCTCTGCGGCTCCTTCCTCCACGCGCGGACGGCGGCCGAGCGCGAGCAGCTGACGCGTCTGGGCAACGTGCTGCTGCCGGCCCTGGTCGCGGCCGCGCCTGCCGACCTGCTCCTGCACGCCGATGCCGCCATCGCCATGCTCGCGCCGCAGCTCGACCTCCTGGCCGAAGGATCCGGCTCGGCGGCCGGCGGCATCACCGTCGCCGACCTGCGCCAGGCGGCCGGCATCCCGGCGCGCCTGATCCTGGTCGCGGGCCTCAGTGCGGCCTCGTTCCCGCGCCGCGACGAGCGGCCGGGCTGGCATCCGCTGGCGGGCACGCGGCAGCCGGGCGACCCCGACCGGCGCGCCGCCGACCGCCATGCGCTGCTGCTGGCGCTGCTCGCCGCGCGCGAGCGCCTGGTGCTGACCTACCAGGGCGGCTCGGACGAGGACGACGACGAGCGGCCGCCGGCGACCCCGCTGGCCGACCTGCTGGCGGCGGTCGACCGCATCGCCGTGCCGTCGCCGGGCGGCGGGGCGGCGCAGGCGGCGGTCTGCTTCCGCCACGGGCTCAACGCCTGCAGCCCGGCCGGCTTCCACCCCGCGGCGCCGGCCGCGGCGCGGTCGATGCTGGCCAGCGACCACAGTGCCGCCGTGCTGCTGCGCGATGGCCGGCAGCAGCCCTACCCCGGACTGTGGTCGACGCCGCTGCCCCCGGCCGAGCCGGGCGATGTGGCGGTGCAGGACCTGCTCGCGCTGCTGGCCGAGCCGTGCCGCCTCTTCGTGCGCCGCCTCGGCCTGCGCCTGCCGGAGGAGGCCCCGGAGCTCGCCGAAGGGGATCTGGTCGCGCCCGGCACCCTGGAGGCCTGGCAGCTGCGCGAGCGTCTGCTGCGCTGCCGTCTGGCCGGCGACGACGAGGCGGCGCTGCGCCGCCGCATGGAGACGGCCGGCGACCTCCCGCCTGGACGCTACGGCGCGCAGACCTGGGAGGAACTCGGCGCGAAGGTCTGCCGGATCGCTGACGGCCCGTGGATCCCCTGGCAGCCCGGGATCGACCTGCAGGTGCCGATGCCCGCCGGCCCGGCCCGCCGCGTCGCCGGCCAGCTGCCGGGCGGCTGGCATCGCGGGCCGCAGGACGCGATCCGCTTCGCCAGCGCCTCGCAGCAGAGCGACCGGCGCGTGCTGGCGCTGCGCCTCGGCCTGGCCCTGCTGGCGCCGACCCACGCCGGCGCGGCGATTCGCGTCAGCTTCGCCGCCGAAACCGCCAGCCTCACGGTGCCGACACTGGCCGCGGCGCAGCGGGTGCTGGCCGACCTCATCGTCTGGCATGACCTGGCCCTGCGTCTGCCCCTGCCGTGGTCGCCGGACATCCACGCCAAGCTCGTGGATGCGCGCAAGAGCGCGGCCGAGGCGCTCGCCGACGCCGCGGCGGCGTGGACCGGGGACGAGGACCAGAACGACGGGCCGCCGGCCAGCCTCCGTCCGGCCACCCGCCTGTGCTTCCGCGGCCTGGACGATCCCGTCGCCTGGTGTCCGCCGCTGGAGGGCGCCGACGGGCCGCTGAGCCTGCGCCTGGCGCGGAGCATCGCCGAGGGCGTCGGCATGCTGGGAGGCAGGCTGTGACGTCCGCGCGCTTCGATCCTGCGCAGCAGCCGCTGTCCGGCGCCTACGCCGTCGAGGCCAGCGCCGGCACCGGCAAGACCTACAGCATCACCCTGCTGTGGCTGCGCCTGCTGCTGGAGCAGCGCCTGCGCATCGACCAGATCCTGGTCACCACGTTCACCACCGCCGCCACGGCCGAGCTGCAGGAGCGGCTGCTGGCGTCCCTGCGCCGGGCCCAGCAGGCGGCGCAGCATGGCGGCGATCCCGAGGCGCCCGAGCAGGCGATCATCGCCCGGGTCCGGGCCGACGACCCTGGACGCGACCTCGAGCGCGAGCTCGCGCAGGCCGTCTCCGCCTTCGATCTGGCGCCCATCGTCACCATGCACGGATTCTGCCAGGGCCTGATCAGCCGGCACCTCCTGGAGATGGCGGCCGATCCCGACGCCGAGCTGATCGAGGACGCGCGCCCCCTCATCGAGGCGGCCGCCACCGACGAGCTGTTCCGCCGGGCCCGCGTCGAGGCGCCCGCAGTCCAAGAGGCCTTGGCCGCGTCGCGCACGGTGGCCGGCAACCCCCTGGCGCGACTGCTGCCCCCCGCCGACGACGCCGCGTTCGACCAGGCGCGGGCGGAGTGCTGCCGCGAGATGCTGGACCTCCTGGCGCAGGCCACGGGGATCACCGCCACCGTCCGCGGCAACATCGCGGCGAAGCTGCGGCAGGGCGAACCGCCAGGCGGTTCCCAGCTGAAGGCGCTGGGGGCGCAGGCACCCGCCTTCAAGGAACGCATCCAGCGCCTCAAGCTGCTGGATGGCGCGCAGGCGCGCCGCGCCGTCCACGCCGTCGCCGCCGAGGTGGCGCGCAGCCTGCCGCAGCGGCTGCGCGCCGCGCGCCAGCGCACCTTCGACGACATCCTCCTGCAGGTCCACCGCCATCTGGACGCTGCGGGCACGGCACCGCTGGCCGGCGCCGTCCGCGCCCGCTTCGCCGCGGCCATCATCGATGAGTGCCAGGACACCGACAGCGTGCAGCTGGACATCCTGCAACGGATCTTCCTGCGCCCGGTCGCCGGTGGCGGCTTCGCCACGCAGGAGGGGATCCGCAGCTTCATCGTCATCGGCGATCCCAAGCAGAGCATCTACCGCTTCCGCGGCGCCGACCTCGGCAGCTATCGCCGCCTCGCCTCGGGCCTGCAGCAGGCGCCCTCGATGGCGGTCAATTACCGTTCCGACCGGCCGCTGGTCGAGGCGCTCAACCGGCTGTACGGACGGCGTCCGGAGTTCCGCGATGCCGAGGCGCAGCAGGCGCTGCGTCATGTGCAGGTGGAAGCCAAGGCGCCGGGCGCCCGCATCGCCGATCCGGGTTCGACCCTGCCGCTGCGCGTGCTGTGGAGCCCGGCCGACCGGCGGCCGTCCGCCAAGCACGACCTCGCCAGGCGGACCGCCGCCGAGTTCCGCCGCCTGCTGGCCGGCGGCGTGACCATCGAGGACCGCGCCAGCCACGCCCCGCGACCGCTGACGGCCGGCGACCTGGCCGTGCTCGCGGCCTCGCACCAGGACCTGCGGCTGATGCGTCAGGCGCTGATCGAGGTCGGCATCCCCTGCCAGATGGCTGGCCGCAGCCAGGGCAGCATCTGGGGCTCGGCCGAGGCCGCGGATGCGCTCGCCTGGCTGGCGGCGCTGGAGGCCCTGGAACGCCGCACCGATCCGCTGTCGGCCCTGCTGGCCTTCGCCGGCACGCCGCTCGGCGGCCTGCAGGCCCGGGCCATCCTGCAGCTGGCGGGCGATCCGGCGGCGCAGGCCGTCTGGCTGCGTGGGCTGCAGGACGAGCTGGACGCCCTGCGCCAGATCGGCCCCCTCCCCCTGCTGCTGCGCCGCATCGCCGATCCGGCGCCCGGCGCCGCCCATCTCCGCTTCCGCGATGGCGAGCGTCGGCTGACCAACTGGCGCCATGTCGGCGAACTGCTCCAGCGCGCCTGGACGCGCGGCCTGCGCCGCTCCGCCGCACTGCGCCGCTGGCTCGCGCGCGCCCTCGCCGGGCAGGTCGATGATGCCGACGAGGACGGCGGCGACCTGATGCGTCTGGAGACCGACCTGCCGGCGGTGCAGTTGGCGACCATCCACGCCGCCAAGGGCCTGGAGTATCCCGTGGTCGCCTGCCCCTTCCTCTGGTCGGTGCGCAGCCTCCAGCGGCGGCAGGGCGCGCCCATCGCCCTGGTGCGCAGGCCCGCCGGCGCGATCCTCGACATCTGCTCGGCCGGCTTCCCGCAGCATCTCGCCGAGGCCGTGCGCCAGGAGGACGAGGAGCAGGAGCGCCTCCTCTACGTCGCCCTCACCCGCGCCCGCCACCGGCTGCTGCTCGGCCTGGCGCCGGTCGCCGACGGCGGTCCGACGCACTGCAACGGGGCCAGGCATGCGGCCGTCGCCGCGCTGTTCGGACTGGAGGCTGCACCAGCCCAGGACTGGCCCGGACTGCTGCGCGAGTGGATGGATGAGCCGGACGAACCGGGTGCGAACGGTCTGGACCCGCTGGCGCCGGCGCCGGCGCCGGCCGTCCCGCTGGCGCCGCCGCCCCCCCTGCCGCGCACCGCCTGGCCCATCCAGCGCTGCGCCAGCTACTCCGGCCTGTCCGCGAGCGCGCCCGAGGGCGACGAGCCGGGCGCGCGGGATCACGATGGCGGAACCCTGCCGGCCCGCGGCGTCGCCGGCCTGTTCGACGGCCTCGGCGGCGGCGCCGCCTTCGGCGACCGGGTCCACGCCGTGCTGGAGGACGTCCTGGGCAACCGGCGCCCCCTCGCCGACGCCGTCGGCGCCGAGCAGGCCGGTTTCGCGCAGGCGATCGGCACCATCCTCGGCACGCCGGTGGTGCTGGGCGACGGCCCTGGCGTCGCCTTGCAGGAACTCTGCGGCCCGGTGATCGCCGAGATGCATTTCCTGCTGCCGGTGCGGCGGATCGCGGCAGCCGACCTCGCGCGGGCGCTGGGCGCCGATCCGGCGCTCGCCGCCGATCCCGAGGACCGCTCCTGGGCGGCCTCGCTCGCCCGGTGGGGCTTCGCGGCTCTGCACGGCTACCTGCAGGGATACATCGATCTGGTCTTCGCCCACGACGGGCGGTGGTTCATCGCCGACTACAAGACCAACCTGCTGCCGGGCTACGCCGCCGCGGATCTCAGCGCGGCGATGCGCGACCATGACTACCTGCTGCAGGCCTGGATCTACGCCCTCGCCCTGCACCGCCACCTGCAGCGCCACCTGCCGGACTACCGCTTCGACCGGCACTTCGGCGGCTGCGCCTATCTCTTCCTGCGCGGCTTCCCCGATGGCGGCGTATGGTTCCGCCGGCCGTCGCTGGAGAGCCTGGAGGCCCTCGGCCGCCTGCTCGAGCCCGCCGAGGGCGCGCCATGACCGCCCCGACGGATCCCGTGGCGGCCTTCCGGCCCCTGGCCAGCCTCATCCTCGGCCCAGCCGACGCCGGCCTGACCGATCCGCTCGCCCGCCTGCTGTCGGCGGCCAGCCGCGGCATCGGCCAGGTGACCCGCACCGAGCTCGGCCTGCCCGCCAGCGGCGCCCTCCCGGAGCACGCCTTCGCCACCGCCGGCGAGCTGGTGCTGCTGCCGCGCAACGCCGCCTGCTGGCGCATCGTGCGGCGCGCCATCGAGGCGCGCTGCGCGAGCGCACGCCTGGCCTGCGGCGACGACCGGCTCGTCCGCGACGCCCTCGACGCCATCCTGCCGGCGGCCTCCGAGCACGTCGGCAGACGCCTCATCTTCGACAACGCGCAGCAGCGGCTCGCGGCGGCGGCCCTGCTCGATGCGCCCTTCGGCATCGTCACCGGCGGCCCCGGCACCGGCAAGACGACCACGGCAGCCGTGCTGCTGGCGCTGCGCCGGCGGCTGGATCCGACCCTGGCGCCGGCGGAGGTGCTGATCACCGCCCCGACCGGCAAGGCCGCCTGCCGCCTGGCCGGCTCGCTGGCGGCGGCCGCAACCCGGCTGCGTCTGGACGAGGCGGAGCGCGCCTTCCTCCGCGCCTTGCGTCCGGCGACCCTGCACCGGGCGCTCGAATGGGGGCCCGCGCCGCCGGAGGACGGCGGGCCGTTCCGGCGCCACGCGTCCCGCCCGCTGGAGGCCCGCATCGTGCTGGTGGATGAGGCGAGCATGGTCGACCTGCCGCTCATGGCGGCCCTGGTCGTCGCCGTCGCGCCCTCGGCTGCGCTGTGGATGCTGGGGGACAGCGACCAGCTCGACAGCGTCGAGGTCGGCGGCGTGCTGGCCGAGCTGGTGGCGCGGGGGGCGGCCGGTCCGGTGCCGGACGGCACCCTGCGGCGCTGGAGCGCGCGCCTGGGCTGCGACGCCGCGCCGGTGCATGCGGCGGGCCTGCCGGCGCGCCCCGCCGCCGACCCCCTGCCAGGTGCGGCGATCGGCCTGGCCCACAGCTACCGCGCCAAGCATGCGCCGTGGATCCTCGAGCTGGCAGCGCTGTCCCGCCCGGGGTCGCCGGCGCGGCTCGGGGATTTCCTCCAGCGCTGCCGGGCCGACGAGGCCGAGGGCCGCGTCCGGCTCTTCACCACGCGGCAGGCCTTCCGCGCCCGCTGCCGCGAGGCCTGGTCGGCCTGGCGGGACGCCGTGGCCGGATGGTCGGCAGCCGCCCCGCCCGAGGCGGCCGCGCTCAACGGCCTGCTCGGACGGTTCCAGCTCCTCTGCCTGACCAACGCCCAGGTCGACCAGGCCAACCGGCTCGGCTGCGACCTGCTCTGGCAGCCGGTGGACGCCGCGTCCAGCGCCGCCGTGCCGCACGGCTGCCCGCTGCTGGTGACGGTCAACAGCCGCAGCCTGGACCTGTCCAACGGCGATGTCGGTGTCGCGCTCGGGACGGGGCCGGGCCAGCCCGCGACCGAGGTCGCCTTCCCCAGCCTCGACCGCCCGCTGCCGCTGGCGCAGCTGCCCGGGCACCGGCCGGCGTTCGCCCTGACCATCCACAAGAGCCAGGGCTCGGAGTGGGGCCATGTCGCCATCGACCTGCCCGAGGATCCCGGCGAGCTGATCGACCGGCATCTGCTCTACACCGCCATCACCAGATCGGCGGGCGCCATCGATCTGTGCCTGGCGTCGCGCGGCTCGTGGGAGTCCCTCTTCGCCGCTGGCGCCGCCCAGCCGTAGGCGACGGTCCGCTTCCGCCATGCCCCCTCCCGTGCGCTGCCTCCACACCTCCGACTGGCACCTGGGGGCCCTGTTCCACGACCGCCTGCGCGAGGACGAGGAGCAGCAGGCCCTGGACGCCCTGGTCGACCTCGCCGGCGAGGAGGCGGTGGACGCCGTGCTCATCGCCGGGGACATCTTCGACGGCCCCAATCCGCCGGCGTCGGCGCAGGATCGCTGGTACCGGACGCTGCGCCGCTTCCGCCACGAGGCCGGCGTCGGCTGCGTCCTGGCCATCGGCGGCAACCACGACCATGGCCTGCGCCTGGACGCGCCGCGGGCCTTCCTCGCCGGCGAGCGGATCGAGGTCCGCGGCCAGCTGCTGCGCGACGCGCCGGCCGGCGAGGTCGTGGCGCCGGTGCAGGCGCGCGACGGTCGCACCGTCGCCTGGGCGGCGCTGGTGCCCTATCTGCGCGACGGCGATGTGGCCGAGGCGTCGCTGGGTGAGGACCTGCGTGCCCAGGCCGAACGCCAGGCCGCGCTGCTGCAGGCGCGCTACGCCGGGATCCAGGCCGCGCTGGCCGCCGCGGCGCAGGGCCTGCCGCGCCTCGTCCTGGCCCACGCCTTCGCCGCCGGCGGAGCGCTCGGCGGCAGCGAGCGGCCGGTGATCGGCGAGCAGATCGTCGGCCGCGCCAGCCTGGCCCGCATCGATCGGCTGGCTGACGGCGCGGCGCTGGTCGCCCTCGGCCATCTCCACCGGCCGCAGACGGTGGCCGGTCACGAGCACTGGCGCTATTGCGGCAGCCTGCTGCCCATGGCCATGGACGAGACCACGATCCCGCGCCAGGTGGTGATCGCCGAGCTGCCCCCCGACGGCGGTCCGGCGCACGTCCGCACCCGCATCCTCGGCCGCCAGCGCGCGTATGCGCGCCTGGCCGGCACGGTGCCGGAGCTGCGTGCGCGCATCCAGGCCCTGGCGCGTCCGTCGGAAGGCGGCCTGGAGCCATGGTGCGACCTCAGCGTCGAGGCCGAATGGCTGGACTCGGGCCTGGTGCACGAGCTGCACGCCCAGGTCGAGGCGCACGGCTGGCGCGCCCTGTCCGTCCGCCGCCTGCTGCGCAACCTGCCACCGGGCGGCCTCTTCCCTGCTGCCAGCGATGGCAGCGGCCCGACCCTCGACCAGGTGACGCCGGAGTCGGTCTTCGCCGCCGTGGCGGCCGATCGCGGCGTCGCCCTGGATGATGGGCTGCGCGCGGACTTCGCCGCCCTGGTCGCCAGCGCCACCGGCCGGGTGGACTGAGCATGCGGCTCGAGAGCATCAGCATCGAGAACCTCGCCAGCCTGCTCGGCCGGCAGCAGACCATCGATCTGCGGTCCGGCCAGCCGCCCATCGGCGGCGCCGGCCTGATCGCCATCACTGGGCCGACCGGGGCGGGCAAGTCCACCATCCTCGACGCGGTGTCCCTCGCCCTGTTCGGCGAGACGCCGCGCCAGGGCCAGCGCCAGGGTGACCCCACCGCGCTGCTCAGCCGGTCGGCGGTCGAAGGCCGCGTCCTGGTCCGGCTCAGGCTCGCCGACGGCACGCCCTGGCTGGTGGAATGGTCGGTGCGGCGGGCGCATGGCCGGCTCGAGGGCGAGCTGCAGCCGCCGCAGCGGCGCATCGTGCATGCCGACAGCGGGGACCGGCTCGCAGATGGTGCCAAGGAGGTGCAGGCCCTGGTCGAGCGCCGGCTCCTCCTCACCGCGCCCCAGTTCCGCACCGTGGTCATGCTCGCGCAGGGCGATTTCGCCGCCTTCCTCAAGGCGCCGGACGCGGACCGCGCCCAGCTGCTCGAACTGCTCACCGGCGACGACCGCTATTCGCGCATCGGCCGCGCCGCCTACGAGCGCTGGAGCGCCCTGCAGCAGGCCTGCGCCGCCGGCGATGCGGCCCTGGCGCAGGTGATGACGCTGGCGGCCGAGGACCGCGCGCGGCTGGAGACCGAGCTGGCCGAGGCCGCGCCGCTCATCGCCGCCGCCCAGCGCGGGCTGGAGCTGGCGCAGCTGCGGCAGCAGGCCTGGACCGCCTGGCAGCAGGCGGAACGCTCAGCGGCCGGCCGGGCCCGCGACGCCGAGGCGGCCGAGGCGGCGCATGCCGCCGCCGCCACCGGGCGCGAGCGTCTGCGCCAGGCGGAGCGGGCGCAGGCCGTGGCGGTGCCCCTGGCCGCCGCCAGCGCTGGACGCGAGCAGCTGCGCCAGGCGGCGCTGGCGGTCGGGCGCACGGCCGAGGCGGTCGAGCGCGCGGCCGAGGCGGCGCTGGCGGCGGCCGGGCTGGCCGGAGGCGCGGTCGCCGCGGCGCTGGCGGCGGCGGAGGCGCGGTTGCAGCAGGCCGGGCGCCAGGCGGCGCTGGCCGCCATCGCTGCGGACGACTGGCAGCCGGTGCAGACGCTGGCCGACGCCGCGAGCCAGGCGGCGACGGCGTTGGCCCAGGCGCGGCAGCAGGCCGGGATCGCGCAGCAGCGGATACCTGGGACGACGCGCCTCCTGGCTGATGCCCAGGCCGCCCTGGTCCGCGAGCAGGCGGCCGTGGCCAGCGCCGCAGCCGTGCTGGCCACGGCGCAGACCGCCCAGGCGGCCAGTCGCGCGGGGGTGGACGCGGAGACGCTGGAACGGCGGCGTCAGCAGCTTGCCAGCGCTGCCGCGCTGCTGGCCCAGCCCTGCGCCGATCCTGCCGCCGCAGCGGCGGCGGCCGCCGCGTCCGAGGCTGCCGCCGGGATCGCGGCGGCGGAGGCTGCGCAGGCCGCCGAGGCCCAACGGCTCGCCCGCGAGGCGATGACGGCCCAGGAGCAGCAGGTCGCCCGCCTGGGCGATCTGGCCAGGGTCAGCGCCTTCGGCCATCTGCTCGAACCCGGGCTCCCCTGCCCCCTGTGCGGCTCCACCGCCCATCCGCAGCCCGCGCACGCGGACGCCGACCTCCTGTCCAACGCCCGCCTGGCCCTCGAGGACCTGCGCCGCGCCGTCGCCGCGAGCGAACACCGGCTCGCCGAGGCCCAGCAGGCAGCCGCCCAGGCCGGAGCCGATCTGCAGGCGCGCCGCGAGCGCCAGGCCGAGGCCATGCGCGCCAGGGCCGCGCGCCAGGCGGCCTGGCAGCCGCTCGCCGAGGCGCTGGGCCTGCCGCACGATGAGGCGGACCCCGCCGCGCTGGCCGACGAGGCGGAGGCGATCGCGAGCCGGCTGCGGCGCGTCCGCGAAGGCGATGCGGCGGCGCAGGAGGCCGCCCAGCTCCTGGCGGCGGCCAAGGACCGGGCGCAGCCGCAGCTGGTGGCGGTCGAGCGTGCCCAGGCCCGGCTGCAGGCCGACGAGCAGCAGGCTGTCGCGGCGGATCTGGCCGCCGCCACCGCCGGCGCAGCCGCGCAGGCGGCGGCCGCCATCGCCGGGCAGGCCCTCGACGCCCTGCTCGGACGCAGCGGCGACCCGGCGCCCGCCGACCGCGCTGCCTGGCTGCGCGCGCTGCCGCAACGCAGCGAGCAGGCGCGGCAGGCCGCGACCGCGGCCCGCCAGGCCGAACGCGACGCCGCCCTCCAGGCTGACGCCTGGCGCGCGCTGGTCCCGGCCGGCACCGCCCTGCCGCCGGCCGCCGGCGTCCCGGCGGAACCGGCCGCCGCCCTGGCCGCGGCGCGCGCTGCCCTCGCCACCGCCCGGGACCGCGCCGGCCAGGCGCAGCAGGCCGTCGCGACGGCCCAGGCCGCCGCCGGGCGGAGCGAGGCCGCCGCCCGGGATCTGGTCGCGACCGAGGCTGCGCTGGGCGCCGCGCTGCGCCTGGCCGGCTGGGCCGACGAGGCGGCGGCGGGCGCCGCCCTGATGCCCGACGCCGGGTTCGTCGCCCTGCGCCAGGATCTCGCCCGCCTCGATCTCGAGCTGGCCTCGGCGCGCACCGCGCTGCAGCTCGGCCGGGAGCAGGCCGCCGCCGCCGCTGCCGCCGCTACCGCCCTGGGCCTGGCCGCGGAACCCGATCCCACCGACGGCCTCGCCCTCGCCGTGCAGACCGCCCAGGCCGGCCTGGCCGGGCTGCAGGATCGTGGCGGCGCCCTGCGCCAGCAGCTGCTCCAGGACGACGAACGGCGCGGACGGCGCGAGCGCCTGCTGGCCGGTCAGGAGGAGCTGCAGGCGCAGCGCGCCCGGGCCGAGCGGTTGAAGCTGCTGATCGGCTGCGCCACCGGCAGCCGCTTCAACCGCTGCGCCCAGGCCCTGACCCTGGACCAGCTGCTGTCCGCGGCCAACCACCACCTCGCCGATCTCGCGCCGCGCTACCGCCTGCGCCGCGAGCCGTCGGCCGGCGACGGCCAGGCCAGCCTGGGCATCCTGGTCATCGACGGCGACCAGGCCGAGGTCGAACGGTCCATCTCCACGCTGTCGGGCGGCGAGACCTTCCTGGTCAGCCTCGCCCTGGCCCTGGCCCTGGCCGACCTGCAGCGCGGACGCCTGCGGGTCGGCACGTTGTGCATCGACGAGGGCTTCGGCTCGCTCGACGAGCAGACCCTGGGCGTGGCGATGTCGGTGCTCGAGCGCCTGCAGCAGCGCCAGGACACCCAGATCCTGCTCATCAGCCACGTCGGCGCGCTGCACGAGCGCGTCGCCCACCGCATCGAGGTGGTGCGCCGCGGCGGCGGTGTCAGCCGCCTCCGCCTCGTCGGTCCCGCCGGCATCGTCGACTCCGTGCCCGCGCTGCCGCCACCGCCGCCCGGCCGGGCGGCGGACGGACGCGCCGCCGACGACCTGCTGCGGGCGCTGGCCGAGCTCGGCCCGGCCAGCAGCGGCCAGCTGCAGGAGCGCCTGGGCGTGGACGCCGGCCGCATCGCCCAGCTGGTCGCCCAGCTCGGCCCGGCGCGGGTGGTGCGCGTCGGCAAGGGGCGGGGCACGCGCTACACCCTGCCGGATGCGGCGGGATGACGCGGGGCGCCCGCGCGCCATCCTGCGGCCATGCCCGGAGACGGCACCACCTCGCCCTTCGCCCATCCTGGCTTCCGCTGGTTCGCCGTCAGCCTGGTGGCGGCCACCCTGGCGATCCAGATCCGCTCCACCGTGGTGGCGTGGCAGATCTACGACCTCACCGGCAGCGTGCTCGCCCTCGGCCTGATCGGCGTCGCCGAGCTCATCCCCTTCCTCGCCTGCATCCTCCCGGCCGGCGCGCTGGCCGACCGGCGCGAGCGCGTCGGCGTCATGCGCTGGGCGCTGGCTGCGCACCTGCTCTGCGCCCTCGGCCTGGCGACGGTCGCGCTGCTGCCGGGGCTGCCCGGCCAGATGCCGCTGATCATCGCTGCGGTCGCCCTCGGCGGCCTGGCCCGGGCGGTGCTGATGCCGGCGCGCACCGCGCTCAGCAGCGAGGTCGCCCCGCGCGAACTGGCCGAGCGCGTGGCGCGCTGGCGCACCGGCCTGTTCCAGGTCGCGCTGGGCGCCGGGCCGGCCCTGGGCGGCGCGCTCTACGCCCTCGGCGGCGCGGCGACCGCCTACCTCTGCGACGCCGGCCTCATCCTGGTGGCCGCCGCCGCCCTGGCCGGCATCGGCCGCCAGCGCCCCGGAGCCGCGCCGCGTCCATCCGGCGGGCCGGGTGGGATCGGCGAAGGCGTGCGCTTCCTGCTCGGCCAGCGCGTCCTGCTCGGCGCCTCCGTGCTCGACATGTTCGCCGTGCTTTTCGGTGGCGCAGTGGCGATGCTGCCGGCCTTCGCCAAGGACGTGCTGCAGGTCGGCCCGGAGGGGCTCGGCGCCCTGCGCGCCGCGCCGGCGGTCGGGGCGGCCTGCACCGCCGCCCTCCTCGCCTGGCGTCCGCCCTTCGCGCGGGCCGGCCGGACCATGCTGCTGGCGGTGGTCGTGTTCGGCCTGTGCATGATCGGCTTCGCCCTCAGCACCGTCCTGTGGCTGTCGCTGCTGCTGCTCGCGCTCAGCGGGGCGGCCGACCAGATCAGTGTGGTGGTGCGGCAGACCCTGCTGCAGGTGCTCACGCCGCCGTACCTGCTCGGGCGGGTCACCTCGGTCAATGCCATCTTCATCGGCTCGTCCAACGAGATTGGCGCACTGGAATCCGGGATCGCGGCCAGGCTGCTCGGTCTGGTCCCGTCGGTCATCCTCGGCGGCTCGATGACCATCGCGATCACCGGCGCCACCGCCTGGCTGGTCCCGGATCTGCGCCGGCTGGGACGGATCGCCAGCGGCCCTAGCGCGCCGGACGCCGCAGCGAGCCCGGCGGGACGCCGCAGCGGCGGCGGAACAGCCGGGTGAAGTGCGGCGCGTCGTGCCAGCCGACCTCGGCGGCGACCTGGGCGACGGTGCGGTTGCGGTCGCTGAGCAGGACGCGGGCGCGGTCGAGGCGCAGGCGGATGAGATACTCGATCGGCGGGACGCCGAACCAGCGGTGGAAGCCCTCGCAGAGATGCTGCGCCGAGAGGCCGAAGCGGCGCGAGAGGCCGGTGAGGGTCAGGCGCTGGGCGTGATGCTCGTCGATGAAGCGGCGGATCTCCGGCCACGGCGCCGGCGCGCTGGCTGGTGCGCAGGCGGCGGCGCGCACCGCCTCGCGCGCCAGCACCTCGAGGTGGAGCAGGGCGAGGCGCGGATCGGGATCGGGGCGCGCCAGCTCGCGATGCAACCCGGCGACGCAGGTCTCGAGCAGCCGCGGATCGAAGCCCGCGATCGGCACGCCGCGCGGCAGACCCACGGCGCCGGCCAGGGCATCGAGCCCGGCACCGCGGGCATGGACCCAGGAATGTAGCCAGCGCGAGCCGCGCCAGCCGTACCAGTGGCCCTGTTCGGGCGCCCAGGCCATCAGCACCGGACCGGGGAGCTGGCGTACTGCGCCCGCCGCCCGCATCTCGACCTCGCCGTGGAAGACCATGAACAGCCAGTCGCCGGTGCCGCGCGGCCGGTCGACGATGCCCGCCCCCATCTCCTCGCGGCAGGCGAGGCCGCGCACCGTCAGCTCGGAGCCGTGCAGGCGGTCGGCGGGATACCAGACCTTCAGCGGGGCGGGCTCGGCCATCGCCCGAGCCTACGCCCAGCGGCAGCGAAGGCACGGGGCTTGGCCCAGGCGGCCCGCACCCATCATGCCCCCGCATGGTCAGCACCTTCGACGCCAAGGCCGCCACCTGGGACGAGGAGCCGCGCCGCCAGGCGATGGCTGCCGCCCTCGTCGCCGCCATCGCCGCGCGCGTCCCGCTGGCCGCCGGCCAGCGCCTGCTCGATGTCGGCTGCGGCACCGGCCTGCTCGGCCTGCCGCTGGCGGAGCGCACCGGCCGGGTCCTCGGCATCGACGTGTCGGCCGGCATGGTCGAGCGCTTCCTCGCCAAGGCGGCGGGGCGGCCCGGCATCGCCGCTGAGGTCCGCGACCTGCTCGCCGAACCGCTGCCTGGGGGCAGCGTCGATGTGGCGGTCAGCGCCATGGCCTTCCACCACATCGGACCGTACGAGGCGATGCTGCGCTCGCTCGCCGGCTGCCTGGTGCCGGGCGGCTGGCTGGCCATCGCCGACCTCGAGAGCGAGGACGGCAGCTTCCACGGCGAGCCGGTCCCGCACCTCGGCTTCGACCCTGCGGCCTTCCTGGCCCGGATGCAGGCGGCAGGGCTCGAACCCCTGTCGCACGAACGGGTCCATGTGATGCGCAAACCACCCCTCGGCCGGGAGTACCCCATCTTCCTGGCGGTGGCGCGCCGCTCCGCCTGAGCGGCGATCGAAACCGTTCGATCATCCCGTCTTGGCAGGCTGCAGGCGCGCGCCACCATCGCCGCCATGCCCATCGCCACCCGCATCGACAATTCCAGCACCCCGCGCAGCGGCGTCGCCCTCGGCGGCATCGGCGGCGGTTGCTTCACCCTCTTCGCCGACGGCACCACCGGCGACTGGACCATCGCCAACAACCTGCCGCTGGGCACCGCCCCCCTGCTGCCGTGGGATCAGCACAGCTTCCTCTTCATCGTCCTGCGCTGGCAGGAGGGCGACGGCCATCCGCAGATGCGCCTGCTGCAGATCCCGCCGCGCCATGGCGCCGCCGGCATCGGCGGCCACGAGCGCCTCTACATCATGCCGTGGCTCGACGGGGTCGAGCGCATCGACGCCGAGCTCGACTTCCCGGGCGGCACCCTGCGCTTCCACGACAGCACCATGCCGCTGGAGGCCGAGTTGCATGCCTGGTCGCCGTTCATCCCGCACGACGTCGCCGCCAGCAGCATCCCCGCCGTCTACCTCGACCTGCGCCTGCGCGCCAAGCCTGGCCGAACGGTGACGGTCAACGCCATCGCCAGCCTCAGGAACCTCGCCGGCTACGACCTGCCGGAGCGCCTCCACACCGGCCGGGTGGTGCGCGGCAAGGACCACACCGCGGTGCTGATGGGCTGCGCGCGCACGCCGGCCGGCCACCAGACGGTCGGCGAGATGGGCCTGGTCGCGGTGGGCGGCGACTGCTCGTGGTACCTCAACTGGGAGCACATCCATCCCTACTGGGAGATCGCGCTGCGCGGCCCGCGGCTGCCCGACCTCGACGACACCGCCGGCCGCAACCACCAGGGCCGGGCCATGCCGCGCTGCTGGTCGTCGCTGGCCAGCGCCTGCACCCTCGCCGACGGGCAGTCGGCCGAGCAGCGCTTCGCCGTGGTCTGGCACTTCCCCGAGCGCGCGGCGCTGGTCAAGGACAGCAGCGACCTCGGCTACCTCGAGGCCGCCGCCGGCTCGGCCGAGCTGCAGGCCGCGCGCGAGGGCCAGGGCTACTGCCGGCAGTTCGCCGATGCCGCCGCGGTGGCGGCCCACGTCGCTGCGCACGGGGACGCGCTGCGCGAACGCACGCAGCGCTTCCGTCGCGGCCTCGCCGAGGGCACGCTGCCCACCTGGCTCACCGGACTGGTCGCCGATCAGCTGAACACCCTGCGCACCGGCACCTGGCTGACCCAGGACGGCTCGTTCGGCGTCATCGAGGGCATGCTGCCGGGCAAGAGCTACGCCGGGCTGTGCACCACCGACGTCGCCTACTACGGCAGCATCATGACCGCAGCGCTGTTCCCCGAGCTGGAGCGGGCGCAGTGGCGGGCGCACGCCCGGCTGCAGTTCGCCAACGGCGTCATCTGCCATTCGATCAACAAGAACTTCCACCACGCCGATCCGCGCGAGGGCAACGGCCACCGCGTCGACCTGCCGGGGCAGTTCGTCTTCCAGGCCCTGCGCCAGTGGGCGTGGACCGGCGACCGCGCCTGGCTGGCCGAGATCTGGCCGCATTGCGCCAAGGCGCTGGAATATGTGCTGCGCGAACGCGATGCTGACGGCGACCAGCTGCCCGACATGCAGGGCGTGATGTGCAGCTACGACAATTTCCCGATGTGGGGTGTGGCCCCCTATGTGGCGACGCAGTGGCTGGCGGCGATCGCGTTGGCGCGCGAGGCGGCCGTGGCGATGGGCGACACGGCGTGGGCCGGGCGCTGCGCCGGCATCCTCGCCAGCGGTCCGCGGCGCATCGAGTCCGAGACCTGGAACGGGCGCTGGTTCCGCCTCAGCAGCCATCCGCAGCGCGGCCACGACGAGGGCTGCCTCACCGACCAGGCGATCGGCGCCTGGGCCGCGCACCAGGTCGGCACGCCGACCGGCCTCGACCCGGAAAAGGTGCGCCAGAGCCTGCGTGCGGTGTGGGCGATGAACTTCAAGCCGCTGCAGGGCCTGCGCAACTGCCAGTGGCCGGGCGACGGCCACCTGCACGATGTGGACAAGGACTGCTGGGTCGACCAGGCCAACACCTGCTGGACCGGGGTCGAGTTCGCCTTCGCCAGCCACGCCCTCTATGCCGGCGAGCACGCCATCGCCATGGCGCTGCTGGCGCAGATGCACGAGCGCCACCAGCGCGCCGGCCTCGCCTTCGACCACCAGGAGTTCGGCGGCCACTACTACCGGCCGATGTCGGCCTGGGGCGTGCTGACCGGCGCCGCCGGCCTGTCGGTCCGCGACGGCATCTACACCATCGTCCCGCGCCTGCCCGGCGACGACCAGCGGCTGCTGCTCAGCTATCCGGCCGGCGCCGGCTGGGGCCACTACGTGCGCCGCCGCTTGAGCGACGGCTGGTGGCATGCGCTGGAGGTCGCCGACGGCACACTGCAGCTGCGCGGTCTGCGCCTGACCGGCTCCGGTTCGGTCACGGTCACGGTCGATGGCGCTCCGGCCGCGGCGGTGGTCGCGCCCTGTGCCGAGGGCCTCGCCATCACCCTGGCCGCGCCGGCGACCGTCCGCACCCTGCTGGCGGTGACCGTGCGCGGCTGATCCTGCGGCGGTGGTCCGCCAGGATGGTGCAGTCTTGAAGCCCAGTCATCCGGGCGACACTCCGCCCATGCTGAACCCGCTCCAGCCGTTTGCGCTCGTGCTGCTCGTGCTGCTGGTCTCCCCCGGCCTCGGCGCCGGCGAAGCGGAGGCGGAGCAGGTGCCCAGCGCCGTCCAGGCGCTGATCGACAAGGCGACCCAGGAGGTGGTCCGGGAGCGGACGAAGTACGACGCCGCGGCCAAGAAGGTCGTGGATCGGCTGGCAGCGGATCTGAAGAAGGAAGTGGAGAAGGCGACCAAGTCGGGAAACCTGAAGCTGGCCTTGGCCATACAGGCGCAGCTGGACGCCGTCCTGCAGGGCGGCGTGGTGGCGAACGTGGACGAGCAGGCGCAGAGCGGCGATCTGCTCGGCGAGGCGGCGCGGCCGGCCATCGTCGGCACCTGGAACCTCCTCTACAACAACGGCGTGCGGCGTCGGATCGCCATCGACAGGAAAGGCGGCGTGACGGTCCTCGGCGGAGCCGGCGCAGGCAGCTCCTACGCCCTGGTCTTCGACGCGAAGCACAAGGTCTACGTCGGCCACTTCAGCCCCGACCAGGGCAAACCGGAAACCTACCGGCTGGCGCAGGGGCGACTGGAAGTCAACCACTGGTCGACCGGGGGCGACTGGAAGACCCTGGCGCCGACCCACACGGCCACTGCAACCAGGGAGGAATGAGAGGGGCTCGGCGCTTCCGCGACGGGGCGTACGACGCCAGTATCCCGTCGCTTCAGCCGGCCGCTTCGCCGCGCGCCTGCCGTCCGCTGGCGTCGGCCCCGGCGCGATGCCGCGCGCTCTGCCAGCCGCCCGAAAGGTTGCGTGCGTCGAAGCCGTGCTGGCGCAGCAGGCGTATGGCGTAGTAGCTGCGCTGTCCGCCGGCGCAGTAGACCGCCAGGGGCCGGTCGCGCGGGATCTCGGCGAGGCGGTCGCGCACCAGGTGCAGCGGGATGTGGAGGGCGCGCTGGTGGTGGCCGGCCGCCCACTCATCGGCTTCGCGCACATCCAGCACGGTGAAGCCGGGATCGTCGGCGATGCTCCACGGCAGAGCCGGGGCGTCGCCGTTGCGGTCGTTCATCGCCACCATGCCGGCGAGGTTCACCGGATCCTTGGCCGCGCCGTACTGCGGCGCGTAGCACAGTTCGAGGTCGGCAAGGTCGTCGATCGTGGCGCCGAGGCGCATGGCGGTGGCGATCACGTCGATGCGCCGCTCGACCCCTTCCTCGCCCACCGCCTGGGCGCCGAGCACGCGGCCGTCGCTCGTACGATAGAGCAGCTTGAGGTGGATCGGCTTGGCCCCGGGGTAGTAGCCGACATGCTGGGCCGGGTGCAGGCGGACGACGCAGGCCGCCGGGGCGCCAGCGCGCTTGAGCGACTTCTCGCTGGCGCCGGTCATCGCCACGGTCAGGCCGAAGACGCCACACACCGCCGTACCCTGCACGCCGCGGAAGGCGCCTTGCCGGCCGCTGATGATCTCGGCGGCGAGGCGGCCCTGGCGGTTCGCCGGGCCGGCGAGCGGGATCAGCGCCGGCGTGCCGGTGGTGAGGTCGGTGACCTCGACCGCGTCGCCCACCGCGAGGATGCGCGGGTCGCTGGTGCGCATCTGCGCATCGACCTTGAAGCCGCCGCGCGGGCCCAGTTCCAGTCCGGCCTGCTTCGCCAGCGTGGTCTCGGGACGCACGCCGATGGCGAGGATGACCAGGTCGGTGACGATCTCGTTGCCGCGTTCGGTGGCGACGCGCAGGGCGCCAGCCTCGCTGCGGATGGCGCTGGCGGCATCGCCCAGCACGACCTGCACGCCGCGCTCCTCGAGGCGGACCCGCACCGGCGCGGCCATCTCGGGATCGAGCGGCGGCATCACCTGGTCGGCCTTCTCGACCAGGGTGACGGCGAGGCCGATGTGGCGCAGATTCTCGGCCATCTCCAGGCCGATGAAGCCGCCACCGACGACCAGGGCGCGGGTCGCTTGGTGGGCTGCGATCCAGGCGCGGACGGTGCGCGCATCCGGCACCGTGCGCATGACGAACACGCCCGGCAGATCGACGCCGGGGATCGGCGGGATGATGGCGTTGGCCCCGGGCGACAGGACCAGGTGGTCGTAGCGGTCGCTCGACTCCGTGCCGGTCTCGAGATCGCGCACCCGCACCGTCTGCGCCGCGCGATCGATTGCGACGACCTCATGGCGCACCTTGACGGTGATGCGGAAGCGGTCGTGCAGCAGCTTGGGCGTCGCGACCAGCAGGCTGGCCTCCTCGGCGATCACCCCGCCGACGTGATAGGGCAGGCCGCAGTTGGCGAAGGAGACGTAGTGGCCACGTTCGTAGACCACGATCTCGGCCTGTTCGTCGAGCCGACGCAGGCGTGCGGCGCAGGAGGCTCCGCCGGCGACGCCGCCGACGATGATGGTGCGGGAGGGCATGATGATTCCTCAGGGTTTCGATGGAGGTTCGTCGGCCGGCGGCTTCGGCTTCCAGGCGCAGGAGCCGCGTCGCCACAGTGAGATCGGCGAGCACGGGGCGAGCAGCAGCCAGATCAGGATGAAGCCGGCGATGAGCAGGGCGTCGTACAGCATGTCAGCGCTGCACCGCGGTGGCGGTGTCGATCCACGCCGCGATGTCGGCCCGGTTGCGGAAGCCGGTGAAGCGGACCGCCTCGCGGCCGGCGACGAACAGGCGCACGTCGGGGATGCCCTCGACGCCGTGGCGCCGGGCGATCTCGGGTTCGCGGTCGACATCGATCTGCACCACCCGCAGCTTGTCGCCGCGCTCCAGCTGCACGGCCGCGATCTCCGGCGCCAGCGCCTTGCATGGCGGGCACCAGGTGGCGTGGAAGTCGACCAGCACCGGGACCTGGGCGCTGGCGGCGACGACGTCGCGCTCGAAGTCGATCGCCCCGGATGAAGGGGCGGCGGCAGCGGCGGCAGCAGCGGCAGCATCAGGCCGCGTTGGGCAGTACGCCGTGCCCCACACCGCAAAGGGCGAGCAGGGCATGAGGAACAGCACGATGGCACCGACCAGGGCGTAGATGGCGACCTGCCGGACGAGGTTCAGCGAGGCCGCCTGCGGATCGCGTTCCATCGGCAGGTCGGCCCGGCGCCACGCCCCGGTGCCGCCCTCGACGTTGACCGCGTGGGCGAAGCCGGCCCGGCGGAAGGCCTCGCAGGCGGCGCCCGAACGCGCCCCCGAGGCGCAGATGAGGTAGATCGGCTCGTCCGGACCGGCCGTCCGCTCGGCCAAGACCTGCGCCGGATCGAGGGATCCGAGCGGGACATGGCGCGCGCCGACGGCATGGCCGGCACGGAACTCGAAGCCGGTGCGGACGTCGATGAGATCGACGGCCGCACGCGACCGCACAACCTCATGCAGCTGGCGGACGCCGATGCTGCGCATGCTCAGGCCTTGCTCAGCGCGAGGCGGTCGCGCACGAACTGCTCGACCGCCGGCTTCGGGCGGAAGCCGGTGAAGGCGCCGACCTGCTTGCCGCCGATGAACAGGCGCACGTCGGGGATGCCCGAGACGCCGGCGCTGACCGCCAGGTCCTGGTTGGCGTCGGTGTCGACCTTGACCAGCTTGAGCGGTCCGGCGGCCGACTTGACCACCTCGTCGAGCACCGGCGCGAGCATCTTGCACGGGCCGCACCAGGTGGCGTAGAAGTCGACCAGCACCGGCTGGCGGTGGCTGGCTTCGATGACATCGCGGTTGAAGTCGAGCATGATGGGCTCCGGAGTGTTGATGCGGTTCAGTTGCGTCGGGTACATTGCGCCGGTTGTGCCAATGCGTCGCAGCTCGTAAGTCCTTGCCTGGGCCTTGGACTCAGCCTTGCGCGCCTCAATGCTGTTGTAATTAAGCATCAACAAGAGCGCATCGTGTTGCAATCATGCATCCTATGACTACGCCTCTGACCCAGCCAATATCGTTCAACGAGCTTACATAAAACGGGTTACGAAGATGTTTCGACTCTGGCACGTGATGTGCAATGCTCCGGACCCCTCAGGATTTCTCCCCATGACCATCGAACGCGCCATCCGCCTGCTTGCCGGCCTCATGGTCCTGCTCAGCGTCGCCCTGACCTACTGGGTGCACCCGAACTTCATCTGGTTCACCGTCTTCATCGGCGCCAACCTGATCCAGTCCTCGTTCACCGGCTTCTGCCCGCCGGAGTGGCTCTTCCGCAAGATGGGCCTGCGTGAGGGCGGCGCGGTCTGCTCGCGCCCGTGACGCCGTTGCCTCATCGCAGGACCATAGCTGACTTGCAGTAGTACTACGGCCTCTTCATTCTGCCCTCGCATCCGTCCGACAGGAACCCGCCATGAAGCTCGCTGTGATCCCCGTCGTCGCGCTCGTACTCGCCGGCTGCGGCACCGGTCCCCAGACCCAGGCCGCCAAACCGCTGCCCGCCGCCAGCGTCGCCACCGCGGTCGCCGCCCTGGCCGAGCACGGCTCGGTCGAGGTCCTGCCCGGCACGGTCAAGGCCGCCAGCGCCGCGACGCTGATGGCGCGGGTGCAGGGCGTGGTCGGGCGCATCACCGCCACCCCCGGCACCACGGTCGCCGCCGGCGCCGTGCTGGTCGAGATCGACGCCCTCGAGATCGCGGCCAAGCGCGACCAGGCCCAGGCGCTGGCGGCGCAGGCCGCCGCCGACTTCGAGCGCGCCAAGCTGCTGTTCGAGAAGCAGTCGACGACCAAGGCCGACTTCGACGCCGCCCAGGCCCGTGCCGCCGGCTCGGCCGCCGCCGCCGCCGAGGCCGGGATCATGGTCGGCTACACCCGCATCACCGCCCCCTTCGCCGGCGTGGTGGTGCGCAAGCACGTCGAACTCGGCGATCTGCTCCAGCCGGGTCGGGCGGTGATCGACCTCGAGGATCCCGCCTCGCTGCGCCTGGAGGTGGAGATTCCCGAATCGCTCGCCGCCCGCGTGGTCGTAGGCACGCAGCTGCGTGTGCAGATCGCGGCGCTCGACCAGGAGGCCGCCGTGGTCGAGGTCACCCCGGCCGCCGATCCGGTCAGCCGCACCGTGCTGGTCAAGCTCGCCCTGCCGGCCGAGGCGAAGGGTCTACGCTCCGGCCAGTTCGGCCGCGTCACCATCCCGGTCAGCGAGGGCCGCCAGCTGAGCGTGCCATCGAGCGCCATCGTCCGCCGCGGTCAGCTCGACGCGCTGTTCGTGGTCCAGGACGGCATCGCCCGCCTGCGCCTGGTGCGGCTCGGCGGCAGCGACGGCGCCAGCACCGCGGTCCGCGCCGGTCTGAAACCCGACGAGACGGTGGTGGTCGATGGCGCCGACGCGCTCCGCGACGGCCAGCCCGTGACGGTCCGATGAGCCTGATACACGCTTTCGAATTCACAGGAGGCACAGAGACACAGAGGCCCGAAGGAGGCGAGGCAATGCCTTTCCTTCGATCTCCCTCTCTTTCGAACCTCTGTGCCTCTGTGTCTCCTGTGAATCGAAGTCTCGATTTTTGGCTGAAAGGCCGATCATGAACCTCGGACCCTCCGGCGGCATCGCCCACTCCTTCGTCAACTCCAAGCTGACCCCGCTGCTGGTCATCGCCAGCATCCTGCTCGGCGCGATGGCCGTCGCCCTGCTGCCGCGCGAGGAGGAGCCGCAGATCCAGGTGCCGATGGTCGACGTCATGGTCGGCATGCCCGGCGCCGCGGCCAAGGAGGTCGAGGAACGCGTGGTCCGCCCGATGGAGCAGCTGCTGTGGGAGATCCAGGGCGTCGAGTACGTCTACTCCACCGCCATGGCCGGGAAGGCCATGACCATCGTGCGCTTCAAGGTCGGCGAGGACGTCGAGAAGAGTCTGGTCCGCCTCAACCAGAAGCTGCAGACCAACTTCGACCGCATCCCGCAGGGCGCGACCACGCCGCTGATCAAGCCCCGCTCGATCGACGATGTGCCGATCCTCGCCCTGACCCTGCACAGCCGGGTCTACGACCACCTCACCCTGCGCCGCGCCGCGCTCGAGCTCGAGACGGCGGTGAAGCGCGTGCCGCAGGTCGCCGAGACCACGCTGATCGGCGGCGCGCATCGTCGCATCCGCGTGCAGCTCGACCCGCAGCTGCTCGCTTCGCGCGGCCTGGCGGCGCAGGACGTCGCCGGCGCGCTGCAGGCGGCGAACAGCGCCGAGCAGGCTGGGCGGCTCATCGGCGGCGACCAGGCGGTGCTGGTCGAGACCGGTGACTTCCTGCATGACGCCCGCGACGTCGGCGCGGTGGTGGTCGGGGCCAGCGAGGGCCGGCCGATCTTCCTGCGCGATGTCGCCACGGTCAGCGACGGCACCGCCGATCCGACCACCTACACGTTCTTCGGCGACAGTGCGGGCGAGGAGCCCTCCGTCACCCTGTCGATCGCCAAGCGCCCGGGCGCCAATGCCATCGACGTCAGCCACGCAGTGCTCAAGGAGGTCGAAGCGCTCAAGGGCCGCGTGATCCCCGCCGACCTCGCCATCAGCGTGACCCGCGACTACGGCGAGACCTCGGCGCACAAGTCCAACGAGCTGCTGCTGCACATGCTCATCCTCTTCCTGCTCGGCTGGCGCGCCTCGCTGGTCGTCGCCATCGCCATCCCGGCGACGCTGGCCCTGACCCTGCTCGTCCTCTATCTGTGGGGCTACACCCTCAACCGCATCACTCTGTTCGCGCTGATCTTCTCGATCGGCATCCTGGTCGACGACGCGATCGTGGTCGTGGAGAACATCTATCGTCGTGTCGGACTCAAGGACTCGCACGGCAAATCACTGGCCGACATCGCGGTCGAAGCGGTCGCCGAGGTCGGCAATCCGACCATCCTGGCGACCATCGCGGTGATCGCCGCGATCCTGCCGATGGCCATGGTCGGCGGCCTGATGGGCCCGTACATGCGACCGATCCCGGTCGGCGCCAGCGCGGCGATGATCTTCTCGCTGCTGGTGGCGTTCATCGTCACGCCGTGGGCGGCGGTCCGGATCCTCAAGCCGGCCGCGCACGACCACGGCGAGCGTCCTGAGGGCCGCATCCCGCGCTTCTACCGCTGGCTGATGCACCGCATGCTGTCGTCCGGCCCGTGGCGCTGGGGCATCGTCGGCGGCACCAGCGCCGCCCTCGTCCTGGCCATGCTGCTGGTGCCGGCCGGCCTGGTGCAGGTGAAGATGCTGCCCTTCGACAACAAGTCGGAGTTCCAGGTCGTGCTCAACA